>CAYFTI010000149.1:0-5791 GCA_964346065.1 uncultured Hyphomicrobiaceae bacterium
GCGCTTGCCGATGAAGGCGTGACCCATCTGTGCGGCGCGCCGGTCGTCATGTCGCTGATGGTCTCTTCGCCTGATGAGGTCAAACGCGACCTCGACCGGACCGTGCAGTTTTTCACCGCCGCCGCGCCGCCGCCAGAAACGCTGCTGGCGGAGATGAATGCCGCCGGGTTCGACGTGACCCACCTGTATGGCCTGACGGAAACCTACGGCCCCGCGGTGGTCAACGACTGGCATCAGGGCTGGTCGAGCCTGCCGCCGGCCGAGCAGGCCGCGAAGAAAGCGCGCCAGGGCGTTCGCTATCTGCCGCTGGAGCAGCTCGACGTGCTGGACCCCGACACCATGGCGCCGGTGCCGCGCGACGGCGAAACCCTGGGCGAGGTCATGTTCCGCGGCAACGTCGTGATGAAGGGATATTTTCGCGACCCCGAGGCGACCTCAAAGGTCTTTACCGGCGGTTGGTTTCACTCCGGGGATCTCGGTGTGATCCATCCCGACGGCTACATCCAGCTCAAGGACCGCTCGAAGGACATCATCATATCGGGCGGGGAAAACATCTCCTCCATTGAGGTCGAAGAAGCGCTTTACCGGCACCCGGCGGTCGCGGTGGCCGCGGTGGTCGCCATGCCGGACGACAAGTGGGGCGAAAGACCTTGCGCCTTCATCGAGTTGGCGCCCGGCGAGCAAGCGGACACCGACGATCTTCGCCAGTGGTGCCGCGAACAGCTCGCGTCCTACAAGGTCCCCGGCAGATTCGTTTTCGCGTCCATCCCGAGAACGTCGACCGGCAAGATCCAGAAATTTGCATTGCGGGAGCAGGCAAGAAGCTTTGCGAATAAAGCAAACGCGAGCTCCCCGTAATATTCGCAGGGCCGCGCACATCCTCCCGAAGGGTTGATCTTGCCCCCGGCTCAAAACCGACCCGGGCGTCTCGGTGATACCCGGTGCGTTATGGCAGATTTCCGGCACTGGCACACCGGCATCAGTGCCAGTCGTGAACGCTCGCTCTGGGCGCGCAATCCCGATGACAAACTTCCAGGATGGCGGCGGTTAACCGCCGTATCTTTCCACGACCGGAGCGACTATCATCGGCGCCGGGGCAACACTGTCGGAGCTGTGGGCGATTGCCGGGGGGATTTGGCCATGAGGGGATATGTCCGTTCGGGAGGCGGGTCGCGTCGAGACTGGTTGATGATGGCTTTCATGGCCATCGCGTTGATCGCCACGATCTTCAGCACAAGTGACGCCCGCGCGCAGGAGGAGGCACTCGCAGCCGGACCGCCGGTCTCCATCGCACTGTTCGTCGATTCCGATGTTGGGAGATGTTACGACCGCGGTCATGTCGCGGCTATCAAGCGGCTGGTGAATCTTGAGCAGGACAAGATCAACGCACGCGGCGGCGTCAACGGCCGGCCAATCGATATCACCATTCTGGACGGGCGACGCGACGCCGATCAAACAGTCGAGAATATGGGTACCGCGCTGGAGTTGCCGAATCTCCTGGCGATGATCGGCCTTACGAGTTCCAACCGGGGCCAAAAGGTTTTCGCCACCCACGGAGACCAGATCAGGAACAGCGGCGTTCCGCTTATTTCCGATATTTCGGTGTCCGAAGTCTTCTCCGCCTATCCCAACGTTTTTTCCATGCGCCCGTCCCAAGAGGCAGAACGCGTCCCGGTCATGGCCGCGTTTCTCGAGGAGATGGGGGTCAGTTCTGTTGCTTTTCTCGGTCGCGACGGGCGCACCGACATCCGGGCGATCGGCGATGGCCTGAAGAAGAGCAAGATCGCGGATCGGGTCAAGGCCGACCACCGGATCAGTCGAAGAGGGAACCGATGGATGGCGCGTCTCGATGCAAAAGCACTCGGGGCGGCCATCGCGGACATGAAGGCGAAGCAGGCCGATTTCGTCGTCCTGGCTGTCGGCAACTCCGAGTCAGTCGACGTTCTCAAGAAGTTCGTGCAGGCACAGTTCACCCCGGCGATCATGCTGGTGGGCAATATCGGGCGTGTTGCAGACGCCCTGTCGGGGGTTTACCCGAATGCGATTTATCAGCTCAGCTGGGGCAATGTCCCCGAGGTCGATCAGGATTCGGTGCGCGATGTCGTGACGCAAAGCAACCCGGAGGAATGGCTCTTCGAGGGCACCAAACGGGCCGATGCGCCGGGCTGGCAGGAGGGCGCCTGCGACCCTGACTACGAGCCGGAACCTTTTTCACCGAGCAATCTCGAAGCGATCGGCTCTGGAGCACAGTTCGCGGATATGGTCGCGCTCGTCGCGAAGGCCGCCAATGGCGCGGGGCGGCAAGCCGAACTGGAAGACATGCATGAGGCGGTTCTGCGAGCCCCCGGCGAAACCTACGCGGCCGGCAGCGGCGCGTTTCACGGGCGGTTCGAGAACTGGTCCTTCTTTCCGCGCGTGCGAACCCGCGCGCAGACCCCGTTCGTGATCATTCTGCCTCATACGCTTGGCCGAACGCAGCTTGCTCCCATACAGTTCGTGCGCACCCGATCTGGCACGCTGAGCCGCATCGACACGCTCTACCTGGATGTGGACATGCTGCGCATCTACGCGATCGACAATAACGAACGCTCGTTCTACGCGGACTTCTACTTGTCCATTCGTGCATCGGACCGTATTGGGCTCAAGGATCTCAAGTTCACGAACGCCTTCATCGACCCGCGTACGAACGGCCCGCACCTGACCATCGAAACAATTTATGGCGGTGGCCCCACGGACGCCTATCCGGAGAGTATGCGGATCTACCGGATCTCCGGGCTCTTCCGTTTCAACCCCGACTTTGCCAACTATCCATTCGATTCCCAGCAGTTCTCAATCGACATCCAGCCTCGAAGCGGCGACAAGCAGTTCATCATCCAGCCGCCGCCGCTTGCCATGCGCGATCCGGCGCTGCGCGTCGAGAACTGGGACTTCGCGGCCCAGTATGTCTCCTACTCGCATGACTTCGTGCCGGTGGTGGACGCCTTCACCCATCAGCCCAGCATCGTACCCTTCTATGAGAGCCGGTTCGTCTGGCAGATGACGCGAGAGACGACGGACTACTATCTCCGGGTCCTGGTACCGCTGATGTTCATTCTTATCGTTGCGTACCTGTCGATTTTCATTCCGCAATCTTATCTCGAGGCGATCATCACGCTGCAAGTAACCGCCCTGTTGTCAGCTGTAGCTCTCTATTTGTCACTACCCCAAATCGATTCGGACACCGCGACTGTCTCAGATCGCATTTTCGTGCTCGACTATATGATGGTCAGCCTGATGATATTCATATCGATTATGAGAATTAACGTGCGGGAGCACAAATGGCGGCTCATAAACAATGCTCTGGTGATCGCGCACGCGGTCCTGATACCGGTGCTCGTCGCGATTTCGGCAGGCCTGATTTTGAATGCCCTGCCCGTCGAGACGGTGAGAGAGCTCGCGTCCTGGGATTATTGGCGCACGCTCATTGGAATAGCTTGAGGCAAGGCCGATGCGTCTCGTCTTGCGCGCATCATTCTCCTGTTTCAAGGGGTGCGCCGTGACCTGCCCCAGCCTGACCAGGATCCACCCCCTGTCATGCCGGATCGGTGTCACAGCCGTATGGTCGCCTGCATCGCGGCCTGCGGCAAACTGCGAAGGGCCGTTTCACGCGCGCTGTTCTCTGGTGGCGGGTGGACCGAGGAGTGCTTGAAAGTAGGATATTTCACCTTGCCGTCGAGCTTGATGGAAATCCCGAAGATTTCATTGAGCGCAGCCCTCTCGCCGGCATGGACCCCGATCTCGTCATTGACCACCTGATAAAGCGCCTCAGAGCCGCAGCCGTTCTGATAGAACCGGGATGCGTCTCTATCCTTCTGATTTGCCGCGCAATTTATCCGAAAAGCGGTTCCCACTTTTCGGATTGCGCTATAGCGCTGGCAATCGTGTTATCGCTCAGCCAGATGTAAGCGCCAGCCCTGATCACGCCGGCCACGGTGTTTCAGGGCGCTTGCCCCGTTGTCGGCGTCACGGCCACAGCGCAGCGGGGCGCCTGTAACGCTCAACAAGATCCGGCGCAAGAAGCTGGATGTGGCGGTACAAGCCCAACTGCAACTTCCGCCCCGTTTTTACAGCAATGGAAGCCGATGGGGGCAGATCGATCGGGGGGCGTGGCACCCCAAGGATTATCCCATGGCTTGGACTGACCCACGCCCACAAGACACCTCGAGAATGCCTCGCGCGCGTATACAAAGAGGGACCACGGAATCGGGCCGCGGAGCAAGGAACACGCAGTTAATTTGCCCCCCGAACCGTGGCCCGGTTGTACGGTTCACTTCAGAGGCGCACGCTCCTGCGTCAGATGGAAGGTAAGACGCCCGCGGACAACGAAATTGCTGAGATCGTCGCCGGCTTCGTATGAGAGCGGGTCGTGCCGCGCGTCGTCGCCGTCAAACCCGTAATAAAGACCCTCGACACCGAAGCTGGTGCTTTCGGTCAATTTGGCCTCGAAACCGCCGCCGACGACAAACCCGACGTCATTACCGTCGTCGCCGTAGCTGACGGTCGCCGTACCTCCAGAGCCGCCTTCGCCTCCGCGGCCTCCAACCGGGACCTCAACAGGACCGTCTTCAAAGCCACTGATGTTGTTTTCCTGGAAACCATCCTGCCCGTCAGCGCCGTCGCCGCCGTTGGTCAGCGACACCGCCGAGACACCGCCATTCCTTCCGGCGAATGCGACACCGGCCGTGCCGTAAACGAGCACGTCATCGAATGCGTAGCCGAGGCGAAGACGCAGGCTGGCCAGATAATCGATCAGATCAGAGTCCGACCAGTTCGCGTCGCCCTCGACGCCCACCACGCGCGCGCCGTCCTGCCAGTTGTGGCCGATATACGCGCCGCCGAGGAATGCGGAGCCATCGTCAAAGGCGAGCAGCGCCGCTGCGCCACCGCCGCCGCCACCGCCGCCGGCGCCTGGATCATCGATCCCGTCTGTAATTGGTACACCCGAATCATTCACGTCGGTGCTGCCAAGCGCGCCGTTCTGCCCATCCTGGCCAGACGACCCGTCTGCGGTGCGGATGCTGTCCACCCAATCATCCTGGCCGAAGCCGGCCCCGATGTTGCCGCCAAGATAAAAACCGCTCCAATTTGCGATGGCGGGCGCGGCCATCCCGTCTTTCATGGAACCATATTCCGCGCCGTTGAGGTGCATGGTCAGGCGGGCGCGTATGACGGCTATCTCGTCATCTTCGTCGAACGAATACCAAAGACCTTCGACCCCGGCGCTGACACTGCTCGACAGCATATAAGCCAGACCGCCGCCAAGGACGAAGCCGGTCTCGTCCATGTCATTGGGAGCCATTGCGATAGACGGAGCGCCGCCCGAGCCACCCGTGCCGCCGACGCCGCCTTCATCGGCTCCTTCCTCATCGGGATCATCAACCTCATCGTCGTTGATCCCGCCGTCGCCGCCATCACCGCCGGGGCTGGCAAGTCCGGCAAAATCCCTGTCGTCGCCGTCGCGGAAGGCTAGACCGCCGGTTAAGTACAGCAGGAGGTTATTCCGGACAATACCCGCGCGCCCCCGCAGAGTCCCGAGGTAATCCTCCGTATTATCCTTCAGGGAGAGATCCCCCTCAAGGCCGAGCAGGAGATCGTTGTGAACCCAGTTGTAACCGACATGAACGCCGCCAACCGCGTGACTGTCATCTGTGTTAAAGACACCCGAGACGTCGCCCCCGGGACCGCCATCGCCGCCGTCGCCGCCTATCAAACGGTCGTCAGCATCCCCAAAGTTGCCGCCGACGCCCCCAGC
>CAYFTI010000150.1:0-5742 GCA_964346065.1 uncultured Hyphomicrobiaceae bacterium
CGCCGTAGAGCACCGTGTTGCCGACGATGATGCTTTCTTCCGGCACGATGCCCGATTGCGGGGTCGGACGCACGATCAGCTTGCCGCCCGACAGGCCCTTGCCGACATAGTCATTGCCGTCGCCGATCAGGTCGAGCGTCACGCCTGCCGCGCCCCACGCGCCGAAGCTCTGGCCCGCGGTACCGTTGAAGGTGATCCAGATGGTGTCCTCCGGCAAGCCTTCGTGGCCGTACCGCTTGGCGATCTCGCCGGAGAGCATCGCGCCGGTGGTGCGGTCAGTATTGCGGATGGGCAGCTCCAGCTTGACCCGCTCCTTGCGCTCCACCGCCGGTTCGGCAAGCTTGATGAGCTTGCGGTCCAGCACGGTCGCCAGCCTGTCCGGCTGCAGCTCGGAGTTATAGCGCGCCGCATCATTTTCGACCTTCGGCATGTGCAGCAGCTTCGACAGGTCGAGGCCGTGCGCCTTCCAGTGATCGACCGCGCTCTCTACGTCGATGAACTCGGTTTTGCCGATCATCTCGTCGAAGCGCCTGAAGCCCATCTCCGCCATCAGCGCGCGGACCTCCTCGGCCACGAAGAAGAAGTAGTTCACCACGTGCTCGGGCTGCCCCTTGAAGCGCTTGCGCAGCACCGGATCCTGCGTGGCCACGCCGACCGGGCACGTGTTCAGATGGCACTTGCGCATCATGATGCAGCCGACAGCGATGAGCGGCGCCGTGGCGAAGCCGAAGTCGTCCGCCCCGAGCAGTGCGCCGATGGCGACATCGCGGCCCGTGCGGAAGCCGCCGTCCACCTGCACGGCGATCCGGCTGCGCAAGCCTTGAACCACCAGAGTCTGCTGGGTCTCCGCCAAGCCCAGTTCCCACGGGCTGCCAGCGTGCTTGATCGAGGTGAGCGGGCTGGCGCCAGTACCGCCCTCGAAGCCGGCGATGGTCACGTGGTCCGCGCCTGCCTTGGACACGCCCGCCGCGACGGTGCCGACGCCGATCTCCGAACCGAGCTTGACGCTCACCTGCCCCGTCGGGTTGACGTTCTTCAGGTCGAAGATGAGCTGCGCGAGGTCCTCGATCGAGTAGATGTCATGATGCGGCGGCGGCGAGATCAGGCCGACGCCCGGCGTGGAGTGCCGGACCTTGGCGATTGTCGCGTCGACCTTGTGGCCGGGAAGCTGGCCGCCTTCGCCGGGCTTGGCGCCCTGCACCATCTTGATCTGCATGGCGTCGGAGTTGACGAGGTATTCCGCCGTCACGCCGAAGCGGCCCGAGGCGACCTGCTTGATGGCCGAGCGCATCGAGTCGCCGCCAGGCATCGGCGTGTAGCGGTCGGCTTCCTCGCCGCCTTCGCCGGTGTTCGACTTGCCGCCGATCCGGTTCATGCCGACGGCGAGCGTGGTGTGCGCCTCGCGGCTGATCGCGCCGAACGACATGGCGCCCGTGGCAAACCGCTTGACGATCTCCTTGGCGGGCTCGACTTCCTCAAGCGGCACGGGCTTGCGGCCCATCTCATCGGCCGAGCGGATGCGGAACAAGCCGCGCAGCGTCAGCAGATGCTCGTTCTGCTCGTTGATATGCCGTGCATAATCACGGTACTTGTCGGGCAGGTTGCCGCGCACGGCGTGCTGAAGGTCGGCAACGACCTCGGGACCCCAGGCGTGGGCCTCGCCGCGCACCCGCAGGGCGTATTCGCCGCCAACATCCAGACCTTCCCGCAGAACCGGATCCTCACTGAACGCGCGCTGATGGCGCTTGATGGTTTCGTCGGCGACCTCGGGCAAGCCAACGCCTTCGATCAGTCCCTGCGTGCCTGTAAAGTACTTTTCGAGGAACTCGCTCTGAAGCCCGACCGCGTCGAAGATCTGCGCGCCGCAATAGGACTGGTAGGTCGAGATGCCCATCTTGGACATGACCTTCAGGATGCCCTTGTCCACCGCCTTGATGAAGCGGTGGATCGCGTCCTCTTCGGAGATCTCGCCCTCGAACTCGTCCAGGTTTGCACGGATCGTCTCAAAGGCGAGATACGGGTTGATGGCCTCCGCGCCGTAGCCGGCCAGCGTGCAGAACTGGTGCACCTCGTGGGCTTCGCCGGTTTCGACGACCAGGCCGACGGTGGTCCGCAGCCCCTTGCGGATCAGGTGATGGTGGACCGCCGAGGTCGCCAACAGCGCGGGAATCGCCACGCGCGACGGCGAAACGTTGCGGTCAGAGAGGATCACGATGTTGTCGCCCGCAGTCACGCTGGCTTCGGCTTCAGCGCAAAGGGCATCGATCGCGCCTTCCATGCCGCCCGCGCCATCTTCCGCCGGGAAGGTCATGTCGAGCGTGACGGTGCGAAAATCGTTGCCAGCGATGTCGCCAATCTGGCGGATGCGCTCCAGTTTCTCGTCGGTGAGGATCGGCTGGCCGACCTCCAGGCGCTTCATGCCGGACATCGCCTCGGGGTCGAGCAGGTTCGGCCGCGGTCCGATGAACGAGACCAGCGACATCACCAACTCCTCCCGGATCGGGTCGATCGGCGGGTTCGTGACCTGTGCGAAGTTCTGCTTGAAGTAAGTGTGCAGGAGCTTCGGCCTGCTTGACAGCGTCGACACCGGCGTATCGGTCCCCATGGAACCCACCGGCTCTTCGCCGCTTTGAACCATCGGCGCCATGATGACGCGCCAGCTTTCCTCGGTGTAGCCAAACGCCTGCTGGCGATCCAGGAGCGGCGCGTTGGAGCCATGATGCTCCGCGCGCGGCGCGACCTCGGGCAGGTTCTCGACATGGATCTGACCCTGGTCCAGCCAGCGCTGATAGGGTTGCTCGTTCGCCAGCTCCGCCTTGATCTCCTCGTCGGAGACAATCCGCTTCTTGTCCAGGTCGATCAGCAGCATCCGGCCGGGTTGAAGCCGCCACTTGTGAACGATGCTTTCCTCGGGCACCGACAGCACGCCCACCTCTGAGGACAGGATCACCTCATCGTCGCTCGTGACCACGTAGCGCGCCGGGCGCAGGCCGTTGCGGTCGAGCGTCGCACCGATCTGGCGGCCGTCGGTGAACGCGACCGCCGCCGGCCCGTCCCACGGCTCCATGAGCGCGGCGTAGTACTCGTAAAAGGCGCGGCGCTTGTCGTCCATGAGCGGGTTACCCGACCACGCCTCGGGGATCAGCAGCATCATCGCATGCACGAGCGGATAGCCTGCGCGCACAAGAAGCTCCAGCGCGTTATCGAAGCAGGCGCTGTCCGACTGACCTTCCGGGATCAGCGGCCACAGCCGGTCGAGATCCGCGCCGAACACGTCCGATGTCATCGCGGCCTGGCGCGCCGCCATCCAGTTGATGTTGCCGCGCAGCGTGTTGATCTCGCCGTTGTGGCAGATCATCCGGTATGGATGCGCCAGCCCCCACGAGGGGAAGGTGTTGGTGGAGAAGCGCTGATGCACCAGCGCCATTGCCGAGACCATCCGCTCGTCCTGCAGATCGAGGTAGTAGTCGGCAAGCTGCGTCGCCAGCAGCATTCCCTTGTAATTAAGCGTCTTCGAGGAAAGCGACGCGATATAGAAATCCTCGTGGCCCTCTGGCTGCTCGCGCATGACGGTCAGCTCGATGACGCGGCGCAATACGAAGAGGCGAAGCTCGAAAGCCTTGTTGTCCGGCGTGTCGGGCCCGCGCTTGATGAAGACCTGCGCCATGTGCGGCTCGGTCGGCAGCACGGAATAGCCCAGATCGGCATTGTCGACCGGCACATCGCGCCAGAACAGAAGCTCCTGGCCTTCCTCGCGGATCACACGCTCGATCAGCGAGATGTAGTAGGGCCGCGCTTCCGGGTCCCTGGGCAGAAAGACCTGGCCGACCGCGTAGTCGCCCTCAGGGGGCAGCGCGGCACCGTGCTCGCCCGCGACCGCGCGGCAGAACGCATCGGGCATCTGGATCAGGATACCGCAGCCGTCACCGGCCTTCGGATCCGCGCCGACCGCTCCGCGATGCTCCAGATTGCAGAGGATGTTGAGGCCCTTTCGAATGATCTCGTGGCTGCGCACATCATTCATGTTCACCACGAAACCGATCCCGCAGGCATCGTGCTCGCGGTCGGGGTGGTACAGGCCTTCAGCGCGGGACGGCCGGTTTAGGCTCGCGCGCGCGGTCGTCGCGTTCGGCTTGGTCACTGACTTCCGAGTCCCCTGTTCGCGTTGTTGATGAGAGTATTAACGTGGCGTCAGCCAACGGCAGCGGCATACGGCATCGTATTTGCCAAACCCAGAACGATCAGGACGCCCCCTCCGATCACAGGCGCCCTGCCAAGGCACGATCTGTCGCTCCGACATGACATCGCTTCGTCCCCTTCCCGGCGCCGCTGCGCTTTGCAGGCCATATCCGCCAGGGTTTTCCACGTGCAGGCCCGTGGCAGCTTCTGAATACGGGTTGTTTTGCGGCTACCGCGGCCTTCTCAGCGGGTCGCGGGCCAAGCGCCGAGGCGACCCCTGCATGTCGGCTTGACCACGCACGCCGCACCCGCACAAGGACAGCACTCCTGCCCTATCAGCCGCAAAGCTGACAGATTTTGGCCCCCAACACAAGTCGAATGAACGCCAAGCCGAACCGAAAGAGCGTTCAAACGCCACCGCCGCAGCGTAATGAAATAAACAGCACATCACCGCGTTTTGAACGTATGTGTCCCGATGTTGGCTGAAACGGCAAGGTAATTCGCCTAGTGTTTGAAAGCGCGCAAAGGTCGCAGTCGGACGTCATCCCACAGCGGCCTGAGCGCGCTTACCCACGCTGATTTGGATGAGGACACGACCATGAGCAAGACGAAAACCGCTTCTGCTATCGCCGTCGCTGGTGCCTTTGCCACCGCGCTGTCGATGACCGCCCAGACCGAACCGGCCAACGCCCAGGAAAAGGTGAAATGCTACGGCGTCTCCCTGGCGGGCGAAAATGATTGCGCCGCTGGCCCGGGCACGACCTGTGCAGGCACGTCCACAGTTGACTATCAGGGCAATGCCTGGACGCTGGTGAAGAAGGGCACTTGCGAGACCAGCACGCCGTATCTTGTCAACAAGGACAAGGAGGTGGAGCTTCCGGGTGATCGCATGGGCAGCCTCGAGGCACTCGAGCGCGATATGCCTAAGGAAAGCTAAGCGCACACCAAGGACGCGAAAGGGGAGAGAGATCATGTCGGCACTGACGACTGAGACCCGCAATGGATCGGCCGTGTTCGCCTGCGATCCCGTACCGGCGCGGGCCGGTGTCGGGCTCAAGGCCGAGCACTATGCCGACATCCTCGACACACGCCCGGAAATCGGCTGGTTGGAGGTGCATCCGGAAAACTACATGGGCGCGGGCGGTCCGCCGCACGCCTACCTGAGCCGGATCCGCGAGCTGTATCCCCTTTCGCTTCACGGCGTCGGCCTGTCGATCGGCTCGGACGGACCGCTGGACAGGGAGCATCTTGAGCGGGTCAAGGCGCTGATCGACCGCTACCAGCCCGGCCTGTTCTCCGAACATCTGGCCTGGTCCACGCATGACGACGTGTTCTTCAACGATCTGCTGCCGCTGCCCTACACGCAGGAAACGCTTTCCCGCGTCTGTGAGCATATCGACGAGGTGCAGAGCGTTACGGGCCGGCAGATGCTGCTGGAAAATCCGTCCACCTATGTCGAATTCGCGCAGTCGGAGATGAGCGAGATCGAATTTCTCAGCGAAATCGCGCGGCGCACCGGTTGCGGGCTGCTGCTCGACGTGAACAACGTCTATGTCGGCGCGA
>CAYFTI010000151.1:0-5664 GCA_964346065.1 uncultured Hyphomicrobiaceae bacterium
ATGACACAGAATCAGACCCCACCCCTCAGCTCAAGTCCGACAGGCTGCTAGCCTGGATCATTCATGAGGCGCCGACGCGGCGGCGCACGTGCGTAAGGGGCTCGACGATGATGTGTAAGACTTCGGTGATGAGCGAAACGTTTTGTGCGATTAACCAGACGGTCGTCGCAGCCATCAACCCGCCGGCTACCGCGATCGTGGGCCAAGACGACACCCCACCCAATAGCAGGACTCCCTGCGCCAGGGCTGCCGTTGCGAGCAGCGCCGCCGACATCACCCAACAGTGACGGGCGGCCGCGGTCGCGGAGAACAAGCCACGGCCCCGCATGCGCACAAGCAACAGGGCGAGCCGCAGGCATTCGCTGAGCATAACCATGCTCGCGACAGCATACACGGTTCCGTAGCGAGCGGTGGCGTAGGCCCCGAGCGCCAGAACGATATTGCTGATGACGCCCACCAGGAACACATCGCGCGCGTGTCCGTGGGCGAGCATGATCGATCGCACCGGCACCCGCAGCAGGATGAGAATTGCGCCGAAAACCAGGATCTGCGTCATGGGCACCGCCGATCCCCACGCCGACGGCAAAAATTCTCCAACCAGCATGAATGCGATAACCAGATTGAATAACGGAAGCCCGAGAAAAACCAAGATGAACCGATGTGCTCTGTCCATCATACGCACCGGATTTCCACTCTCTCGGACTTTTTTTGACATAGTCGGATAAAGTAGACGATACATCAATGTACCTATGCTGCGGGCTTTATTAGAAGTTAGATTGGCAGCGACGTGATAGACACCGAGTATATGAGTGCCAAAAAATATACCAATGAAGAATCGGTCCGCCTGATTCGCAAAAAAGTTCAACAACTGATCCGCGGATACAAAAATGCCAAAAGAAAGGAGAGAACATACAGAAGACCAGGAGAAGACAAAAGAAAGGCGATGGTGTTTTTGAACAAGAGCGAAGAGAAAGAGAGCGGCGAATGCTTGCTGCGCCAAGCGTCCGCCGATCATAGCCATCGCCGTGGGTTCGCGAACTGCTAGGACAAGCGTGACGGTGGTACCGATGAGCGCGGCGACGATCTCGACGATGGTGAGTTCACGATAACGGACATCGCGCAGCAGCATGTAGCGCTGCACTTGCCCAGCCGATGAAAAGAAGAAAATCAATGCAGCAACATTCACCAGATCGGCGAGGCCGACCATACCGAAGATAGCCTCAGCCGGCTGTGCCAACAGGAAGATCGCGGTGGCCAACACAGATGCGTAGACTAGCGTAAACCATAAAGCGGACGAATAGACGACACGATCGACAGTGCGCCGCTGGACTAAACCGGCGCTGACTCCGGCATCTTGGATGAAAATCGCGAACTGTACGAGCACTAAGGCGAAGGCGGCGAGACCGATCTCGCTGGGTGGCAAGACGACGGCAACCAGCGCGATGCGGATGAGCTCAAACACCGAGCCGCCGCCCGCGCCGATAGCGGACCATCGCGCAGCGGGGGCAGTACGCTCGGGAGCGGGCCCAGCCGTGCTCATAAGTCGTATCTCCGGGAAGCGTTGAAAACGATGTTGGGGTGCGGGCGCATATCTAAGACTTCCGCCAGCGCCGGCTGAGGTCCGTCGTGGGACGCGCCCGTCGCAGCACCCGTCCAGATGCGGGCGCCGCGGGCGTGACCTCGGCCTCCTCCGCGCGTGTTGAAGAGCGCGCCACCGGCAAGCGCTTGTTCGCAAGCCAGAACCAGGCGATCATGAGGACGACCCACGCCATTTCGGCTTGTTCGGCGATGACGCCGGCCGATACGGCATAGACGACAACCAGAGCCAAGAACATCACCGGAAGCATGTTCAACGCGTCGGCGTCGGCCGCCAGCACCTTAATTCCCCGCCAGAGCATAAGTCCAAAGATCCACATAACGAGCAAGACGCCGACGAGCCCCGTCTCCAACCAGAGGTCGAGATAGCCGTTGTGGGCACCGCCCACGTGCTGCAGGCCGGCCCCTAGACGCCGGTAGACCTCCGCGGCGCTCTCACCGACCCAGAAGGTTCGATAACCGTAGCCGATGAAGGGGCGCTCCAAGCCGAGACCGAACGCTGCTTCCCAAATGCCCGTACGTCCAGAGAACGTCGGATCCTTCCCTAACAGTCGTAGTATATCGTCGAAAAAATACATAATAATCGTATAAATAAAAGTCGAAAATAGAAAACCAATAAATATAATTTTGAAACGCACATTATTTGTTCCGCTAATATGGCGTAGCAAAAAAAAGCACGCGATGAGACCGAAAAAGACAATCAATGATGTGCCCGACCAAGCGCCGATAAGAAGTATAATAAAAAATGAAAAGACAAACAAAAGTATCGGCGCGCGACGCATATTGAAGCGAGATCCCCAAAGATACAAGAGAAACACGACCGCGGTGACAACGACGTCGCGGGCGAATTCGTTTTTGTGCAATTGCATACCATTCCACAGTCCGGTATGCGGCGGTGTGGTGTGCCTGCCGATCGACGGGACACCCAAGGCGAGAGCGAGGGACACGACGCAGAACAGCGCGAGCGATACCGCCATGAGCCGCATCGCTACGCGTGGCGGAAAGGCGAGCGCGATGTAAGCGGCCACGAGGGTCGTACCGACAAGGCTGATCGATCGGCGCAGCGACACGCTCGGTGAGTCCGACCATGCCGCCGAGAAAACGATGAACACGAGTAGTAGGAAAAGCGGCAAGTGTCGTTTTGAAAAAAGCGGCACATATAATCGCCTCATAATCAGAAAGAACATGCAGCCAATATAGCACAGTAACAAAGGACCGGAACTGAGTAAATTCGAGGAACCATCGCGATTCCCCGGATCAGTGTCCATCGCCGAGACGCTGGCGCCAGAAACATAGAGTGAGAAGAGGATTTCGCGGCCGACGATGATCTGTAATACGAAGATCACAAAAGCAATTTCCACAAAGACCAACACCGGATCCTGCCGCGACGCAGCGGCCAAAGGTGTGAGCCTGGATGTCGACACCGACGACGGCCGGCGCGACGTAGGCCGCGCGGGCACGGACGTTGCCCGACGGCCGTCAGCATCCGCTCTCAGCATCGCCGCTGTCCGGTCGCGGCGGTTTCCGGCGACGACGACGCCGGCAACGCATCGATCATCATGTCATCTCGCGTCCGTTCGACTCTGAAGCTCATCCTCTAAAACGAGAAATAACCCGTCTCGATCAGATCGAGAATGAGGGCGTGCGCCTTCGCTTTGCTCACCTTCGATGCCGAGTCGTGGTTGAAGCAAAGCTGGCTTTGAATCGGCGCCATCCAACGGGCAAAATTGTCGTTTTGAACCTTAAAGCCGGTTTCGCATATGAAGATCTGCCCACTCTCGCGGTCGGGCAGGAGGTCGTGGGCGTAGAGGCCGGGCCCCAGGCGACGTCCGACTGCATCACAGAGACCTGTGATGGTGTCGCGATCCTCGAGGAGACGGGTGTAGAGATGATTCAGCAATGCCGGATCATGCGGCGTGTTGCGCACGTGGACCGAAGCGGTTCCGAGTTCCTTCGGTGCCGCCCGCACGAGGACGGTCACGCAGCGGCGTCCGGCGCAGACCGCGCGAGGACAGACATAGTATTCCCGGCCTCGCCAAACCTGCGTCGTGTCGATGAACTGCGTGTTGTATTGTGTGGCGTCGAGCACATCCGACGAATCGAGTATACGGACATCTGCCGCACTCTCGGCTATGGCGTTCGCGAAGACCCGCCCGCCCGCGTAGCTGTTTGCGGAGACGATGGCGGGCGTGGGTACGCCGACCTCCCGGAAGAGAGCGTTCGTGGCGAGCTTGTTCGCCAACGTGCAGGCGAGGTCGAAGCGATGCAACGTTGGCTTGCCCGACGTGTGTCGCACGAAGTCCTCGAGGGCTCGAAGCACCGGCTCGTAGGTCGCTTGGTTCGCGTAGCAGTCGACCTCGTTGTAGAGCGGCAGGACGGCGAGTTCCGCGGGCACCTTGCGCGCGGTCATGAGCTCTTCGACGCTGCGGAAATACGCGAAGGCGATGTCGTATTCAGCGAGGACCGGGCGCAGGAAGCGGAAGAAACTGGCCTTGTGATACTCTGGCTTGCCACGACCGCTGTCACCCACCTCTCCGAGAGCGACCACGGCGAAGCCGCGTGAGGCGTCGCGCGGGAATGGTTGCGGCCGCGGGCTACCCAAACCGCCCCGGTTCTGCAAACGCGCGCGAACCCTGTCAGCGAAGCCACCGCGCGTCGGCCTCTCGTTGCCAGCCACAGCGGCGGGCGTCGTGACGGCGGAACGGGCGATCATGTCTCGGACCTTCGCTGGTTGGCGCAACGGTGGAAAGCGGCGGCCGATCAATGGCGGCGGCCTTCGTGGTCGTAAATGGCGCCAGCTGCTATCTCAAGCCGGCGATGCCTACGAACCGATCGACGAGACCGCCGAGTCGTCACCGGTCGAGCCTGAGCGGAGATAGCGACGCGCTTCGGTCTCAGAGGTGGCAGCCAGGATTGCGTCGACATCGAGGCCGTGCACGTCCCGACCGATGGTCCGCAGGAGCTCGAGCGAGTGCGTCGACGAGAACTTGCGGGCGAAGAACGTGTCACTCGCTTGGATCTTCGGCAAATCGGCTAGCTCGAGGACCGCTGGGCGCCCGGTGCCGAACAGGCGACCATTGCGCAAGCCGGCGAGACTCCGGTCGCTCTTCGCTTTGCTCCAGTCGATGTAGTGAAGTTGACGCTGCTCGTGGCGCTCGGGTCCGGCGCCCGCGACCGCCAGCGTCGGCAATACAATCTCTTCCGGAACGTACACGCTCTCAAAATATTTTTGAAAACCGACTTCTTGGTGCCAGAAATCGAGCATCCAAGAAGCAGTCTTGCGGTCGATGGTAAACCAGGTCTGACCGGTATAGTATTCGAGGCCGGCAGGTGGCTGACGCACCAACCAGGGGCCAAGGAACATCTGGAGGAAAAGAATTCTCTGGAGCAGCAACCGCATCGAGGTGCGTTGTTTCATTCTATAATGACTGTAGAGGCGCTTGCGACCTTGAAAATCCTTCATCACCGGCCGTACTTTGTAGAAAGTGCGGCCACCGCTGCTGGTGAGGAAATTCTCGAATTGGTCAATACGTCGCACCGGAAAATCTGCATTACTCATTAATTTGAAGTAATCATAGTCGTCGGTCTGCATCGCCGTCTCAAGCAGGTCGAAGATGGCGCGGAGCATCGAAACGTCGGCCCAGTGCACCGAACGGCGGTCGGTCAACATCGTCGCGCGCTGCGTCAGCGGTAGCTGGAACGCCCGGATGTCGCTTTTCTTGTCGACGTGCACGAAGATATCGCGGCGCAGCGGGTCAATGGCTGCGATTGATAGTTCGAGCATTTGAGGGTCGTTGTAGGCGATGAAAAGATAGGCGACGCGCATCGGCTCGGCTCCAGCGGCGGAATTTGGGCGGGCACGATCGGACTACACCGAGATCTCAAGCTAATTAGACCGGTGGTTTCATGGTAGACGAGAACGGCATCGTGGGGTGGTGAATGGCGCCGATACGTACCGAAGGTCTGCACGTAGGCGACGGTGACGTGACCGAACCCGGCGTGGTCTAGCCCGGATTTCTCAGTGCGCCCCGATGGCGCGGTTCACCAGTGGAGGAAGGTTCCACCCAG
>CAYFTI010000152.1:0-5616 GCA_964346065.1 uncultured Hyphomicrobiaceae bacterium
GTGATCGTCCCGCCCGCACCGTCATCGACCTCCAGCAGCGTGCCGCGCTCATGGATGTGCGGGTCGGCGAAGATGTCGGCGATGGTGTTGACCGGCGCAGCCGGAACGCCGAACTCCAGGCAGCGCGCCAGGAACGCCTCGCGCGGCATAGCGCGGATGTAGTCGGTGACGATGCCATCCACCTCCTCGAGCGCGGCCAGACGCTTCTGCACGTTCCCGAAGCGCTCTTCATCGGCCAGCGCGGGCTGGCCCATCATCTCGGCGAAACGGGCGAACATACGGTCCGACGTGCAGGCGACCGCGACCCAGTGGCCGTCCGCCGTCTCGTACTGCCCGTGCGGGCAGGCATATAGCGTCTTCGTGCCCTCGCGCTCGCGTACGCGCCCCGTGGCGGCATAGGCCGGGGCGATCTCGTCGAGCACACGGAAGATCGACTCGTAGAGCGAGACGTCCACCACCTGCCCTAGCCCGTCGCGGTCCCGCGCGCGCAGCGCCACCAGCACGCCGACCGCGCCGAACAGTCCGGTGATATAATCCGCTAGCGAGGTCGAGCCAGGCGTGACCGGCGGGCCATCGGGCATTCCGGCGAGATGCGTCAGCCCGCCATAAGCGTGCGCGATCCGCGCAAAGCCGGGGCGGTCGCGGTATGGCCCCGTTTGGCCGAAGCCCGAGACGCGCAGAAGAACGAGCCGCGGGTTGACCTCGCCCAGCGCGTCCCATCCAAGCTCCCACGACTCCAGCTTTCCCGGCCGGAAATTTTCCGCAACCACGTCGGCCGACGCGGCCAGCCGCTTGAACACCTCGCGCCCGCGCGCATCGCCAAGGTCCAGCGTCAGCGAGCGCTTGTTCCGCGACTCGCTCTTCCATGCCAGACTGTCACCGTCTTGGGTCGGAGTGCCATAGCGCCGCCATGGGTCGCCGCCCTTGGGATGTTCAATCTTGATGACCTCCGCGCCGAACTCGGACATCAGCGTCGCGGCAAAGGGCGCGGCGACGAAGGTGGCGAGGTCGAGGACGCGGATACCTTCAAGTGCGGGACGGCGCGCAGACGCATGTTCGTACGATGGGGCCATAAGAGGTATCGACGGCAATTTGAACTGCGAACAGCCTATCGTCAGGCGCCTGGGCGCACCAGATCCTTTCGTGTTCCCGAATGCGGGAACCTCCCTTATTCTTGGCTGCTGAGTGTCAGATACATCAACACAAGGTACACAACGGGCAGGACGATCAGCACGCCGAACTCGATGAACGTGGGCGCGGGGCATTCGGTGGCCGTCCACTGGTAGCCGATGTAGATCACCGCAAGCAGGACAATCGCCAGCCCGATATACCAAGGTGTCAAAGGGTTGCTTCTGGTGTCCGCCATGGAGTCCCTCCCCGTTTGGCGCGTTTGCTGATCCGCAGGCGAAACCAACCTGGCTGGCCGTTGGTTGCGTGCGTAATGGAAAATATCCGGATTGTCGCCCAAAGATGCCGGCCCGTGTGCAGGAGAACCGATGCCCGTCCACAATTCGGATATCGCCGAAGCCTTCCAGCGGCTGGCTGATCTCCTGGAGATCGAGGGCAGCAACCAGTTCCGGGTGCGCGCTTACCGCAACGCCGCCGCCACGGTCGAGGGCCTGCCGCGCGACGCTGCGCGCATGATCGCGAACGGCGAGGACCTGTCCGAACTCCCGGGCATCGGCGAGGATCTGGCCGGCAAGATCGAGACGCTGATCGAGACGGGTGAACTGCCATTGTTGAAAGAGGTCGAGGGCCGCGTGCCGCAAGGGCTGGCTGAAATCACGCATGTCTCCGGCATAGGCCCGAAGCGCGCCTGGACGCTTTACGAGGCGCTGGACATCGAGACGATCGACGCGCTGCGCAAGGCGGCGGAGGCGGGCGAGGTGCGCGAGGTCGAGGGCTTTGGTGAGAAAACCGAACAGAATATCCTCGATGCGCTTGGCCGGTTCGAGGGCGGCGAAAAGCGCCTGCGCCTGATGGATGCCGAGCACATCGCCGAGCCGCTGATCGCGCACATCCGCGACATCGACGGCGTGAAGGAGGCCGTGATCGCTGGCAGCTACCGCCGCCAGAAGGAGACGGTCGGCGACCTCGACATCCTCGTCACCGCCAAGCGCGGCAGCGACGTGATGGACCGCTTTGTGGAATATGACGAGGTCGATGAGATCGTGTCGAAAGGCGACACGCGCTCGACTGTGATCCTGCAATCCGGCTTCCACGTCGATCTGCGGGCTGTCGCGGAGGTGAGCTACGGCGCGGCGCTTTTTTATTTCACCGGCTCGAAGGCGCACAACATCGCCCTGCGCAAGCGCGCGATCGGCCGGGGCTGGAAGCTTAACGAATACGGGCTGTTCGAAGACGACGAGCGGATCGCCGGCAAAACCGAGGAGGACGTGTACGACACGCTCGATTTGCCCTTCATCGCACCGCAGCTTCGCGAGAACCGTGGAGAGCTCGAGGCGGCCGAGAACGGCGAATTGCCGGACCTTGTCAAGCTGGAGGACATTCGCGGGGACCTGCACTGCCACACCAAGTGGAGCGACGGCAAATTCACCGTCCGCGAGATGGCCGAGGCGGCGAAGGAGAAGGGCTACGCCTTCCTTGGCATCACTGACCACTCCAAAAGCCAGACCGTCGCCGGCGGTTTGAGCGAGGACGACCTCGCCGAGCAGATCGACGAGATCGACGGGCTCAATGAGGAACTCGACGGCATCACGATCCTCAAGGGCAGCGAGGTTGACATCATGGAGGATGGCAAGCTCGACTTCAGCGACAACATCCTCGCGCGGCTCGACTACGTGATCTGCGCGATCCATGGCGGCTTTGGCCTGTCTTACGAGAAGCAGACGGAGCGGGTGCTACGCGCCATGGACAACAAGCACTTCAACATCCTTGCGCACGCCACGGGCCGGCTGATCAACGAACGCCCGGCTTACGACATCGACCTGGAACGGGTCATGACCGCCGCGGCAGAGCGCGGCTGTTTCCTGGAGCTGAACGCGCACCCGAACCGGCTCGATATCAACGATGCGCGCTGCAAGATGGCGCGCGACATGGGGCTCAAGGTTCCGATCGGCACGGATGCGCATTCCATCAACGGTCTTGAGACCATGCGCTTCGGCGTGGCACAGGCTGGGCGCGGCTGGCTGGAGGCGAAGGGCGTGCTGAACACGCGCGGGCCCGAGGAACTGCTCAAGCTGTTGAGGCGGTAGGCATGGCCCGGAAAGCGGTCGACAAGCTGTCGAAGGACGAGGCCCGCCAGGAAGCCGAGGCCCTACGCGAAGAGATCACGCATCACGACTATCTCTACTATGTGAAGAACCAGCCCGAGATTTCGGACGCGGAATACGACCGTCTTTTCGCGCGGCTCGAAAAGATCGAAGACCAGTTCCCCGAGCTCGTAACGCCGGACAGCCCGACCCGCCGGGTGGGCGCGCCGCCGGTGTCCAGCCACCCAACGGTGGAGCATGTTGCGCCGATGCTCAGCCTCAACGCCGTCCACGAGGCCAAGGAGGTGAGAGACTTCCTCACATTCGTCGGCGAGGAAGTGGGTGGCGACGCGCCGCTTGTGCTGGAGCCGAAATTCGACGGGCTGTCAGTCGAACTGGTCTACGAAGACGGCGTATTTGCGCGCGGCGTCACGCGCGGGGACGGGCAATCGGGCGAGGACATCACTGACAATCTCGCCACCATCGGTTCGCTGCCTTTACGCCTGCGTAAATCCGGTTACGCGCCCGATCCGCTGGCGGTGCGCGGTGAGGTGTTCCTGCCCAAGGCCGACTTTCAGGACGCCAACGCGGCGCGCGTGGAGCGCGGCGAGGAACCCTTCGCCAACCCGCGCAACGCTGCGGCGGGCCTTGCGCGGCGGCTGGGTTCCGAGGCGGTGGCGAAATACCCGCTCGACATCTACGTCTACGACCTGCTCGACCCGGACACCCAAAAATGGTCCAGCCACTGGACGCTGCTGGAGCGGTTCCGCGACTGGGGCTTCCGCACCAATCCACACATCACGCGGGTCGCGGGCTTCGCAGAGGTGGAGGCGGCCTATAACGACCTGCTGGAACAGCGCGACGACCTCGACTACGAGATCGACGGCGCGGTCCTCAAGCTCGACGATCTGGCCGCCCGTGAAAAGCTCGGCACCCGCGCACGAAGCCCGCGCTGGGCGGTGGCCTGGAAGTTCCCGCCGCGCGAGGAGGAGACAACCATTGCCGATATCGTGGTGCAGGTCGGGCGCACCGGCATCCTCACCCCCGTCGCGCTGCTTGAGCCGGTGGATGTCGGCGGCGTGACCATCTCCCGCGCCACGCTGCACAACGCAGAAGAGGTCGCGCGCAAGGACCTGCGCGTCGGCGATACGGTGCGGATACGGCGCGCGGGCGACGTGATCCCTGAAGTGGCCGACCGTGTGCCGCAACCCGGGGAGGCGCGCGGCGCGGAATTCGAGATGCCGGACACATGCCCCTCCTGCGGTACTACCGTCGTGAAGGAAGGCGCGTATACCGTCTGTCCGGCCGGGATCGCCTGTCCGGCGCAGCTCAAGGGGCACCTGACGCATTACGGTTCGCGCGAGGCGATGGACATCGACGGGCTGGGCGAGAAGACGGCGCAGCAACTCGTCGAGCGCGGGATGGTCGAAGACCTCGCCGATCTCTACGACCTTACAGAAGACGATCTGCGGATGCTGGAGGGCTTCGCCGAGACCTCCGCGCACAACCTCTACACGGCGATCCACGAGACGACAGCGCCGCCGCTCGACCGCTTCTTGTACGCGCTGGGCATTCGCCATGTCGGCGCGCGAACGGCCCGGCTCATCGCGCGGGACCTGGGCACGCTGGAGGCCGTGGTGTCGGCGGGCGCCAAGCGGGTGCGGCACATCCCCGACATCGGCCCGGAGGTGGCGCAGAGCGTAGCCGACTTCTTCGGCACCGAGCGCAACCGGAGCGTGCTGGAGCGTATCCGCGAGGCCGGGGTCGAGCCGAAGGCGGTGTCGGCCCCCGTAGCGACGCCGCTGGACGGCAAAACCTTCGTCTTTACCGGCGCGCTGGAGCGCTCCACCCGCGAAGAAGCCGAGCGCAAGGTCGAAGCGCTTGGCGGGAGGGCCACATCCAGCATCAGCAGCAACACCGACTATCTCGTTGCCGGTGCAGAGCCGGGGCAAAAGGTTGAGGAAGCCCGGGCGCACGGGGTCGAGATTCTCGATGAAGGCAGCTTCCTGGCCTTGTGCAAGCAGTGAGCGGCGCGTCCGGACCGGTTACGCGAGCGGCGCACACAAAGTTCCGCTCCTGGCTTTGCGTTTGGCGCCGCAATGCTCTATGCACAGCGGTTGCATCGAGGCGGAATTGCGCCCGGGATTTGGAACGGGGACATTGGAAACGCTATGCCGCGTTTGCTGAGCATGGAGTGGTGGGCGGCCCGGATCGCGGGCTGGATGGAGCAGATCCGCCAGGGCGACGTCGAGCTGTTTCTGCAAATCTTCCGGGAGTATTTCCACCGTTTCTGGCGGCGTTACGTGCTGATCTTCATCCTGATCGGCATCGCTGCGGGCACGACCGCGATCACGGCCTGGCTGGTCAAGGACATCGTCAACAGCGTTTTCGTGGACCGCAACGC
>CAYFTI010000153.1:0-5600 GCA_964346065.1 uncultured Hyphomicrobiaceae bacterium
ATGGAGCAGTCACCGGAGCTATGGGACGAGGACATCGGCGAATAGACCGAGCAAGCCGAAGACGGAAGCCAACCCCACGGCTAGGACTTGCAACCGACTCCGTGGTCTTGATTCTTTAGCGTTGCCTCATGATTCCGCGCCGAGATTTCAACACAGATCCGCCAACGCCGCGCGAGTCGAATCACACCAATATATCTCTGTCGGGATTGCAGCCATGCGGCGTTTGCCGCGGCACGTTGCTACCGCCTACAATGACTGCTCAATCCATCGGTTCCAAACATTTTTCTACTAATACAATCAGAAGTATTAGTATGCCGCAGATTCATTCCGTATTCGCCACCGCTTGGCGGGGTCTGGAAGATCTGCCGGCCGTAGAACTCGCCGGGCTCAAACTAGTCAGGGATTGGGGCAGCCGCTGAAATTCTTACTGCACCTCATCAGTTCCGTCACGGCAGACCTCGGCGTTACCACAACTGACATCGGACGGGGTCTCGCCGTTGATTGCGGCGGCGACCCAGTCGCGCGCGCGTACGCCGTTGGTTTGTCGTGTGTAGAAATCCTCAAAGCGCAGCAGGGAGTGGAACTCGCCGGCGCCGATGTAGCTGTGCATCCGGGGCAGGATGGCGCGCAGTTCGGCGCGGTTCTGGAGCAAGCCAGTGTAAAGCTCGCGCGGTTGTCCCAGCCAAGCGTGAAACTGCTCTTGTACGGCGTCGTAGGCGGTATCGTACAGATGAAAACGGATGCGCGGTTGTGCCCGAGCCGCAAGTCGATAGAAGTCGAGTACACGCAGGGATTTAACAGTGTACTCCGACCCATTGAGCATCGCCGGCAGTCCGTCCACGACTCCCCAGCGTCGCCAAAGCTGCTGTTGCACTTCGCCCGGAATCCGGTAGCCACCGCTTCCCCCGGACCAGTGGATTACATCGCTTGCCGGCCATCGGACCGCGACCTGGGCCGCAAACACCGGGGCCGAAAGCGCGCCCGCGCTGGCGCCGCTGATAACTACACGCTCCGGCGCGTCAAATTTCTCGAACAGCCAAGCAAGTGCCGCCTGGGCGTTGATCATGCCGCGATGATGGACGGTGTATTCGCTGCCGTCCTCGCGGGTGTAGACCTCCTCCCGGGTGCCCAGATGAATATCTCCGGTGCAATAGGAAACAAAGACCTGCGACCAGTCCCGGAACGGGTTCTCCGGATTATCCAGGGCAAACGCGCCGTCGTATTCGCGCGGGTCGTTGCCCGATCCGGCCGCAACCGACTGCCGGTAGAGGAATCTTCCGCCATTGCGGTCGCGGGTATCGCAGGTGCCGGCCGACCAGCAGGCGCCGCCGCCGTTGAAGAAAAGCATGACTTTTTCAGCGTCGGCGCGGCGCGCATGGAAACTGTAGGGGGTGCCGAAGGCACATTGGGTCTTGCCACCCGGCGCGATAGTCTCCCAGGGATCGTCGGCGAATGCACCGCCGGCAGCAAACGCACTCACTAACACACCGGCAAGCAAACGCCGGGGCACATTCATCATCCTCTGCTTCATCGTGCCAACTCCGGGGCATGGGCAATACAGTCAATTTCGACTCGACCGTTCAGCGCCAGACCACTGGCCGCAAACGCACTCCTAGCAGGCAAAGTCGTTTCGAAGAACGTTCGATAGATCTGATTGAACTCCGCCCAGTCGTCGATATCGGCCAGCATCACGGTACATTTGACGAGGTCGTCCATAGTCAACTCCCGCGTGGCGAGAATCGCGCGGATATTTTCCAATGCTTGGCGCGCTTCCGCACCGATACCGCCGGGCACCAACTCCAGGGTTCCAGGGCGCGCGCCGATTTGACCCGAAAGGTAATAGGTATCACCAGCCCGAACCACAGGCGAGAACGGGAGGCCGGGCGGCATAACACCCGGGCCATCCAGCTTCGTCTCATTGTCGGCAGGCGATGCCGCAGTCCAGAAGACGAGCAGCGCGATGGCGATGATCGAACTGAAATTCCGGGATCTGTACTTTGGTTTGCCCTGGCCTTCCTCAGTAGTCATATCGCAGTTCCAGGCCATAGGCTCGCGGTTCACCGAACTGAACGAACTGGTTGCCGATGAAATCCCGTCCTCGGGTATTCAGGAAATTTTCGTCGAAAAGATTACGAACCCACACTCCGGCGCCAAATTGTCCGTCCCGATGCCGGTAAGACAGCCGTGCGTTGACCAGGTTGCGGCTGCCAATGCGCTGGAACACTGGATCGTTACTGGCCCCGGAAAAGTAGTCGCCGCGATAGCTGTATTCAGCATACAGGCCGAATTGGCCGGCAAGCAGCTCGCCCGGAAAGTCCAGTTCGCCGATCAGCGCCGCGGTGACATCCGCGGCGGGGACATCGTTTCCGGACAGGTCGGCGCCGCCCGGGCCACCATTCGGGAACCGATCGAATTCAGCATCAACATAACCGAAGTTTCCGGTCAGGCGCACGCCCCGCGCCGCCAACCAGGTTATGGACCCATCCATCCCGGTGGTCTGGACTGTGGCTGCATTGCGCAACTGCAGCACCGCCGCGCCACCGCCCAGCGGGACAAACTGGAATACTTGAAAATCATCGAACTCGTTGTAGAAACCGGCCAGATCGTAGCGGATGCGTCCATTCGCCACACGGCCCTTGGTACCGATCTCGTAGCTGTCCACGCTTTCGGAGTCGAAATCGAAGCCTGCCAGAATCTGGCCGGCATTGAGGAAGTCGATGTTCCAGCCGCCGCTCTTGAAGCCCTGGGCGTATTTGGCATAAATATTGACCTCGTCGGTCACGGCCCAGATCAAGCTGAAGGTGGGGTCGATCTCATTCTCGCTCCGATCGTCGCGGAAGTTGTCCAGGTTACCGATCTGAAAACCACCGCTCTGGCTGCCGTCGAGATTGAAGAGAAGGTCTTTCTCCTCGTGCGTGTAGCGCGCACCGACATTCAACGTCAACGCATCCAGCAGATCGTACTCCAGCGACCCGAACACCGAAAAATTGTCGGTTTCCACATTGGCAATGGCTGGTACGACCGCGCCGGGAGTCAGCCCGAAGGCCGCGCCGAACGGGGCAAACGGCACTGGTGCGCCAGGCGGCAATGGCACCAGCGTGGATACGTCCTGGCCGATGGTCGCGCGCCGGTCAGTATCGGCATCTTCGTGCAAAAAATATAAGCCCGCGAGGTAGCGCAGTCGTCCGGTTTCAGGCGAAGCAAAACGAATCTCTTGCGAAAACTGATCGAATTCATCGTCGAAATTGATCCGCAACAGGTCGTTTGCACTGTAGTCTGTGTCATTCTGACGCTGCTGCTCAATGCCACGAAACCCGCTGATACTCGTCAAACTATGCCCATCGGCAAAGCCGTATTCAAGATTCAGGTTGGCTCCGTAAAGCTCATTGTTGATAAATGGCGTGGTGTTGAAATCAACCCTTCGCGGCGGCAATCGCCCATCGGGATTTAGAGATTCCTCAAAAGGTGTGTCAAAGAAGTCGGTCACCGGCTGACCGAGGACACTGTCCTCCTCCGTATCAGTGTAGTCCAGATAGAGGCTGGCAGTCACTCGAGGAGTCAACTCCACTGAAATTTGACCGCGTATGCTGGCACGTTCTAGGTCGTCTAGCTCGTCGCCGTTGAACAGATTACGTGAATACCCGTCACGGGTTTCGTAGGAAAGCGCCACCTTTCCGCGCGCACGATCCGATATGGGTCCGGAAATGATGGCGTAGCCCTCATAGGTGCTATCGTTGCCGGCGACCAGCCGAACGCTGGATTCAAGTGTCTGCGCGGGTGGTTGCGTGGTGATGTTGACTGCGCCGGAAACCGTGTTGCGGCCGAACAGATAGCCCTGGGGGCCACGCAGTACTTCAACCTGTTCGATATCAAACAGCGGCATGCCCAGTGACTGAGCCTGGCCGATATAGACGCCGTCCAGATAAACGCCCGCGCGCGGATCGAAGCCGATATTGCGGCCACCACCGCCGACACCCCGAATCGTGAGCACGGCCGTTCCGGCCCGGTCCAGCGAAAAGTTCGGCACCAATTGCTGCATGTCCTGTAACGTCCGGCCGCGCCCTTTCTCAAGCATATCCCGATCCACGACGGTCATCGAAATCGGCACGTCTTCCAGCGTTTGTGAGCGTTTTGAAGCCGTTACGATTATTCGATCCAAGGACTCAGCGTCGACAGCCTCGGACTCCTCTATCTGCCCTGGGGTGACATCTTCATCCTCCAAACTGGTTTGAGATAATGTCAATCCGGGCGTAAGCGGGATCAGGATCGCCATCAGAGCCGCCCGCCTGCTCGCCCAAAGCCGGCCAATCGTTGCTTTTCTCTCACGCATGTTATCTCGAAATTTTCTGATTTAGGGATTGGCTATAATTAACCATTAAATGAAGCTTTTTGTATTGACCTGAAATTGCCTACATTGACCTCAGTTTTCGCGCCCGACAAAGACACTGCGACTGTCTCCACCAAATTGCTCCGACTGGTGCTCGATTACCTGACTTCGCAAGGTGTCGCGACCGATACCTTGCTGGCCGAGGCCGGTATAGCTCCAGACTTGTTGGGCGACAGCGATGTTCGGTTGCCTTATCGCACCTACTCAGAGGTTTGCAAAAAGGCACGAAAAATAACCGGTGACCCGGATTTCGGCCTGCATGTCGGGGCCTCGGCCAATCCCGGCCATTTGGGCGCCCAAGGTTTTGCATTGATAAGCTGCCAGTCGCTTGGCCAAGCGCTCGAGCGCTCGCGCCGATACTCAGGAATGATTTTTAATGCGTGCAGCAATGAAGTGGAAATCGGGCCTGTCCAGTGCGCGCGCTACTGGCGCAGCCGGCTGACCAACCGGCAGCCTCTGGGAAGACTTCAAAACGAGATGAATCTGGCCGTCTGGATAACGCTGGCCCGCTGGATCTCCGGTCGTTCGGATCTACGCCCGATTCGCTTGGAATTCAGCCACGCCGAGCCGGCAAGCACACGCGAATACGAACATCTATTCGGTTGCGAACTGGTTTTTTCGGCTCCGGAAACTGTGCTGTTCTTCCCTTCTCAGTGGTTGGATCTGGACCTTCCCATGGCCGATCGCAGGATCCTTCGTAACATGGACCAAGTATGTCGCGGAATTCTCGATCGGCTTGCACGAGAACAGCAGTCACTCTGGCTGAACAGCGTCCGACGGGCAATCGTGAACGCTTTCAAGGATGGTCACCCGGAATTCGCCCGGATCGCCAAAGAACTCTCGATCAGCAATGAACAGTTTTCCGAACTGCTGCAACAAAATGGCACCGGTTTCCGGGCACTGGTCGATCATTTGCGCCGGGAACTGGCGATGGACTATCTGTCCGACTCGGATCTTTCTTTACTCGAGATCGCCTTCTTGCTCGGTTTCTCCGAACAAAGCGCGTTCCAGCGTGCATTCAAACGCTGGACCGGAAAAACGCCCGGCGAGCTTCGGCGAGACACGCGTAGTTGACTGACGCAAATGATGCAGCAGAACTCGCCCTATCCTCACCGATTCTCTGGTCTCGCCTACGCGACCACGACTCAATTTTTCGCGACCGCCCCACGCGGGCTGGAAGAACTGCTGGCCGAGGAGCTGACCGGGCTCGGGC
>CAYFTI010000154.1:0-5600 GCA_964346065.1 uncultured Hyphomicrobiaceae bacterium
CCGGCGAAACCGACATGGCCTGCGTGCGCGCGGCTGTCGGCCAGACCATCGAGGAGGCCTACGCGCATCACATCCAGCGGCTGATGATCACCGGCAACCTGGCGATGCTGATGGGCGTGGACCCAAAGCAGATCCATGAATGGTATCTCGCGGTCTACGCCGACGCTTATGAATGGGTCGAAATGCCGAACGTGCTGGGGATGAGCCAGTTCGCCGATGGCGGGCTGCTCGGCTCGAAGCCTTATGCGGCGGGCGGCAACTACATCAACAAGATGTCGGATCACTGCCGCCACTGCGCCTATGACGTGAAGCAGAAGACCGGGCCGCGCGCCTGCCCATTCAACTATCTCTATTGGGATTTCCTGGCGCGGGGCCGCGACAAGCTGGAAGGCAACCCGCGCCTCGGCCCCGTCTATCGCACCTGGGACAAGATGAGCGCGGAAAAGCGCGAGGCGACACGCGAGAGCGCCCGCGCCTTCATCCGCGACGCGTGCGGGCCGCGCGCCGACAGGCTTGTGAGCAGTACCTGACCTGATCCCAGACCCGCGCCCATTTGCGCCGCCATGTAAATGGGCGCCCGCACACCGCACAGGTCTTGGTTGGCAGATCGCCCTTCTTGCGCATGCGATTGCCCGACATCCCATAACTCCGGAGGCTCAATGTTCGATAACTTCGCCGAACGCCCAACTGCCGCCGTCATTGGGGCATCAGGCGGGATCGGTGCGGCGATGGCGCGCCAGCTCGCCGACATGCCCAGCATTGAACGCGTGCTGGCGCTGTCCAGATCGCCGACCGACCTCGACCATCCCGGTATCGAACCGGGATATATCGATATCACGAAGGAAGAGACAATCGCCGCCGCGGCCGAGAAAGCCGAGGAGCGGGGCGCGCCGCAAATCGTCATCGTCGCCGCCGGCCTGCTGCACGACGCGGACATGCAGCCCGAAAAAAGCTGGCGGGCGCTCGACAGCGAGCACCTGATGCGCAGCTTCCAGATCAACACCATAGGCCCGTCGCTCGTCGCCAAGCATTTCCTGCCGATGTTCCCACGCCAGGACCGCGCGATCTTTGCCGCCCTGTCTGCGCGCGTCGGCAGCATCAGCGATAACGGAATTGGCGGCTGGTACGGTTATCGCGCCTCCAAGGCCGCGCTCAACATGATCCTGCGCAATCTCGCGATCGAGTTGGGTCGCAAGCGCGGGCAGGCGATATGCGTCGGGCTGCATCCGGGAACCGTTGATACCGGCCTGTCCAGGCCGTTTCAGAGCAACACCCCGCCGGAAAAACTCTTCACACCGGAATATTCCGCATCGTGTCTGCTGTCAGTCATGGATGGCCTGTCACCCGACGACAGCGGCCGTGTCTTCGCCTGGGATGGCGAACGCGTCCCGGAGTAACGGAGCTGAACCTTTTGAGGCGTTAACTCGCACTCGCCAGCGCCTGATAATACGTTTATTGATATCGGGCGCGCCGGCCCTCCGCAGCCTGTCGGAGGCTGACGGGTGCCTTGCATTCACGGGAGCCAGAGTTAGCGTTGAGTTTGTCATCGTACGACGATCGCGGCGAGCCGGGTCGCCATGACCGGCCGGGCCTCTGGGGGCGTGTGTTTGCGCGCTTTGCCCAGTCCTGGAAGAGCATACTGCTCATCATTGGCCTGACTACCCTGTCGTGGATCTCGACGTATACCGGCATGCTGGAGCTGATCAGCGCAAATGCCGGCCAGATCAGCACAATCATCGCCATAGCGGTGGGCTTTGCGGTTGTCACCCTGCAACTGATGATCCTCTTCATCCTGGATCAGTTCTTCTCCCGCGAGTTCTACACGGGCAAGCGTGTGTTCGCGATTTTCCCGCTTTATCTGGCGGGCTACCTGTTCCTGACCCTGATTTCGGTTGGCTTCGGTTTCGGATTCTACTGGAAGTATCTGGAGGCGCGCACAGCCTCCAGCGCGTCGGCGGAAGCCTCGATCACACAGGTTCAATCCCAGCTCCAGCGCGGGGCCAGCCAACTGAAACAGCTCCAGTCCACGCTCGGCACGCTGGCCACGATCTCCGCGGAGCGCGCCGAAACAGAACGCGAAGAAGGTGGCACCTGCAACGGCAGCCCGCCCGGCGCGGGTCCGCGCATGCGCCTGCGCGAGGCTGATGCGGAGCGGTTCTCGTTTGCCCAGCAATTCGTCGGCTCCCGCGCGGGACAGGTGCAGGACGACATCAATGCGCTGACCAGCAAGATGAGCCGCGTCACCGCCAACGATCCCGCGACCATCGACCCGCGCACGGGCACGCGCAACGCCTTCCTGCGCGAGGTGAACCGCGAATTGAACCTTGTCTCAACCCGCTTTAACGCACTGGCGAACGACCCCCAGCTTCTGTCACTGCGCGACGAATTTGACCAGCGCGCCGACCAAACCACCTTTCCCAGCAACGGCGGCACGTTCACCTGCCCCGACCCTGCGCTGTCTTCGGCCCTCAATGGCGTTGTGCGGGCCATCGACGAGCTGCCCCAGCTTGACCCGCCGCGCATCAACCCGGTTGAAGGCTCCGCCGCCGTGGTCGAGGCGTTCAGGCGGCTGACGACGAGCGTTTACGGCCTGCTACAGCTCGACGTTGCACCGACCCCGCAAGAGCTGCGCGACGCGCGGGAGCGGGCCATCGCGGAGGGGCGCAATCCCGCCACGGTCGAGGCCGTCAGCGGGCTGGGCACGCGTGACTTCATTCCGCTGGCGATCGCGATCTTCGTCGATTTCTGCATCCTGCTGGTGTCGATGAACCGGCCGTTCCACGCCTTCCGCGCGTTTTATGGCGGCGTCGAGGAGGCACGCACCCGCGAGATGGGCGATTTCATGCGCATATTCCGCGAGGTGTTCTACGACGAGTTTCACCGACGGCCGTCGCCTGACGAAATGCTTTCACCGATCCAGGACGTGGTCTTTGACCATCGCGGGGAGTATTACGCCGCCGTGCCCCTGCATTTTGGCCAAGACGCCCGCGACAAGGCGAACAAGGCGCGCTATATCGCCAACATCCTGTTCGCGCTGGAGACCCGTGGCTTCGTCGCACTGATCAGCCGGGCGTCGCGCGCCCAGCGGGGCGAAGAGGCTCCCGCGCGCAGCCGGCTGGCCCGCATCACAGGCAAACGCGGCTGGGCCGACCTGTCGGCCTTCGCCCGCGATCAGCTCGAGGCGCGCGGAAGCGAATTCGCCGATGCCAAGGACTTCCGGATCTATAAATTCGCCAAGGGCAAGTGGCCGGAGATCGCCCTGCGCACGGTGGTGAGCGCGCACAAGGAAGAAACCAACTTCCGGCAGGAAAATCCAGAGCAGCGACCCCTCCTTGGCCGGGAGGTCGATCGCGGCACTATCAGCAACCCGTCCGCCAGCGCCGGAACACAGATCGAGGGCGGCGATCCCTGGCCTCAACTCGAAGACCGGACCCGGGTCGAAAAGCGGGAAGATACCCAGCCCCCCGCGGATACCACAACCGGATTCGAGACGGAGGAAATGCGCGACGATGAACCCGACTATGAGCGTCAGGAAGACCTTGACCCGAATGACTACACGACCGAGCTATGGCCACAGCATCGCGAGTCGGGAAGCGGTGCCACTGATACGGACCCCGAGGACGAGCATCGCCACGAAGACACTGCCAGACGCAAACCCAATGGCGGTCCGCGCGGTGAACTCGACTCCTGACGATGCCGGATCGGAGACGGCCCATGGCCAGAGCCAAAAAGCTGTTCGCCATCATCAAGCATCCCCCGCGCGAGGGGGCGTTGCGCGCCGATGTCGTTGAAACCGCCCGGCGCATGAGCGCGTCTGGCCTGAGTCACGGCCGCTCGGGCAATGTCTCGGCGCGCTGGCAAGACGGGATGCTGATCACCCCGTCCGGCGCGGCGTACGACAGCCTCGCCCCGGAGGAGATCGTGTTCGTGGATGCGAATGGCTCACCTCGCGTCGGCGAGGGCAAGCCCTCCAGCGAGTGGCGGTTCCACCTGGCCGCCTACCAGGCGCGGCCGGAGGCGGGAGCGGTCGTCCACTGCCATTCTCCAAGCGCCACGGCCTTGGCCTGTGCGAACCGGTCGATCCCCGCATTCCACTACATGGTCGCGATTGCGGGGGGAACAGACATACCACTGGCGCCCTATGCCACATTCGGCACGCCGGAACTGGCCGGGCATGTCGCTGATACGCTCACCGGGCGGAAGGCCTGCCTGCTCGCCAATCACGGGCAGATCGCGGCCGAAGCGGATCTGAGGTCGGCGCTTGAACTGGCGGGCGAGGTCGAGCGGCTGGCGGCGCAGTATCTCGAAGTCCTCAAGCTCGGCGAGGTGCACCTGCTCGACGAGGAGGAAATGGCCCGGGTTCTGAAGCGCTTTGAAACTTACGGCAAGCCGTCTCAGCCCGCCTGAAGCAACGCCAGCGCCGCGGCATGCAGCGCGGGGTTCGCCGCCGCGACGATTTGTCCGCCCGCGCTGGGCGCGCCACCGTCCCACGTGCTGACACAGCCTCCGGCAGCCTCAACGATCGGGGTGAGCGCGACGATGTCGAAGCTCTTCAACTGTGCCTCGACCACAAGATCGATCAGCCCCATCGCCAGCATGCAGTAATTGTAGCAGTCGCCGCCGAAACGTGTGACCCGGACATGGTTCCGGACCGCTTCAAAGCCCTGCTGTTCGGGATCACTGAGGAACATGTCCGGCGTCGTGCTAGCGAGAACGGCATCCTCCAGGCGCTCGCAGCTACTCGTGGTTATTGGCTCGGTTGCGCCGTCGCCGAGGCGGTAGAACGCGCCGCGACCATCGCTCCAGAAGCGCTCGCGTGTGAAGGGCTGGTCCATGACACCGATAAGCGGCCGCCCATGCGCCATCAGGCCGATCAGCGTGCCCCACACGGGCAGACCCGCAATGAAGCCGCGCGTGCCGTCAATCGGGTCGATCACCCAGCAATAGTCAGCCTGCGCATTGTGGGCGCCGAATTCCTCCCCGACGATCCCGTGATCGGGGTAGCCCGCACCGATCAGGTCACGCAGCCGGCGCTCGGCCTGCCGGTCGGCCTCGGTGACCGGATCGAACACGCCACCACCGCTCTTGTCCTCTGCGAAGCCGGCACGGCGGAAGAACGGCCCGATAACCGCGCCGGAGGCGTCGGCAAGGCGCAAGGCAAACGCCATCAGTTCCGCCGTCGATGAATTGGGCTGAAATCCTGTCATCGTTCCTCGGCAAACAAGCGGGGCCGCACGTCGTAACCGGGCTGCGCGAAACTGTCGCGCAATCCCGCCTATGGCACTGGCGGGGCACGGTTGTACATATCATAGCAGTTATGCGACGGCCATTAAGCCTTGAATTTTGTGCGCCGCAATGCCAATTTTGTGCAGCGCGGCAAGATCGCAAGATCGCTGTCGCGTGCCCTCCTTGGGCGTTTCCTCCCTAGACTCGGGCCGTTCGTTCGCCGGACGGCCCGCTTTTTTTTAGCGGCCGTGTTGCGGTCCCGGTCTTGTACGCCGGCAACAAATCATGCCTCCATGACATCCCGGGATGACCAAGGGAAAGGGATGTGATGGATTTTGTCGATCAGTTGCTCGCGTTTCTTCGCGAGGGGATCG
>CAYFTI010000155.1:0-5577 GCA_964346065.1 uncultured Hyphomicrobiaceae bacterium
ATCGAATGCGGCATTGGCGCATTATTGTAACGGCTGGAATAGTGCATCCGGCGCATGACGGTCGGGCGGAACGTGCCTCGCGGCGTGCGATAGCGGCCGCGCCCGGTCGAAACCGGCCAGGAATGGCGCAAGTGGCCGTTCACGTAGACGTTCATGTTCTGGGCGCTCAGGTCGATCCGGGCAACAATGCCGGCTGAGGCTGGCGCCGCCATCAGAACAAGAGACAGGGCCGCGATGAGAACGACGAGAACGCGAGACATGATCACCTCCGGACAACGGACAATGTCATGCTAACACGCCGCCACCCGCGGAAGAAGAACGCTTGAATTGCGCCAGGGGTTCCGGGGACGAGGAAGGGCGAGAGACGGAGCCCGAGCGGGGGGCGGGGTATGACGGGCACGGTGGCTCCGTCTCTCAACTCGATGTCTCGGGGGCGCCGCGCACAAGCGAGGGGCAAACTTGCGCGCGGCGCAGCTTCGGGGCACGCGGGAGCCGCAAATACGCGCGGCTGGGATACACGGTTATGGTCGCCAGGCCGATCCGCGGCACCTTGCCTGAACCGGCCTGGCTTTATATTGGCCAGAGACGCTTTGCCGTCTCGGTCAGACGGAAGCAGATCGGAGTGTCTCCGCTGCCTCCTTGCGTCAGGGCTCAGCGTCTCGGATCTTGGCCCACTTACGCCACTTCACACTCAAATCGCCACTCAGGTACTCGGGCAAACGCAACACCTACGCTTTACGCAACGTTTACGCAGCTCCAAGCGGCGTCCTTCAGGACAACCGCAATGCCATCGAGCGATCCGGGAAGCGATCGCGCACGTGGCGCGCTTCAGCCATAACCTCGGTATCGTCTGAGCGAAGGCATTCGGCAATCAGTTCGAGCAGCGAGGCATGCATCTGCCGCTCGGCATCGCTCTGGGGCGGCGTTTGCGCGAGGTACCGTAAAATCTCACCGTAGTCAGGCATTTCGATCGACCTTCGGTAAACCTGCTTCGCTGTATCCGGCGTCGATGCCAGTGGTGGGCGACCTGCTGCCCCGTCAACTCATGTGTTATTTGTGTTCCAGTCATGTGACGAAAAAAAGGCCCTGTCAGGAAAAAATCTTGACACATGCAAACACCACACAAGCCCCTTGCTTGCGGAGGCGGCGGCCCCAAAGCTCGGTCGCTCCACGGGGCGGCCAATCGCCTCTGGCACCACGCTGGCGATGCGTTAATCTGGGCGCCCTGGACAGTCGAAATTGCCGGTTTGAGATGATTGATGAAGAACATTTCTTTTGAGCACGAACGCATACTGACAAACGCGCGGATGGTCCTGCGCGACGAGATCATCGAGGGCACGCTGGTCATGCGCGGGGGCGCGATCGCGGCGGTTGATGATTCGCCAAGCCGTGCTGCGGGTGTGGAAGACCTCGAGGGTGATCTTCTGATGCCCGGTCTCGTGGAACTGCACAGCGACAACCTGGAGCGTCATGTCATGCCCCGCCCGGGCACACAGTGGCCGGTCGGGGCCGCGGTGCTCAACCATGACCGGGAAATGACCGCTTTCGGCGTCACCACGGTGTGCAATGCTCTGTGCGTCGGGGAGGTGCACAGCCATGCGATGCGGGTGGCGCTCCTCGACGAGATGGCAAGCGGGCTGGACCGCGAGATCGCAGCGGGCACGCTGAAGGCCGATCACCACCTCCACTGGCGCTGCGAACTGAGTTACGGCGGGCTGCTTGAGTTGCTTGAACCGCTGCTGGAGCACTCCCGGCTGCGCATTCTTTCGCTCATGGACCACACGCCGGGCCAGCGCCAATTCACAAATGAAGACCTGTACGCGGCCTACTACAAGGGCAAGTTCAACATGTCCGACGCCGAGGTCGACGCTTTCATTCGTGAGCGCAAGGCAGATCAGCGGCGTTTCAGTGCGTACAACAGGGCTCAGACGGTGAAATTGGCGCACGAGCGCGGACTGGTGCTGGCGAGCCACGACGATGCGACAGCCGAGCACGTTGCCGAAGCCGCTGGCGACGGGGTGGCCGTTGCCGAGTTCCCGACCACGCTCGCGTCGGCGCGTGCGGCGCATGACGCCGGACAGGCCGTGCTGATGGGCGGGCCGAATATCGTTCGCGGCGGCTCGCATTCCGGGAATGTCAACGCGCTTGAGCTGGCCGAAGCCGGAACGCTGGACGTGCTCTCAGGCGATTATGTGCCGGCGGCGCTGGCCCACGCGATGCTGCTGCTGCCGCATGTCTGCCAGAAGATCAGCCTGCCTCAGACGGTGGCCATGGCGGCGCGCAACCCTGCACGGGCGATCGGCCTGGTCGATCGCGGCGAGATCGCGGACGGCTTGCGCGCCGATCTTATCCGGGTCCATGACCGCGAAGGCATGCCGGGGGTTCGCGCGGTCTGGTGCGGGGGCGAGCGGGTCGCGTGATGGGCGCCAGCGGCGAACAGGCTGAGCCTTGCGCCGGCGGGGGTGTTCTTGTGCTCGTCGCCGGCCCTTCGGGAGCTGGAAAGGACACTCTCATCTCGGCGGCGCGCGCGCACTTCACGGGTGATCCACGCTTCGTCTTTCCGCGTCGCGTGGTAACCCGTCCGAGCGACGTCAGCGAGCAGGTCCGACAGGTTTCTCCCGCCGAGTTCGAGGCGCTCGAAGGGGCCGGTGGCTTTTTTCTCGCCTGGCGGGCGCACGGGCTGGCCTACGGCATCCCGGTCGAGGCGCGTCGACGGCTGGAGGATGGCCGCACGGTTGTCGTCAATGTGTCGCGCCGGATCATCGGGGCCGCTTTCGAGGTCTGGCCGCATAGCCACGCCGTCTATATCCACGTCGCTCACGATGTCCTGCGTTCGCGCCTGCAGAGCCGTGGCCGCGAGACGGCGGGGCAGATTGGCGCGCGCATGTCGCGCGCTGCGGCGAGTTCCATTCCGCTGCCTGGCGACACGCCCGAAGGCGCCACGGTCATCGACAATTCCGGCCCGCTGGGCGAGTCGACACGCGAACTGATCTCGACGCTGGAAAATCAGGCGGCGAGGGCGCAGCGCGCGATCAGCCGGAAGGGTGTGGCCTGATCCACTTCGCCGAGCAGACACAGGCTTCCGATGAGCAGCGGCACGCCGGTCAGCGGCTGGAGGTGCGGCGCAAGCCCATGCTCGACCTCGTCGAGTTGCTCCGCCTCAAGCGGTCCGGCCAGCGTAATGTGAAAGATGAAATCGCTCAGCACATGCGGATAGCCAAAGGCGCGCACATTCTCGGCCTGCCGCTGCGAATGCTGCCCGGCTGGATAGCGCGCAAGCTCGGTCTCGCTCATGGGGGCGCGAAAAGCGTTGAAGTGCGTCACCGCTTCCGCCGCCAGCCAGTCAAGCCGCGCCGTGCCGCCATTGGGGATGAGCGCCAAATACCGCGACAGTCGAGAGACGCGCAGCGGGCCGGTGCTCCGGGCGGTCCGTCGGGCGCAGAAGGCGCATAGCTCATCGGCAAGTAGCTGTGCGCTCACGCCCTCCGCAGGGCGGAACGGCGCGACGATGGTCCCGTGCAGCGTATACCGGCGCGGCCGCTCGACGGCCGTGGCAACAAGCGTTTCCGGCAGACCGAAGCTCGCGGGCGTTCTGGTCTTGCCACGGTCCGGGCAGGTGCCGAACCAGTCTCGCCCGAACGCGGCGAGCGCGCTGTCCGCCGGGGGCAGCCAGAAGATGGCATAGCGTGCGAAACTGCCCATTGCCGTCAGTCCCCGCCGTCCGTCAGCGCCGCCGCCAGCCGATCCAGGAACAGGCGTACCGCACGAGGGTCGTCAAGCCTGTACTGAGCTGCCGTCTCGCGGTCGGTTTCGTTCACGAGGATCCCGATTCCCTTGCCGGCGATCGCCCGGAACGCGTCTTCATCGGTGACGTCATCACCGATGTAAAGCACGCCGGTCACCGGCACGTTCAGCCGTTCAGCCAGCAGTAGCACGGCGCGTCCCTTGTCCCAGTCAATACGCGGCTGAAATTCGGAAACTTTCTTGCCCTGAAGGACGCGCAGTCCGGGGTGCTGCGCCTGCAGGTCCTCGACCAGCTTGCTCACCTTCGCGATGTCCTCGTCAGCCGTCCCGCGGAAATGCACGGCCGTCGAAAACGGTTTGCGCTCGATCATGACCCCGTCGATGTCGCCGGCTCTTTCCTCGGCCGTATCCGCGGTATCGGCGATTGCCTCGTGGAAGGCTTCGGCCGGCTCGTAGGGCTTTGACGGCTCGCCGGGAAATTTCATCTCGAAGCCATGGCTGGCGGCATAGATCAGGTCGATGTCGATCATCTGCCGCGCGTCGCTCAGTTGACGGCCTGTCACGATGGCCACCGGGGTTATACGCGCCAGGTTGACGAGGCTTGCGCGCATCTCCTCGCTCAGCACGGCCTCGGGCGGCGTCGGCTTGATCGGGGTGAGTGTGCCGTCGTAATCAAGGCATATCACGTGCGGCTGCCGGGTGAGATGGCGCGCGATGTCATCGACACGCGCAAGCGCGTCTGCGGTGGTCATGTCGGCGTGTTCCCTGATCGCTGATCCCCGCTCGCGGTTCTCCGTCTGCTCGACTTTGCAGAGATGGGACGCGGCAAACACCGTTTAAACTGGCTTCTGTCGCACACCAAGCCGGAAATCCGCTGGACCGCAGCCGGTCGCCGACTTACCTAGTACAATATCGGCAACCGGAGCGCGAGGAGAGCGGCGTGCGAGAAAAGACGACGACACGGCGGCGTCATGCGCGCTCCGCGGCTGCATGGTTGGCCGTGACGGTGCTTATCGCAGCTCTGTGGCACGGGCCGGCTGTCGCCGATGTGTATTCGTCCGAGCAGCATGACTACCGCGTGGAAACGGTCGCGAGCGGGCTCGCGCATCCCTGGGGCATGGCCTTCCTGCCCGGCGGCGAGATGCTCGTGAGCGAGCGTGACGGGCGCCTGCGCGTTGTACGCGACGGCAAGCTCGAGCCCGAGGCGATTTCCGGGCTGCCGCGCATGATGGTCGGCGGGCAGGGCGGCCTGCTGGATGTCGCGCTCGACCCGGACCATGCCGACAACGGGTTGATCTATTTCGCTTATGCGGGCGGCAGCCCCGGCAACGCGGGCACCGAGGTCGCGCGCGGGCGGCTGGATCTGGATGCGATGGCGCTGCGCGACGTGGAGACGATTTTCCGGGTGCAGCCGAAGACGCCAGGCTCGGCGCATTATGGCGGCCGCCTGCAATTTCACCCCGACGGCACGCTCTTCGTCACGCTTGGCGATCGCTACAGCTACATGGATCAGGCGCAGAACCTTGAGAACCATCTCGGCACGATCGTGCGCATCAACCCGGATGGCAGCGTGCCCGACGACAATCCCTTCGCGGGTCGCGAGGATGCCAAGCCGGAAATCTATACGTATGGCAATCGTAACGTTCAGGGGATCGCGCTGCGTCCCGGCACGACAACGGTCTGGTTCCACGAGCACGGCCCGCGCGGCGGCGATGAGTTGAATATCCTCCAGCCCGGCGTCAATTACGGTTGGCCAGAGATCACCTATGGTATCGATTATTCTGGCGCGATCATCTCGGAAAAGACCGAGGCGCCGGGCATGGAGCAGCCGGT
>CAYFTI010000156.1:0-2960 GCA_964346065.1 uncultured Hyphomicrobiaceae bacterium
GCCCAACCAGAGCGTACCGGCGGTGCCGAGGCAGAGACTGCCCATCAGCCCCCAAGCGACCGCCCGCCAACTGTGCCACAGCACGAGCAGGCCCGAGGTCGCCTGTAAGATCATCGCGATGCCGACGGCCTGACGCGGATCCAGGATCAGCGACAGCATCGGCACCGCGACCAGCCCGAACCCGAAGCCGGAAAAGCCGCGGACCAGGCCCGAAAGCGCGATCGCCGCAGCCGCAAGGAGACCGGCAAAAAGGCTCATACCCCCGGCTGAGCCTGCCGTATGCGGTAACGTCGGCTCACGCCGCCGGGACGTCGGCGAGGACGGTGCGCAACGTCTCCGCGATCGCGTCGATGTGACCTTCGTCCGTGCCCAGGTAAGGGGCAACGATCGCGGCGTCGCCCGTGAACTTCACGTGCAGGCCGCTGTGGAACATCTTCTTCATCAACTCGGTGCCGCGCTGGCCGGGCACGACCGCCGGCGTGACGTCGATCCCGGCCATCAAGCCGTAGCACCGGATGTCTTGCACCCCCGGCAGGTCCTGCAGTTCGAACATTCGGTCCTGGAAATAGCCGCTGATTGCTTGCCCACGCTCGAACAGGCCTTCGTTTTCGTAGATGTCCAGCGTCGCGATACCGGCCGCACAGGCGGCTGGGTGGGCGGAATAGGTGTAGCCGTGGAACAGCTCGATCGCCTTGTCGGGCGCGGCGTCGACGATGCTGTCGTAGATCTCCTCGCTGACCGCGACGGCCCCCATCGGCTGCGTGCCGTTGGTGATCGCCTTGGCCATCGTGATGATGTCGGGCGTGACCCCAAACGCCTGCGCGCCGAACGGCGCCCCCATCCGGCCGAAGCCGGTGATCACCTCGTCGAACACCAGAAGGATGCCGTGGCGGTCGCAGATCTCCCGCAGTCGCTGCAGGTAGCCCTTGGGCGGTACCAGGGTGCCGGTCGAGCCCGCCACCGGTTCGACGAAGCAGGCCGCGATGTTGGACGCGCCGAATTGCTGGACGATCCGCTCCAGATCGTCTGCAAGCTCCGCCCCGGTTTCCGGCTGGCCACGGGTGAAGCGGTGCTCCGGCAGATGGGTGTGGCGCATGTGGCTGATGTAAGGCATCACCGCGCCGAACGTTTCGCGGTTCTTGACCATGCCGGACAGCGAGGTGCCGCCGATGTTGACGCCGTGGTAGGCGCGCTCCCGGCTGACGAAGCGCAGGCGCTGCCCGTCACCGCGCGCCCGGTGATAAGCCATCGCGATCTTGAGCGCGGTATCCACCGATTCCGACCCGGAGTTGGTGAAGAAAATGCGGTTCAGCGTGCCGGGGGTGAGCGCGCTCACCTTGCTCGCCAGCTCGAACGAGCTCGGGCTCGCGACCTGGAAGTGCGGCGTGAAATCCATCTCCTCCAGCTGGCGCGCGACCGCCTGGCTGATCTCTTTGCGCCCGTGACCGGCGGCGCAGCAGAACAGGCCGGAGGCGCCGTCGACGATCCGCTCGCCCTTGTGGTTCCAGTAGTAGCCGCCCTCCGCGCGCACCATCAGGCGCGGGTCTTCCTTGAAGTCGCGGTTGGCGGTGAAGGGAAGCCAGTGGTGCTCCAGCGTGTTGGTGGTCGTTTGCATAACGTCACCTCGCATAACGGGAAGGGGGAGGCCCGGCCAAACGTGGTCAGCGCCGGGGTGTCGGCGTTGGCACGTTGCCCGGACTACGTGGTGGGTTAGTCTGCGGATGGGCGCGACCAGTCGGCGCGCGCCGCCGCCAGGCAGCGATCGGGAGACGGCGATGCGCGAGAGCCCGGAGATCGAGACGGACTCGAGCGCGGCACCGGTGGGCTTCAGTTGCGTGTACGATGCGGTGATTGATGCCGGCGCCCCTTGGTCGCGCCTGGTCGTTCGAGGGCAAATCCTGCGGCTGGTCGACCTGCACGGCAGCCAGGCCGTTGATTTCTTGTGCTACGCCGATGCCGACCGAGCTGAGCGTTACCACGTACCCAATACCTTGAAGGCTGCCGGGACGGCGGCGCTCACTACCGGACACAGCCTCTATTCGGACGTGGCGCGGCCGCTTTTCGAGATTGTGGCCGACACCTTCGTCGGGCACGACACGCTCGGCGGCTGCTGCAGTGCGCCCAGCAATCGGATGCTCTACGGCGTGGAGGATGTCCCGGGGTGTCGGGAGAATTTCCTGACCGCGCTTAACGCACACGACATGGGGCGGCGCGACATCGTTCCCAACGTAAACTTCTTCATGGAGTTCCCGGTGTCCGGCGCGTCTGATGCAGCGATCGCGCATGGCCGGTCCCGACCGGGCGAACGCGTCGACCTGCGGGCCCAGATAGACGTGCTCGCGGTGATCTCCAACTGTCCGCAAGTGCACAACCCGTGCAACGCCTATAACCCTACCCCGATCCACGCGCTCGTTTTCGCGCCCAAGGCGACCGGATAAGCGGGGTCGAGAACGTACGGCCTGAAACGGCATCAGCTGTAGCGGGCCAGGAATTTTTGTGTGCGCTCGGCTTCCGGATGTTGGAAGAAGCGCTCCGGCGTTGCGCGTTCGACCACCTTGCCCTGGTCCATGAATACAACTTCCTGGCAGACCTCGCGCGCGAACTGCATCTCGTGCGTGACGACGACCATGGTCATGCCCTCCTGGGCGAGCTGGCGCATCACCGAGAGCACTTCGCCGACAAGCTCGGGGTCGAGCGCGCTGGTCGGTTCGTCGAACAGCATGACCTGCGGCGACATCGCCAGTGCCCGGGCGATCGCCACGCGCTGCTTCTGCCCGCCAGACAGCGAAAAGGGGTAGACATCGCGCTTGTCTTCCAACCCTACCTTGGCGAGCAGGTCCTCAGCGTGCGTGCGTGCGTCCGCCTTGGACCGGCCCAGCACCTGGACCGGCCCCTCGGTGATGTTCCCGAGCACGGTGAAGTGCGGCCAGAGGTTAAAGTTCTGGAACACCATGCCCATC
>CAYFTI010000156.1:3060-5539 GCA_964346065.1 uncultured Hyphomicrobiaceae bacterium
CCAAGGCCTCTCTCCTTCGCAAGACGGTGGACCAAGGCGACCGCGCCCTCGATCACCAGGCTGGTGGCCCAGTAGAGCGCCACGGCGACGAGGAACGGCTCGAGCGGTACGAAATATTCCGACTGCACCGAGGAGGCCGTGGAGGTCAGTTCCTGGACCGTGATGATCATCAGGAAGGCGGTGTCCTTGAGCATGTAGATCAGCTGATTGCCCATGATCGGCGCGCTGTTAAGCACCAGCTGCGGCAGCAAGATACGGAAGAACAGGCGGTAGCCGTGCAGCCCCTGGGCTTTCGCCGCTTCGCTCTGACCAGCGGGCAGCTGCGACCAGCTACCGCGCAGGATCTCCGCGACGTAGGCGCCGTGATAGAGGATCAGCCCGCTCAGACCGGCGGTCCAAGCGGTCAGCTTGATGCCGAAGGTGGGCAGACCGTAGTACAGCAGGTACGCGAAGATTAGGAACGGCAGCATCCGCATACCGTCGACGTACGCCGCCGTCAGCCCGCGGGCGACCGGGTTGCGGCCTTTCAGGATATTCACCAGCACGATCCCGAGTACGAACGCGCCTAGGGTCGACAGGCCAAAAAGCATCAGCGTATTGGCGAAGCCGTCGACGAAGCGCGGCCACTGGCTGAACACGATTTCCCAATCGCTCATCACCCGCTCCTTAGCGGCTGGAGCCTGGTCACCTGGTACCGGGTCAACTGGCGTACCGCGCGGCGCGGCGTTCGACCACGCGCTGCAGGCGCACCAAGCCGCTGTTGATGATCAGATAAAGCGCGCAGGCCGCCAGGATCGGTGGCAGCGGCGCGTAGGTCTGGGCCGCGATCCGGTCGGACACCCGGGTCAAGTCGACGATCCCGATCACCGCGATCGCTGGGCTCGCCTTGACCAGCATGGTGGCTTCGTTCATCAGCCCGGGCAGGGCGGACACCGACATCTGCGGCAGCATTATCCGCAGGAAAACCTTGCGCTTGGGCATGCCGACCACGCGCGCGGCTTCCACCTGGCCGGCCGGGAACGATTGGTACACCGACCGCCAGATCTCCGCGTTGAAGGTCGCGGTGTTGAGTACCAGCGTCAGGATGCCGGCTGTGGTCTTGCCGATGTCGAGGCCCACCGCCGGCAGGCCCACGAACAACAGCAGCACCAGTGTCACCAGCGGGGTCGCCCGGCCGATCGAGACGTAGACCGCGATGATGTGCGAGAGCACCGGCACCCGCGCTACCCGGCCGAGGCCGAGCAGCAGCCCGAACGGAACGCCCACCACGATCGACACGGCCGACAGCCAGATCGTCGTCCACGCGCCTAGGAACAGCGTCTCGAAGTCGCCACCGGTCAAACAGACTCTCCCCCGGGTGAACTGCGCGTCATGTCGGGTAAGCGGGGCCGGCGGGCGGCAGGCTTGCCGGACTGTCCGGTTCACCGCCGCCCGCTGCCGCCAAGACGGTCAAGGCGGACCCGCTCCAACGACCCGCCCCTCCTGTGGGTTAGGGCAGGATCCGGGCGTTGGGTGCAGGCAGCTTCAGGCTTAGTTGGCCGCCGTCAGCTCGTTGTACTTCTCGACCGAGGTGATCATCTCCCGGGGCAGATCCGGGAACGCCTGGCCGAACCACTTCTCCTGCAGCTCCGCCAGCCGGCCGGTGTCGCGCAGGTGCAGCACGAAGTCGCTTATGTACTGCAGCAGTTCGGGGTTGCCCTCGGGCACCGGATAGGCATGGAAGCCCGGGCCGGAGACCGGTTCGCCCATGGCGAACTCGTCGCCCCGCTCGGCGATCACGCTCTGGGCGCTGATCACCGAATTGACGGTGTAGTCGAGGCGGCCATTCAGCAGGTCGGAGTAGATTTCGGGATAGGAGGTGTACTCTACCACCTTGCCCATCTCGCCGCCGGTCTCCTCGATCATCGCCTCCAGCTCGGGCAGGCGGGACAGCAGCACGCTGCCGGCCTGCACGCCGACGGTCTTGCCGTCGAGGTCGGCGATCGACTGGATGCTGTCGTCGCCCTTGCGCTTGATGTAGTAGTGCTGCGCGCTCGCGGTGGGCACCGAGAAGTCGAACACGCGCAGGCGCGGCTTGGAGACGATCGAGCCGGTGATCGCGGCATCGTACTTGCCCGATCGCACGGCCGTCAGCAGGCCGGACCAGGGCATGATCTCCTGCCGGATCTCGAAGTCGGCATAGTCACGCAGCTCGGCTACCACGTCGTGGGTGAAGCCGGTGGGCTCGCCCTCCTTCATGATTTCGAACGGGGCGTAATTATCTTCCGTCGCGATGGTGATGTAGCCGCGCTCCTTAATCTCCGCCAGCGATGCCGCCTGGGCCGCGCTGGAGCCGATAACGAGGGACGCGCCTATCGCCAGCGCCCCGACAGCCGCCGCTAACGTGCGGGCTTTCGCGATCGATGTGGACATGGTCACTCCTTTTGCTTGAAGCCTCCCGGGTCAGCCGCCGCCGCTTTGCCGGCGCCGGCTTCTGACG
>CAYFTI010000157.1:0-5457 GCA_964346065.1 uncultured Hyphomicrobiaceae bacterium
CAAGTTCCTTGCAAAACCCTTATATTTCCTGCTATTCGCAGCAGTGGAGAGGTGGCCGAGCGGTCGAAGGCGCTCCCCTGCTAAGGGCCGCGGCGCTTGCTCTTTTCCCCTGAAAAATCAATGGCTTGGACCTTGGCGGATGGCGCGCTTGTCAGCGGCTTGCCAGCCGCCGCGCGCCCAAACACGGCCTCTACGGTTTCGGACAGGTTCTCCGGGTGGGCGTAGCGCTCCAGCAGCAGGCGTTGCGATTTCCAGCGCCCGAGCCGCGCGGTGGTCGCCACGTCCAGGCCGCGGCGCACGATCATCTCGGTCGCGAATCCGTGGCGTCCGGCTTCGTGCGGGGTGAGCATCTCCAGCCCAGCGCGCGCGCAGGTGCGGCGCATCGCCTTGTAAAGCCCGTCGCGGTGCTGGTGGCCGAACACGCGCAAAGACCCGTCGCGGCAGCGGCGCGGCTCCAGCGCGGCGATCTCTTCCGCCAGCTCGGCCGTGATCAGGAATTCGCCCGGATCGCCGTTCTTGGTGCGCTCGAGCGTGATCCGGCAACGCGCGAGATCGAGGTGGCGCGGCTCGACGCGCACGCAATCCGAAATCCGCGCGCCGGTCTGCCACATGAACCGCCGGGCTGCGCGCCGGCGCGGGCAGGCTTCCGCCGCGCAATAGGCCTCGATCCAGGCGCTGTCGCTGGCGCGGCGCTCAGCCCGGGCCTCGGCGAAACGCTTGATTCGGACGTGCGCGCACAGGCCCGAATCGGCGGCGTGATTGATGACCGCGCGCACCGGGGTGATCACCTGGCGGTTCCGTGTCGCGGGGCTGGCATCCGGGTAAATCTGGCGCGCAAGCGAGCGGATATGGCCCGGCTTGATCTCGGCGATGCGCCGGCGCGGGCCGAACGCCTTCAGGATGGGCGCGAGGAATCGTCCGTCGCCGCCCTCGTCGAGGTATTTGAGCGCGGCTTCGGCGAAGGTGATTTCATACTCTTCGCCGTAGAGCGCGGCCTTGAGCGTGCGGCTTTCGATGCGCGCGCGCTGGTGCTCGGCGATGTCGGGGTCACGCGTGCCAAGGCTTTGTCGTATGCGTCGTCCGGCGAGCGTGCCGTGAGCGTGGGCGATGCCGCCGACCCACTTGATCTTGAGCGGCATGGGCGCGTCTCCTCCAGCAGCGTCTCCAGGTCCTGGGGGCTCAGGAAAATCTTGCCCCCGATCCGGCTATAGCACCCGATGCGCTGGATTGTCTCGCGCAGCGTGCGCCGGCTGGCGCCGGGCAGCAGGGCGTGCACCTCGTCCAGGCTGAGCGGGGCGGGGGGCGCGGTGAGGCGTTCAGTCATTGCCCTGCCCTGCCGCGCGCAGGTTGATAACGTCGGACTGGCCGGACGGATAGTCGATGATCTCGAAGCCTTTCGGCAGGTTGGCATAGTCGCCGCCGAACGCGCGCTTGAGCGTGGCGGTCTCAAAGGTGCGGAAATCGGCGCGCTGGATGCCCGCGATTTCACGCGCGATGCTTTCGCGGTCATAGCTCATCACGGGACTTCTCATTTGTCATCTGACGATAAGCTTCAAGCATGATGCGGCCTGGTGGAAGCTCAAGGTCGGTCGAAAGCTGGCGCGCGAAGGCGGCGACGATCACGGCGGCCTTTTCCGCGTCGGCGTCACGGGCGTGGCCGGCGGCCAGCTCAAGCGCATACTCGCGCGCGGCCAGCTCCGCCGGGTCGTCAATGACAATCGGCGATATCATTCTTCTCCCTCCCTGATGGCGGCTTCGTCGGCGATCTTGCGCAGCGTTCCCATTGCGAGAATAAAGTGCTGGGCGCTTGCGCGCTGGTCGCTGTCATAAGCCTCGACCGCGCAGCGGATCGCCGTGCGCAGCCGGGCGTTCTCCGCGTAGGCCCGGCGAAGCTCGGGCACCGCGGCCTGCGATATGACCTCGGCAATGTGTTTCATGCCGCCTCTCCCTTCAGATGCCAGGCCGACAGCCCGCCGCGCCACAGCCGCTGCCAGCGATCGTTGCCGCCATAGTCCGGGCAATCCGCCACGGTGCGACCGCGCCGGCCGGCCTCGTAGCCCGCGTGGACGATCAGCAGCTCATTGGCGTCAGCGGCCGTGCCCAGGATGGCGAGGTCATCGCCGCCGGGGGTGCGCCCCCGGCTGGCTTTGTGGCGCGCGCTCATATCGTCACCCCGTCGACCGGGGCCGCGGGAGGCATGGCGAAATGCGTAGGCTTATAGCGACGCTCGGCAAGCCAATACTGCGCGTCGGAAATGCCGATCTGGTCGCGATGCGCCCAGCCCGGCTGCCAGTGGCCGTCCTCGCCATCGGTGATGAACACGAAGCCGGCAACCGGATCGGCGGAAATGTATTGACCCGCCTCGTATTGCGCGACGGCGACAAGCGTGGGCGCAGCTGGCGCGCGCGATTCGGCGGCCGGCAGGTCGAGTGTGAAAGCTTCTGACATGATTTCCTCCTTCGATTGCGTACAGCGAAAGCCGGACCGCGCTCCCCGGGTCAGGACCGGGGACAAGGCGCGCGGCCCGGTCTCCCCCCGCTGACTTGTCAGAATTGGTAGTTCAGGCCAAAGCGGACGCTGTGAAAGCCAAGGTCGGACTTGTAGCTGTCGCTGCTGAAGTCCGCGCCTGTGAACGTCTTGCCGGTAAAAACGTAGTCCTGCTCATCAAGATCGATGTACAGATACTCGGCTTTTGCCGACCAGTGCTCATCGAGCAAGACTTCCAGCCCGCCCCCGATGGTCCAGCCGACATGGGTTTCATCGACATCTGCAAAGGATGTCCCGGCCTCTGCGCCATCGCTCTCGGCAAATTGCGTCACGGCGAGATCGCCGGTGGTGACTGCCCAGGCAAAGCCGCCGGTGATGTAGGGCAGGAAGGCGCCCGTCGCGTAGCCGAGGCGCAGCCGCGCGGTGCCGAAATACTCCAGCGACAGGTCGTGCTCCTTGCGCCAGGCATTGCCGCCATCGCCTTCGTGGGCTGTCCAGGTGCCGGCGCCGTCAAAGCCGGACACGCGGGACACATCGGCCTCGATCCCGAAAACGATGCGGTCGCGTTGAAAGTTGTAGCCAATCTGCGCGCCGCCAAACCAGCCATCCGCGGAGATTGCCTGATTGGGGTCATCGAAACCGGCGTCGCCGCCATTCCACAGCAGTTCGCCATCCCATTCGCCGTCGGCGTAGCCGCCATGGATGCCGATATAAGGCCCGGACCAGCCGCGCGGGGCGTCGATGCGATCGCCCTTGCCGGGGGCGTTCCACAGCGGATCGGCGGCTTTCGACTCGCAGGCCGCGCCGGCGGCCGCGAGAATCACCGCGCAAGTCGCGGCGGGTATGCGATGCAACATGTTATGGTTCCCTCGAATTGGTGTTTTAACGCGAAACGCAAGCTAGGCTAGGCGCATATCGCAAAAACTGTCAATTCGATTATCGCAAAAAATGCCAGTTTTCGCGATGTGTGGCATTTGCTACACAGATATGCCTGTGCGTAAAACGGAAGGGATGCGTGATGGAGCTGGTGTTTTTCTGGGTGGTGGTGGCGCTGATCTGCGCCATGGTGGCGGGATCGAAGAAGGGCGGCGAGACCGGCTTCGTGTTCTTTTTCTACGGGCTCATCATCTGGCCGATCGCGCTGGTGCACGCGCTTCTGTTGTCAGCGGCGGATTCGCAAACGCAGGCGATGGCGAAGGATTTGAAGGTTGCGGGCAAGAGGAACTGGCGCCCGCTCAGCGCCCGCGTGCAGATCACATATGCCGACCCGAAAATCGGTCGCCGGGCCCATGTCGTGCAGCTGTTCGGACTGGGGGAAGGGCGCGACGCATCCGGTCGGGCGCGACGGTTGTGGATACACGGGGAAATGAACGGGCAGCCCGCGGCTTTCCGCGTGGACCGCATCAAGGAGCTGATCGATGCGCAAACCGGCGAGGTGGCGGATGACCCGGCAGGCTGGCTGCGCGCGCGGGAAAATCACTCAGGCGACGGCAGAGCCTGAAGTTTGCCTTGCGCCCTGGCGTGCTGGCGCAGTGATCGCTTGAGCACGCCCTTGATCTGGATGTCATCGCGCAGCGCCAGCGTGGTGATCTGGTTCTGGCCCGGCCGATTGGTGTGGAGCACCCCGGGCCACGGCCCGGCCCACTGGCGCACGATGGTTTCAGCGTCGCCCGTCGTGTCGTTGTAAATCTGAGCCATGACGATGATGCCGTCGGCGATCTGGTCTGATTGCAGATCCGCGATGGCGCGTGCGCCGATGTCGAAGATGGCGAGGTCGCCCAGCTGCAGGCGCTCGCGCGAGGCCGCGACGGCATCGCTTTTCATCTCGCACAAGAATTCGGTATCGCTGAGTTTGAGCGTCAACCCCTCAATCTGGCCCGGGTCGTAGGGCGCGGCGTCTTCATGGAAGCCTTCGGGCTGGGGAATAAGCTGCGCCGAGGCGTATTCCGGGCCGAGGAGCAGCTCGTAGGTCGTGATGCCGAACAGCGCCGCCAGCTTTTCCTGATCCTCTTCGCTGATCCGCGCACGGCCCTTTTCCCAGCGCTGGACGGTTTGCCAGTGCCGCCCGATGCGATTGCCGAGCTGCTCCTGGCTCAGCCCGGCATGATCGCGCCAGTAGCGCAACTGGTTCTTTTTCATCGCGCCCTTCCATGAATTGTGCCTCGCAAGCAGGTTTTGCGTGATTGCGCGATGTGGTCAATTCGCAAAACCTGCTATAGAACGCTTGACAGCCTCGCGGAAATCGCGATATGGCACAAAACATGGACCTTGAGACGTGGCGAAAGCGAGAAGGGCTGAGCTACCAGCGGCTGGCCGACCTCCTGGGCGAGGGCGATCAGAACACCGCGCGGCGGCATGCGCTTGGCATTTTCTGGCCCGCGCCCGAGCGGATCGAGAAGATTCGCAAGGTGTCGGGCGGCGAGGTCACGCTTGAGGCGATGCACCGGCGGCATCTGGCCTGGCGCAATGGCCAGGTTGAAAGCGCCGCCTGACAGTTTCGCCGCGCTGGCCTCCCTGGGCGCGGCGGAAGTCCCCCGCAGTGCGCGTTCCCCGGTTCCGGGGCAGTTTTCCGTTATTACAGCGTCGCCGGCGGGCAGGTCTTGTCCGCCTGTCCGCCGGCACGTTCAGCAATGGAGAGCGCCAATGGAGCGTATCATGCGCGAGATGCCGCCAAGCCTGGATGAGCGGATGCGCCGCCTGCGTCTGATGTGGGCGCGCGCGCTGCTGGCCGCGGCCGAGGCGCGGCTGGGGCTGACGCCGGTGCGGCTGCGCGCGAGCACGGAGGGGCGGTGATGATCCCGCGCAATTTCCGCAAGCGGTTGGACATTCCTGGCCTGGCGATCTGGGGCGTCGCGGCGTTGTTCGTCGCCGCCTCGGGCGCGATGTCGCTCGCCTTTGCCTTGAAGTTGGGCGACGGCGGGCCGTGGGCGGTGGTGTTCTCGCTGATCGCGCTGGCGACGCAGGGCGGCA
>CAYFTI010000158.1:0-5455 GCA_964346065.1 uncultured Hyphomicrobiaceae bacterium
AATGCGGCCGTCGGCGGCGGTCGCGTTCAGCGCTTCGTGCAGCTCACGCGCAAGTTTACCCACGTCCTGAAAAAGCCTGCGCTCCCGAAAAGCGGTTACTTGGTCCAGAGCGCTTTCAAATGCCTCGCGATCTTCTTCCAGGGCCGCACGCGAAAGCTTATCGACAGCCGGACGAAGCTGCTGGAAATCGGATTGTTCGTCTTGCGTTGTCAATATTTTCTCCCTTTCCCGAGCCGAAAATGCAGTCGTCACTGTTCAAGGCGCTCGAAAATCTTTTCAATCTTGGACTGCAGCGTCACGGCGTTGAAAGGCTTGACCACGTAACCATTGACACCGCTTTGTGCAGCCTCGACGATCTGATCGCGTTTGGCTTCTGCGGTCACCATTAAGACGGGAAGATGCGCGAGCGCCTGGTCGGCACGAATTTTTTTCAGCAGCTCGAGGCCGCTCACGCCCGGCATGTTCCAGTCGGTCACGACGAAGTCGATCGGCCGGGATTTCAGGACGTCAAACGCTGAACCACCATCTTCGGCTTCGTGAATATCGCTAAAGCCCAGCTCGCGGAGCTGGTTCTTTACGATACGCCGCATCGTGGAAAAATCGTCCACAACCAGAATCGTCATATCCTTGTTCAACTCACGACTCCTGTTCTTGTTTTCAGGAAAAGAGTTATTCCGACTGCTGTTTTACCCTGTTTCTGATGCGGATGAGCGCTTGGCCGTGCAACTGGCAAACTCTGGACTCGCTTACGCCGAGCACTTCACCCACTTCCCGCAAATTCATTTCCTGCTCGTAATACAGCCCCATCAGGATTTTCTCCCGCTTGGGCAAATTCTCCACCGCCTCGGCAATCAAATCCTGCAGTTGCTGAAACTGCAATTCCTTTTCCGGTGCAGCCTCATGTCCTGAGGCCGTCTCCAGTGCGCCGGACTCCGTCAACTCGTCCGCGCTCAGCATTTTCGACTGCGTGGCGTCCTGAACAATTCGAAAATACTCATCGAGCGGAATATCCATTTCCTCGGCAATTTCCGCCGGTTCGGCACTTCGCCCCAGGCGCTTTTCGAGAGACGCCATGGCTTCGGCCATATCCCGACTTTTACGATGTACCGAGCGCGGCGACCAGTCGCCCCGTCGAAGCTCGTCAAGCATGGCGCCGCGAATCCGTATGCCCGCATAGGTTTCGAAATTTGCACCTCGATCGTCCTTGTAGTGCCGCGCCGCCTCCATCAGACCCAGCATTCCGGTCTGAATCAGGTCATTCACGTCCACACTGTCGGGCAAGCGCCCGATCAGGTGATAGGCAATGCGCCGGACCAAATCGGCATGGCGTTCGACCAGGGCCTGGTCGGGCAATCCGGCAACCTGCTCATACTCAGCCAGCGGATTCATCTTTCAGCCTCCGCCGGCCCCGGGGGCCGGCCCAGAAACTGCTCGAAGAAAAATCCGACCGTTCCGGGAACAAGCGGCCCCTCGGTCCAGTTATCGGCCGCCGACGCGAGTTTCTTGAACGCCAGCGATGACCCGACCTCGGGAAATGCCGTCATCACCGACTCGCGCCGAAGCAGCGCGCGCTGGAGAAACCCGTCATGCGGGATATGCCCGGCATAGCGAAGTACGACGTCCATGTATCGTTCGGCGACCCGGGAAATCTTGCGGAAAACGATCCTGCCGTGGTTGGCATTGCGCACCATGTTGGCCAACACCCTGAATCTGCGCACATTGTGATTCTGCACCAGCACCTTGATCAGCGCATAGGCATCCGCTATGGAGCCGGGCTCGTCGCAAACGACCACGATAACGTCGTGCGCCGCCGTGGCGAATGTGGTCACTGACGAGTGAATACCGGCCGCGACATCGACCACCATGAGGTCAGTCTCGTCCTCAAGACTTGAAAACGCTCGCACCAGGTTTCCGCTTTCCAGCGAGCTCAGAGTCGCCATTTTCTGCACACCGGATGTGGCGGGCACGATCCGGACCCCGGCGGGGCCTTCGAGCAAGACTTCTGCCAGTTCGCACCTGCCCTCCAGCACATCCTCGAGCGTGTTGCGCACCTTCAGGTTCAGCAGGACGTCGACGTTGGCAAGCCCCAGATCCGCGTCCAGCAAAATGACCCTGCGGCCGAGCTGCGCCTGGGCAACCGCGAGGTTTATGGAAACATTCGTCTTGCCCACCCCACCCTTGCCGCTCGCTACCGTCACAACGCGCGTCATCCCGGAATGACGCTGCCCATCACCCGTCCGTTCAGCTCTTTGTTCAGCCAAAAGCATATTCCTTTTGCTCCTGCGGCTCATCTACAACGCCGACCGGGTTCGAGGATATCGGACCGGGCCGCGAAAGTTCAGCAGCGCGCCGCACCAGATTACGCGCACTCGCCCGTCTCAGATTTTCCGGTACGTCCTGGCCGTCGCAGGTGTAGGCGAGCGGAATCTCGCTTTCCAGGAGCACGCCGAGAATCCCGCCTAGCGAGATGGCCTCATCGACCTTCGTGACAGCAAGACCGGCAAGATCGACGCTTTTGAAATCCGAGAGCATGGCACTTAACGCATCGCGTTGAACGCTCGCCGGCAGCACCAGCAGCGATCGCATATCCAGTCCTTTGCCCGAGACCATTGTCGTCACCCGATGCAAGAGCTGGCTGGAATGTCCGACGCCAGCGGTATCGACGAGCACCAGTTGATCGCGCCCAAACCTTCGCACACGTTGAGAAAGCTCGTCCGGACTGTCCGCCGAGAATACCGGCACATTAAGCAGACGGCCCCACGAAAAGAGCTGCTCCTTGGCGCCGACCCTGAAGTCATCCGCACTTATGATGACGACCGCCTCCGGCCCGTGCAGCATCGCATGGCGCGCAGCGAGTTTGGCGAGCGTGGTGGTCTTTCCCGCGCCGGTCGGGCCGACGACTGCAATGATCCCGCCGTGCTCCAGCGGATCACGCTCGCTGACCACAATCCGCTGCGCAATCAGACCCAGTGCGCACCCCCACCCATGCGCCAGGTCGTCGTTCCTAACCGATACCTCCGCGGCGAGCTTATGGCTCTCCCGGCGCCCCAACCCGAGCTTGACCAGATCGCGCGCCAGCGCCCCGCGTGCCGGATTCTCGCGCGCAAAATTATGCCAGGCAAGCGCAGCGAGCTGACTTTCCAGCATTCTTCGGAGTGCGTTGATCTCCTGTCGCATTTCCTGGTCCTCGCCACCGCTGTGCTGCACGCTGTCAAATTCTTGAACGAGCGAATCGATATCAGGCTTGCCGGCAATGTTTTTGGCCTGTGGGGAGATCATTGCCCGGTCATCATCGACTTCAGTCGCCCCCCGGTCGGAATCCTGGTTGTTGGATCCGGATGGCTTGCGCGCCTGTTTTTCCGGGTGGTCGACTTTACCGTAACCCAATCGCTGCATCAGCCCCCTGGCAGGCGATTTCTCCGCATCTCCGTCGGCCTTGGGCAATGCGCTGCCGTCGGATTCATTTGCGCCACCGCCGGATTCACTGACGCCACTGCCGGTCCTGGCGACGCTGGCCATGTCGATAAGCGTTGGATCGAAGTCCACGGCGCTGACGACTTCCAGCCCCGCTGCGGTCTTGCGCGAAGAAAGGATGACCGCCTCAGGGCCCTGCTCTTCACGTATGCGCCGTAATGCTTCGCGCATATCCCTGGCCTGGTATCGCTTGATCTTCATTGCACTTTTCCTCTATCTGGAAACGCTGCTGGGGTTGCCTTTACAAAAAACATTTTTCAGCTCTGAACCGAGCCCACAAGACGCAGTTGCTTGTCTTCGGGCACCTCGCTGTGCGCGAGCACCTGAATGCCCGGTACAGCCTGACGACAAAAACGATTCAGCATCGACCGAATCGCCTGCGGCACCAGCAGAACCGCGGGTTCGCCTCGGGACTGTTGCTGCTGGGCCGTCTCCTTCAGGGTATCCTGGAGCCGGTTGGACAGGCCGGGCTCGAGCGCACCGGTGTCGCCTTTCTCGACAACATTCTGTAATAGCTGTTCGAGCTCGGGCGCCAGGGTGATAACCGGCACCTCCTGCTGTGTCCCAACGATGTTCTGTACGATCTGGCGACCAAGAGACGCTCTGACTGCAGCGAGCAGCGTTTCGGGGTCCTGCGAGCGACTCCCGGCATCCACAAGCGTTTCGCATATGACCCGCATGTTGCGAACCGGCACCTTCTCGGCCAGCAGCAGCTGCAAGACTCTGACAACCAGCGAAAGCGGGAGCGTCTTGGGCGTCAGATTTTCGACAAGCTTGGGCGAGTCCTTGGCAAGCACATCCAGCATTTGCTGCACCTCCTGGTGCCCGAGAAGCTCGTATGCGTGTTGATTCAGCACCCGGCTGAGATGCGTCGCGATGACGGTTGCCGAATCTGCAACCGTGTAGCCCATCATCTGGGCATGTTCGCGGCTGGCCGGCTCGATCCACACCGCCGGCATGCCGAATGCCGGATCCTTGGTGTCCTGGCCCTGCAGTTTAGTGGTCACATCGCCGGGATTGATCGCCAATTCGCGGTCGGGGCGAACTTCGTCTTCGGCAACGGTGACACCGTATATCGTGATCCGGTAGCGGGTGGGCGGCAACTCGAGATTGTCGCGGATGTGCACCGGCTGGATCACGAATCCCAATGCATGCGAAAGTTTTTTCCGCACGCCCTTGATGCGAGCCATGAGCTCGCCACCCTGATCATTGTCTACCAGCGGCACCAGCCTATAGCCGACCTCGAGCCCTACCGCATCAACGGTCGATACGTTTTCCCACTCCGGTTCGCCCGATTCAGGCGTAACCACCTGTGGTTCCGGTTCCTCGTCTTCAAGCGCTTGGGTCTCATCCTGCCGTCTCTGAAGAAACCACGCTACGGTACCAATGCTGGCGGCAAGCAGCAAAAATATAAAATTCGGCATACCGGGAATAAGCCCGACAATTCCAAGGACGATTGCCGTGAACATGAGTACCCGAGTCTGGCCGAATACCTGCTGCAGCACTTCGCTGCTCATATCCTGCGCCCGCGACATCCGGGTCACGATGATCGCCACCGAGGTGGAAAGCAGTAGCGCCGGGATTTGGGCGACCAGCCCGTCGCCGACGGTCAGCAAGGCATAAACCTGCACCGCCTGGCCGAAACCCATCCCGTGCTGGGCCATCCCAATCGCCAGCCCGCCGACCAGATTGATCAACAGGATGATGATGCCGGCAATCGCGTCCCCGCGAACGAACTTGCTCGCACCATCCATAGCGCCGTAAAAATCCGCCTCCTGACGAATTCCCTCTCGACGTTCGCGCGCGGTCTCTTCGTTCAGCAATCCGGCATTCAGGTCCGCATCGATTGCCATCTGCTTGCCCGGAAGGGCATCCAGGGTAAAGCGTGCCGTCACTTCAGCCACGCGCGTCGCGCCCTTGGTCACAACCACGAAGTTGATCACCACCAGTATCGCGAAGACCACCAGCCCAACGGCGTAAT
>CAYFTI010000159.1:0-5443 GCA_964346065.1 uncultured Hyphomicrobiaceae bacterium
CAAGGTGGGGGCGTCAATCCGCGCGGCTGCCCCGGCGCTCATCCACAGACCGAGTTAAGCGAACGCCTCGTCGCCCTGATTCTCCGCCTCCGCGTCCTCCTCGTCGAGCAGTCGGATGCCGATATAACGGATGCGTCCGCCGATCTTCGCCTTCTGCACGCCCAGATCGGCGAATTGCCGCCCGAAGATCGGCAGGCTGACCGGTGTCTTGTCCTTCTGGTCGCACCAGTTGCAGTAGTCCTCGAACAGCGCCAGCGCGGTCACGCTGGATTCCTTCGACTCCTCCACGCGCTCATCGAAATACATCTCCACGTCGGTCTTCTCGTAGGGCAACTCCGCCTCGTCCGGCGCCACCAGCGCGGGCAGGGCCGTCTTCGTGGGTGTCTCCACCGGCACGGGCACGCCAAGCGCGTTGTCGTCGAAGATCTTCCAGTGGCTCAACGCGACATAGAAGCCGAGCGCCGACCCGGCCTCGACCAGCACCGAGACGAGGATGATCAGCGCAAGCTGCACGCGGTCGGTCCCGAGCCCCGAGATGTTCGACAGGATCGCAGCCTGCGGGTCCGCCTCCGCAGCCGGTCGGGCTCTGCGCACTTCGTCGAGCTGGCTTCGCACGGAGGTCATGCGATCGTCCAGCTTGGCGGCTTTTTTCGCGGCGGCCAGTTCGGCTTCCATCGCGTGGAATTCGCGACAGTAGGCGATGCTCTTGGGCACGGTCGCATTCGTGCAGCCCCGGGTGGAATCCCAGCGGCGGTGCTGCTTCATCCTGTCGATATTGCTCTCGACCACCCCGGCCGGCCGATGTTGCGGCAACTGGGCCATCTGGTCCCGCAGATAGCCTACCTCCGCGCGCAAATCCTTGTAGGCGGCGGCGCTGACGGCGCGCTCGTTTACCGTGTCAGTGCGGTTTAGCGCCGCGAAACCGAGCGACGAGGTCAGCGAGTACGAGGCGCAGATCGCCAGTAGCAAGACACCGCCCAGTGCCTGTGACCAGTTCCGTCCCCTCACGGCAGCCAGAATCAAAAAGGGAATGAGCGCCTTGAGGACGTCTGACGCCGCGCTGGCAGCGCCGTAGATATGCGCGTCGAAGTCGCTCTTGCCCAGGCTGAAACCGAAGCGCCAATTCATTGCCGCGGATACGACGAGCAGTATCGCGGCTGCGAAAACACCGAGCACACCAAGAACGTGTCTCATAAAACGAGCCCCCTGTTTGCCGCTTGGCGCGGCCATTCCTCTTGGGGGCCTGGCGAAGGCTATAGCGCGGGCGTAAATAACCGGACCGGGGCGCTTGGGCACCCGGTCAAAGAAATCACAGTAACGCGAAACGATTGCCCCGTCGCGATTGTCCAGTCACGACGCGCTCGCCTGAAGACGATTGGTTTTTCCGGCGGGGATTATTAATGTTGCCGCATCTATCCCCACCTGCCGATTGACGCTCTCAGCCGCCCGCTCGCCGTTCTTTCATGACTGAGAGTGCCGAATCACCAGACCGGAAAAATTGAGTGGATTCAGGCCCCCTGCATTTCGAAAGATAGCTGATTCGCGCAGGTCAAGGAAAGCCGAAGATTTTCCCAAGATGTTGTGCCGCTGTCCACGGAACACGGTGGATTTCGTGCTTCAGGAGAGTGTGAGCGTCGAGAGAGTCAACGGGGCTCGTTTTCAGGCACGTGTTTCAGCCTGTCGAGAAGCGAAGCGTTGGACGAAGACGAAGCGGCTGCATCGTCCTCGGGGGCGTGCTTGCCTGTGCCGCTCGCACCGCCTTGATCAGCGACGTCATCTTCGACGGATGGAGCGTCGATCTCGTCGTCCTGTGTCGTTTCTTCGGAAGGCGGGTCACCAGCCGGCTGATGGGTGCCGTTGTCGCTGTTTGATGGCCCCGCCGTCCGGCTTGACGGCTCCATGAGTTTGCCGGAAGTGGACGGGCCAGCCCGGTAGCTGTGATACAGGCTTTCTGGTTCCCCGGCTTCGCCAGCGGAGCCCGTCGAGCCACTGTGCGGGCTTGGCGCTTGCTCGCGCGTTTCAACGGTTCCGGCTGAGGGTGCGTCGGAAGCGCGTGCCGGGGGAACGTCTTGCGTTTCGCGCGCCCGGTTATCCGGGTCGGGTGCTTCCGCCGCGGGCTGACCCGCGCTGCGCCCCGGCTTGTCATCATCGTCGGAGGACATCTCAGCGTTCCGCGGCTGCGCCTGCGTTCGGCCGGTTGATGAGTCCGGCCGGCTCCCCGCCAGGGAGCCGACGTCCGCTTGTGAGGATTGGCCTGGCACGGCCGCGCCGCCGAGGAGCTTGGCAGCGCTCATGGAAGGCTCTCCCGTAGCACCGCCCGTGGCGTCGGATGTCGCGCGCGCGCCATTGCCGCGCATGGTGCCGGTCATGCTCTTGACCCCGGTGATCGCGTCGCGTGCCAGCCGCTTCGAGGCGCGCGCCGTGCGGCTGAGCGGGCCGCTGGACACGCGTCTCGGCGTGCTGGGCGAATGTTCAAGCGGATTGGTCTGTGCCGGCAACTGCGTCCGCCGGCCTTCGCCGGAGAGAATCGCATCAATCGGCCGCATCCGGGCCGGTAGTTCGTCGGAGGGGCTTGACTCCGTGGCTTCTTCCCGCGCGCCTGCATCGCTTGTGATCGATCGCTGTCCCGCGCCTTCAGGCAGGTTCGAAGCGGCGGTCGTTATCTGATCCGCCAGTTGCTGCAGTTCGGTGCGAACATGCGTGACCTGGTTCGCCTCACGATCATACGCGACAGACAATCGCTCGCGCAGCTTCGATAACTCGACATTCAGCCGGTCATATTCCGCGCGGTAATCGTGAATGGTCCACTGGGTGGGGCGCAGCTTGAAGCGCCCGGCATTCTGCGCGCCCGACATCTCCATGGCCTGGCGCAGGCGCGCGATCTCGGCCTGTTGCATGTCGGTCGTGCGCTGCGCCACCTCGAGGGCTTCCTCCCGGTGGCGCAAGCGGTTGACGATGCTGTCGATCTCGCGGTCCCGGATATGCACGAGCTGCCTGGCATCGCGTGTCGCGCGATTGAGTTCGGGAACCCGCGTCGCGATCGTGCGGCGCAGGACCGATGCCGCGTTATGCTCGGCTTCGAGCTGTCCGCGCAGTTGGACTGTCTGGTCCTTCAGGTTGGCGATTTCCATCTGCAGCCGGCTGATCTCGACAAGTTGCCGAGCCGAGCGCATCTTTTCCTTCGAAAGGGAGGCTTCGAGCCGCCGGACAATAATCGCATAGCTGGCGCGGATCTGGTCGCGGTCCGCCTCGGTCTCCGCGATTGACATGGGCATGTTCTGCTCGATCCGCCGGCTCGTCAGCCTTTCGGCACGGCGCCAGAACGCCGGCGCGATCAGCAGGGCCAGCAGCGCAGCGATCAGGAAACCCAGCGCGACCAGCATGATAGAGAGGATCATGGTCCTGCGGCTCCTGGATCAGGCATGGCAACTCCCAACAACGCGATGATTGTCCGCCTTTGCGACCCGCTGATCGCGCGGCCCGCCTAGCATCTTCTTGCCGGATTATAACGGCACAGACAAGCCGCCCGTTGTTGCCCGCGCGGCACGTCGAAGGCTCAAAACGGGTTCCAGGTGGGCTCGCGCGTATATTTCAGATAGCCCACATTCGCGCCCAGTCGCACCCCGAGACCCGAGCGGATCGGCGCGAGCACAACCTCCCCGTGGCGCTGAAATGTGATGCCGACGCCACCGACCAGGTAGGCCGAGCCGTCCACGCCGCCGAAGCGATGATAGATCTCCGCCGGATGCTGGATGTCGTAGACGAGGATCATCGTCTTTGAGCCTTCCGCGCCGAAATCGTAGCCAATAGAAGGCCCCTGCCAGAATACCTTGTGGCGGCCGAGATGCTTCGTATAGAGCATGCCTTCGCCATAGCGCAGGCCCGCGACGAAGGCGCCGCCGGCTTCCTCGCCGAGGATATAGCCGTTTGGGTAGCCTTGGCGGGAAAAGGCGTATTCGACAACACGCGCCAGTCCTTCCGTCACACCGCCGAAGAACCGGTGGCCCGCCGCGATGATCTCATCCGACGTGTAGTTTTCGTCGTCATCGTAGTGATGACGCGGCGGATCGTCGTAGCGCCGCGGCGGGCCGTCAGACCCATCATCGTAGCGCCGGGCGCCGCGCGGCGGCGGTTCGCGGTAGGGATCGCCGTAGGCCCCTTCGTTACTTCCCTGTGAGCGTTCGCGCGCCGGTGGGGACAGGCTCTCCGGCGCATCATAGTCGCTCTGGCTGCCGTCGTCCTCGGGGACAGTCGGAAGGTCCTCTTCCCCCTGCCACGGCGGGAGGTAACTCTCCTCATCCTGCTGGGACTGGGCAAGCTGGATGGACTCGGCGCCGCCGGCCGGCACCTGTACGATGAAGGCAAGCGCGAAAGCCAGCGCGGCCAGCGGCCTCATCAAACCCGTCATGCGATCGGTCTCCTGTTCATATGGCGCGGTGCCGAGCGAGGAGGCAGACGCACGGCGAATCGCGACCCTGCAGTGACCTTTGCGGATAATGGTAAAGTGTGGCTAAAGCCAGCCACGATCCAGTGAACCGGGTGGTCGGCCCCAGGCGACGAAACCGGGGTTGAGATAACCGCCGTCCGCCTTGCCATAGCGCAGCGGAGAGCCGTCTTCGCCGAGCACGACACCGCCGGCAGCGCGCAGGATCGCGTCGCCCGCCGCCGTGTCCCATTCGCAGGTGGGGCCGAGGCGGGGATAGACATCCGCCTCGCCGGCCGCGATCGTGCAGAACTTCAGCGAAGAGCCGGCGCTACAGGTGTCCGTGATCTCGTAGGTTTCCAGGAAACGTCGCGTCGGCGCATTCATGTGCGATCGGCTCGCAACGGCGCGCAGGGCCCCGGGTCTCAGCGCCCGCGTATGGAGCGGTTTGTGCGTGACCGCGTCCAAGCGCCGGACGCCGTCGGTCCCCACCTCGGCCTTGATGGCATGGTTGTCGGCCAGAGTGAGAAAGATCTCGCCAAGTGCGGGCGCCAGGATCAGTCCGAAACGCGGGACGCCATCCCTGACCAGCGCGATATTCACTGTGAATTCGCCTGTGCCGCTGACAAACTCCTTTGTCCCGTCGAGCGGATCGACAAGGAAGTACAGATCGCCGGTCTCCGGGATTTTACCGGCAGCGACGGCTTCCTCCGCGATAACCGGGAGCTCTGGCGCCAGCCGCCCCAATTCGTCCAGGATGATCTTCTCAGCGGCCTGGTCGGCATCCGTCACCGGGCTGGCATCGGCCTTGCTGCGCACTTCCAGCCCGCCCGCGTAGATATCCCGGATTGCCTGACCGGCGCGTTGCGCTGTTTCCGCAAGGGGCGCGGCCAGTCCCTCGAAGTCAATCTCCGCAGTATCCATGCCCATGGCCCAGGGATCTCCGCCGGCTGTGAGTCGCTCACGATACGCGTATCAGCTTTGGCCATGGCGGCCAACCGGGACGGGGCCGGCGGCGAT
>CAYFTI010000160.1:0-5345 GCA_964346065.1 uncultured Hyphomicrobiaceae bacterium
GGGCCAAGCGCTGATCGACGAACTCGAGGTCGTCTCGGACTTCGCTGCGAAGCTCGCCCGGCAAGCCCGTCTCCGGCAGATCGGCGATCCCGCGCTCGATCTCCCGCAGGCCGCGGACCGTCTCGAACAGGCCCTGATCGAAGGCGTTCTTGACCGCGAGGCCCCACTCGAGCCCGTCGAAGAGGGGCGACTGCTCGGCGCCGAAGCGCTGCGGCGCGTCGGACGCATCCGTCTGCAGCATGGACGCGATCTGCTGGTTGACCGTCTCCATGGTGTCGTCGCCGGGCAGGCCCAGTGTGGTCAACCGCTCGGTGAGGGGGGAGAGGCGGTTCTGCAGCTCCGGCAGCTTCTGGAGCGCCTTCTTGCTGATATCGTCCTCGAGCGGCACCACTTGGTCGCCGCAGAGTATCGTGAGTCGTTCGGCCGCCTTGGCCAGCAACTCCGTCGACGGCCGATCGTCGCGCAGCGAAATGCCGACCGAGCGAAAGCTCGTGTTGGTCTTGAGTGCGTCGACGGCCTGCTGCCCGTTAACCGTCACCTCGCGGCCGGCGACCTTCAGCTTGATCTCGCCTGCCACGAAGAGGGCGGCGATCATGTAGCGGAGCGTGTCCGGCGACCAGCCGAACGGGTGGCGCGCGAAGGCGTCGAGCAGGCTCTTGCCCTCGACCGTGCCGGTCCGCTCGATGAAGTCGTGGATGCTGACGAGGCCTTTCTGGGACGTTTTGACCTGCGGTGTGCCGCTCAACTCGACGAGACCCAGCGGATCGAGCTGCGACGTGATGGCGCGCAGATTGGGCTGGCGCAGGAACTTCTCGGCGAGGGTCGTGTCGACGCGGACCGGCGCTTCGGGGTAGCGGTCGAAGATCCGTGCCGCCGCATCCGCCAGCTCCGCGCGGGCGGCCTTGCCCAAATCCGAATCCCGACTGTCGACCGCCGTGGCGCCTCCGCGAAACAGGAAGGAGCCTTGGGAAAGGCTGCGGGCGAGAACTCCGCGCAGATCCGCCAGCAGCTTCGCGGCGCGCTCGCTCTGGCTCGTACAGTATTCCCGCACTTCCTGGTCGGGGTCGTTGCGGTGAAGCTCGGCGATGCGCTGGCAACGGTGGATGTCGGCGACGAGGTCGGCCGCTTCGGGGGCGGCGCGACCCAAGAGGTAGATGGTGGTCTCGTTGGCTCGCGCGCGGGACTCGTCCAGGAGGCGCTCGCGCTGGGCGTCGTAGTCCTGCGGTTCGGCGAATGCGACGATGGTCTGTACCGCCTCCCGCTCGCCCGCGAGCCCGAGGCTCTGGCCGCCCACGAGGTGCTTGATGCCCGAGGTGACCGACAGCGACTCGTGCACCTTGGCAGTGGGTAGCGGATCGAACACTTCCCGCAGAGCGGTGTTGAAGATACGGCGGAAATCTTGGGTGCGGACATTGATCCGCCCGCGCTCCTGCTCGATGTCCGTCAGCTTCTCGCTGAAGAAGCGAAGATTGCCGTCCTTCTCCATCAGCGGGACGAACTGGTCGTTCAACAGCTCGTCGATCGCCGTCTTGACCGGCTCCAGCATCGATGCCGCGTCGACGGCGGGATGCATCAAGCTGGCCACGTTCTCGGCGTTGGCGGGGAGATTGTTGAGGATCTGCAGGACAGCGATGGCCTTCGCGACGTCGCGCTTCACCGCATCGTCGCCGACGTGGTCCAGCGTCTTTGTTACTGCCTGATGGACCTGCGGGTAAGCGCGGAGGATGTCGCGGTCGAGCGAATCGTATAGCGTAACCGTGGTAACCAGCCAGCCGAGGGACTGGTCGGCGACCGGGGCGTTCCGACCGGCGCCTTCGACGAGGATGTCCTGCACGACCTTGATCGCCGACCGCAGGCCAATGCCGCCCGTCGATTTCGCCAGCGCGCCCAAGAGGTGCAGGAGGATGTCGAAGTGGGCCGGCAGGAAAGGATACAGGTTGACGAAAGCGTCGCGATCCAGGGCGGCGCTGTAGGGCCTCGCGTCCACGAGGCGTGTGTGGTGGCGCAGTTGCGCCCCGTGCCGTTCGAACAGGGCGGTCAATTGCTTGTTGCCGTCCGGCGACTTCCCGAGCAGTCGGCGGTAGCAAATCTCCCGGATATCGCTCGACTCCAGCTCAACCGTGATCGGGAAGCGGTCCTTCAGCTTGAACAGTGCCGGCGAGTTGATGGCGATCTGGGGATCGTCCTCGGTCAGCGTCTGCTGCGCCGTCGCGACGATCCAAACCTTTCCGCCGCCGATGCCCTTCAGGTTTTCGGCGAGGCCCTGGAGGTCCAGAATCTTGTTCGTGTTGCCGCCAACATACTGGCCGATTTCGTCGATGACGAAGATGATGTTCTCTTTGCCCGACACGTCGCGGACGAGATCGATCATCTCCTCCACGCGATCATCCATCAGGTAGATCACGTCGCTGGTCGACGTAGTGAAGGCGTGCTCGCTGCGGAAAAGGGTCGGGTACATCCGATGAGCCAAAGCCGGCAGCATGGCATCGGCAACTAGTTCGTCGTTCTGGTAGTCCTTCCAGGGGGCGCCTACTTCGCTCTCGAACAGGGTCTCGAACTCGGCGTAGCGACCGTCTTTCTTCAATTTGCGCTCGAACGCCGCAACCTTCAGGTTGCGCGAGTAGCCCGCGTATTGGAGAACCTTGTAGTAGAGCACCGTCGAGACTTCGGCCAACGTCGCGCCCGCGATCTGCTCGCTGGCCAGGTCGAGCATCACGACCGCGGCGGGAAACCGGGACGCGACAGTACTCAGCAGAGCGCGGGTCGTTGCGCGCTGGACCCGATTCTGGAGGTGCTTGAGGAACGCTTGCCCGTCGATGGTGAAGCGCTCATCGAATGCGAGGCCGAGGTACTTCGTGAAGGAGCTCTTGCCCGAGCCGTAAAACCCGGACACCCAGACGCCGACCTCATGGCCGCCGCCGGCGTCCATTGCCGCCTGCATCTTTTCAAGAAGCTTCTCCAGCTGATCCTCGATCCGGTCGGTCACGACGTACTCAGAAATCTCGGCCCGGAGCCGCTCCTCCTGGGAGGCCTGGTAGGTAATGACTTTCTCGATCGAGCGACTGATGTCGCGGCTGCTATGAAAGAGGGAGCGGATCACGGTCATGGGGCTTCTCGTCGGTCTTGCAAGCCTGCGCGGCGTCAGCCGCCGACGTGGACGGATCGGTAGTTGCCATCTTCGGGATAGAAGCCGAGAAAGCGCAATTGTGTTTTGCCGGTTCGCACCCCCGGGTAGAGGAAAATCGTCGGCACGTGAAAGTTGCCCTGAAGCTGAGCTTCGACAGCACCAATACGGAGATACGGGTGCAGCGCCTCAAGATCAGTCACGAGTACGAGAGCGTTGCGGGTACCTTCCAGGCTGGAAAGTAGCGTCTCCAGACGGAATTGGAGTTTTGCACCCGAGGTGAGCGCATTGGCCAGTGAAGCGTTCGCTCGGCTCCAATCAAGCGGCGACTTGCGATCAGCCGTCAGCCAAACATTCCGCAGTGGCGCATCGCCAAGGATCGTCGCGATGTGCTCGGCGACCGAGAAACGATGAACCTCCCAGCCCTCGTGCCTCAAACGGGCCTGCCAAGCCGACATCAGACGTTTGACGTCCAAAATCTGACGAGGTTCGAAAACAAGATAGAATATCGGCTCAAAACTCGCGTGCGCAAAATCGCGACCGATCCAAATCCGTCGCAACAATTCGTCAAAATTCTTTTGCAATGAGTCCATTTACGAAGTCTCCGATATTCTCATATTTCCACGCAAATTGAACTGTGCCACCCCCGGTCTGAACGATAAAGTAATTTTTTTTCGCTAGGCGTTGCAGCTCTGTAAGCGTTTCATTCGAATTTAAGCCGAAAAGCATCCAATCTGAATGCTGAACAACAGCGTTGTCGCCAAGTCCGGAAAAGTGAAGGTCGTGCGCAAGGAAGGTTGCGACAACCGAGCTGATTCGAACTGGACGCATCGTGCGACCTTCTCCGTGCATAGCTCCAACCAAGCCGAAATCAGCACAGGCGCCCAGGAGATATTGTGATACTCGATGAATGGTTGACTCAGACCACCTCTTCCGTGTTTTGCCGTCAGCGACAGCACGGTATACAAACTCTTGAGCGTCTTTTTTAAATAAATGATCTTGACCAACCTCATATTTTTGCCAGTATACAGTTCGAATAAAATCGCCCAAAATCGCGTTGGCGCGACAGGTGTAGATCAAGAGAAAAAAACAAAAGTCCGCCGAATCAACGTGGCTATGCAGAGCTTTAAGCATCCGAGCCGGTTGAGCCTCGTTGACTAGGAAGCGTGGGGCAAAGCCTTCGAGGACCATGTTGCGCAGACGGCGCGCGGACATTGCCGGGAATGCGCCGACGTTCAAAGCAATTTCAAAGAGTTGTTTTGGAGTTAGGTCAGGCTGCCAAAGCTCAAGAAGCCGGACGGTCTCCGGGATAATGCCGAGACCAGCATTTAGTCTGGGTGTATAAAATACGGAGGTGTTCAAGATTAGCCCGAAAAGTAGGGAAAGCTCCGATGGCCTGCTGCAAATGCAGCGTGATAGTGGCTGGCGACCGTCGATACCCATCGAGTTCCGTTCAACATCGGGACCGGCCCGATGTGAGCGGGGCCTGGCGTGCCCGCGACGTCCCGGGAGCCCAGCGCTTCCAGTTCTTCGAGCGCATCAGCGACCGGCCTAGCATTCACCGTTTCAATGGCTTCAGGAAGAGTGTAGCGCAGATCCTGCTCAAGTTGCTCTGGTAATCGAAAAAGGTGGAACACACAACCGACACCGATGGCTTCGTCGTGCACACGGCGCGCGGCCTCAGTGACACCAGCGGCCTGAGCGTGTGCGGTGCTCCGTCCAAATGTGGGACAAAGAAAGGCGCTGCTTTTTACGCCGAGGAATGAAGATTGCCACCATCTGGATTGCGTATGCTCACCCAGATACCCAACGAGTACCCGCAGCTTGGAGATTCGCTTCTTACTCGTCATTCACCTGCTGCACCATCGAGCGGAAAGCCACGCCTTTGGCGTTTATAGCACGGCGATTCCCTCGCGCGCCTCCCTGATTATGGTAGCACAGACGCGAGAGGGCGCAGATGACGGCCGGTGAGGACATGATAGGCGTGAATGCCTACCTGATCGGCGGCGTGTTAGGTGATGCAATTCGGTGGCTGTCTGGAGGGTCGCGCAGACGCAGGCCAGTTATTAGCGGTCTTCAAATGCGGGTGGATCACGCGATGAGCGGCGCGGAGACCGCCCGGGTCCGCACGAAACATAACAAGATGCCCATTTTCGCCTGTCTCTTCCCGAATGAAGATGACCTTCAACGTCTCAAACGTGCTCTATCCGCGCGGCACGCA
>CAYFTI010000161.1:0-5337 GCA_964346065.1 uncultured Hyphomicrobiaceae bacterium
AAGGCGATGGATGAACCGGCGGTTGCCGCACGGCTGGAAGCCCTGAGCGCGCCACGCCCTGCCCTTGCCGGGGTGGGGATGGACATCCCCCGCCTGATGGGCATCGTCAATGTAACACCGGACAGCTTTTCCGATGGCGGCGACTTTGCCGGGGCGCAATCCGCGGTGGCGCACGCCAGGCGGCTCGCTGAGGCGGGCTCCGCATTTGTCGATATCGGCGGCGAATCCACACGCCCCGGCTCGGACCCGGTTTCGCTGGAAGAGGAGCGCGCCCGCGTGGTGCCGGTGATCCAGGGCTTGAGCGACCTTCCGGTCCCGGTCTCGATCGACACGCGCAAGGCCGCGATCATGCGCGAGGCAGCGGCCAATGGCGCGCAGCTCATCAACGATGTATCGGGTCTGACGCATGACCCACAGGCACTGCTCGCGGCCGCTGGAACCGGCTTGCCGGTTATTCTGATGCATTCGCTGGGCGATCCCAAGACCATGCAGGACGCGCCGCGTTATGACGACGTGCTGCTGGAGGTTTACGATTTTCTCGAAAGGCGCATCGCCGTAGCCGTCGACGCCGGGATCCCGAAAGAGCGTATTGCGGTTGATCCTGGTGTGGGCTTTGGCAAGACCCTGGAGCACAACCTGAGGCTGCTGAACGGGCTGAGCCTGTTCCACGGCCTCGGCGTGCCGGTTCTGGTCGGCGCGTCGCGCAAGCGCTTCATCGGCACGCTCGACAACGAGCCCGAGGCAAAGAACCGCGTTCCGGGCAGCATCGCCGCGGCGCTCGTCGCCGCCAGCCAGGGCGTGCAGATCCTCCGCGTCCACGACGTGCGCGAAACCCGCCAGGCGCTGCGCGTGTGGCTTTCGGCGGCTTATGGCGTGCCGTTCGCCGCCCCGTCATCCTGAAGTGAAGGGCCGTGAAATTTTCTGAAACGAAACGTGTCCGGACCTGCCCTGAATCGCCCGATTTGCTGGTATAGTCGCCAGAATACGACGAATGCTGAGAAGAGGGATGGGCGAATCAGGCCATGGGCATGTATTTCGGCACCGACGGGATCAGGGGCAAAGCCAACGAACAGCCGATGACCGCCGATCTAGCGCTCAAGGTTGGCATGGCGGCCGGCCACCTGTTCAGCAATGGCGAGCGCCGCCACCGCGTGGTGATCGGCAAGGATACCCGGCTCTCGGGCTACATGATCGAGTCGGCGCTGACAGCCGGGTTCACCTCCGTTGGCATGGATGTGTTCCTGCTCGGGCCGATCCCGACGCCGGCCGTGGCGATGCTCACCCGCTCTTTGCGCGCCGATCTCGGCGTGATGATCTCGGCCTCGCACAACCCGTACCAGGACAACGGCATCAAGCTGTTCGGCCCCGACAGCTACAAGCTGTGCGACGAGAAGGAAGCGAAAATCGAAGAGCTCGTCGACAACGGCGGTGTCGAGTTGCTGGCCACGCCGGAGCGCATGGGCCGGGCTCGCCGGATCGACGGCGTACATGACCGCTACATCGAATACGCCAAGCGCACGCTGGATCGCACGGTGAGCCTCACAGGCAAGAAAGTCGTCATCGACGCGGCCCACGGCGCGGCTTACAAGGTGGCCCCGTTGGCGCTTTGGGAACTGGGCGCCGAGGTCATTCCGCTTGGCGGGCAGCCCAATGGCTTCAACATCAACGAACACTGTGGCTCGACCCATCCCGAGGCTCTTTGCAAGCTGGTGCGCAAGCGCGAAGCGGATATCGGGATCGCCCTGGACGGCGACGCGGACCGCGTGCTGATCGCGGATGAAAACGGCGAACTGATCGACGGTGACCAGATCCTCGCGCTCATCGCCGAGGACTGGCAGGCCGGCGGACGCCTGCGCGGCGAGGGGATCGTGGCAACGGTGATGTCCAATCTCGGCCTGGAACGCCATCTGAACGGGCTGGGCCTGGGGCTGGCGCGAACAGCCGTGGGCGACCGGCACGTGGTGGAGCGGATGCGCGGCTCCAACTGGAACCTCGGCGGGGAGCAGTCAGGGCACATCATCCTGTCGGACTATACCACGACCGGCGACGGGCTGGTGACCGCACTTCAGGTGCTCTCGGTGGTCGTGGAGAAGAACGCCCCGGTAAGCGAGGTGTGCCATCGCTTCGATCCGGTGCCGCAGTTCCTTGAGAACGTCCACATCAACGCAGGCGCACCTCTGGAAAGCGAATCAGTTCGCGCTGCCATCGAGCGCAGCCGGCAGCGCCTCGGGAACGCTGGCCGGCTCCTGATCCGCCCGTCGGGCACCGAGCCCGTCATCCGGGTGATGGGCGAAGGCGACGACCGGCAACTCGTCCAAGCGGCGATAAGCGAGGTCATCGACGCGCTGCGCGCGGCCGCGACCTGATCACACCGTCAAATCGTTAGCACCAGCCCGCGCGGGCACCGTTGCCACGATGCCAGCGCCAGTGCATAGGACCGGATCGTCGCCCCTACTCGAAACCCGTCTCGCCGAGATAACGTCGGCTCAGGCGGATCATCAGGGTGAGGTTCACGACGACATCAAACAGTATTGCCACCAGAGCGGTGTAACCGAACCAGATCTGGAATCCGGACAATTCGAGATTGCCCCGGTAATAATCAAAGAACGAAAACAACAAAGGTATGAGCGGAATGATGGAAAAAAGCGCGTCTGTTGCCATCGCCAGAGAGTTGGGCACGCCCGTTAGGGCGATCCCGCCGGACTGGATCCATACATAAACCAGCAGGAAAATCGCGGCCATGAAGGAAACCGAAATCGCGTGATCCGGTGTGGGCTGGTAACCGGTATTCCAGTAGAAGAAAATGATGATCACGGCAGCCATGATCACCGATGTCAGTTCGCGCATGATATGGCCAATCACGCTTAAAAGCCGGTTCATTGATTTATCTCCTCAAGTCGTGAGCGTGGACGCACCACGTGATTTTGGCGCGACAAGACTGGAATGATGACAAGGCCCCGTAGGCGGCGCCCGCGCGCCGGCGCGCATGCTACTTCAAGTTTGCGGCTCAAAACATTGAAAAGTGACAAGCAGCAGGCGTCAGCCCCCTGCCGCCGGATGTTTCAGGTGTCTTCGCACCCAGCCCCTTTCTGCAACGGAACGGGCGCGCCTCACGACCGCGTCACTTGCTCTCGCTGCGCACGCGATGAGAGACCTGGTCGAGTTCGTTGGAGGTTAGCGGGGGGTCCCAGCGCGTCTGGTTCCACGCGCCGATCAACTCGCGTATGAGGCTTTCCTGCACGCCGATCCAGTCGAGATAACGCAGGATCGAGATGATCCGGTCCGTGGGATGGGCATCGGCGACAGTGGCCCCCAACGAGGCCATCCCCATCCAGCCTCTCGACCGCGCCGCGCTGCCATAACCATTGCGGCGCGGGTGCCGGGTTGAGCTGGAATGGTGAACACCCCTCCGTCCAGGCGTAGCGATCCCCGGATGGGTGCACGGACGGCGGAACGATGACGCCGCCGCCATCGGCGCGCAGTTCGATGCCCTCCGCGAGGGTCAGCATGGTGGGGACGAAGCCGCCAGGATGGGCGAAATACATGTGCCGCGCACCGTCCCCCGTGACCGCTTCAACGGTCTTGGGAAGCTGACCGTGTTGTGCGATCAGCTCTTGGAGCGCCGCGTCGCCACCACGGTCGGGGTCAATATCGAGGACAACGATGCGGGAGACGGCACTGGTAATCACGGCAACATTGGCGCGTGATGACTGGTTGAACCAGTACTTGACCTGGATTTCGCTGGGCAGATGGTCCTGATATTGGTGCCAGCGAACGAGCGGCGCTTTCCCATGTTCTGCTGCGGCAATGACAGCCCAGCCCGGCCCTCGGTAGCGAAGCGCCGCTTCCAGGTTCGACAAGTCATCCACATGATAGCAAAAACTCTGGTGATCGTCGGCAAAACCGTACTAATCTTTAAACACAACTGCCAGTTAATTTGTCGGTCAATGACTTTAACAGTGTCGCCGCCTCAGATCGGGTCCATGCCACGCGATATCGCGGCTGCGCCGGTGCGGACCACCTCGACCAGGCCGAGCGGCTGCATCAGCGAGATGAACTGCTCAACTTTCGACAGGCGCCCGGTGATCTCGAAAATGAAATGCTCGGTCGTGGCGTCCACCACCTGGGCGCGAAACGCCTCGGCAAGACGCAGGGATTCCACCCGTTTCTCGCCGGTGCCCTTGACCTTCACAAGCGCCAATTCGCGTTGAAGCGGATTGCCGATCTTCGACAAGTCAACAACACGATGCACGGGTACGAGCCTGTCGAGCTGGTTCTTGATCTGGTCGATCACCATTGGCGAGCCGGTGGTCACGATCGTGATGCGCGACAGGTGCGCCTCGTGGGACGTTTCCGAGACCGTCAGCGAATCGATGTTGTACCCGCGTCCGGAAAACAGCCCGATCACGCGCGCAAGCACACCCGGCTCGTTATCGACGAGCACGGAAATCGTGTGTTGTTCGGCGACGTCTTGCGGCGGCGACATTTTGTTCCTTTTTCTGGTTTTCGGCCCACCTCCGTGGGCCGGTCGGGCGCTCAGACACGCCTGCAATGACGTGTTTGGGGTGCTTCGCTGCCAGCGTTAGGTTCGCTAGCGCGCCCAATCCAAGTTGAGCCTTGCTGAGCCGCCGACTGGCGGCCGGCGCCTAGCGCCGTCTCTGTGACACGGATGTGCGCCAGCGAGCCAAAAGTCCGTCCATGCGACTGGCGCGATTTACACCAGGACCTTGCCTTCTTCGGTGATCGCGCTCTCGATGTCGCCGCTATCGGACTCATCGTCCAGCAACATGTTGTTGTGCGCTTCACCGCTCGGGATCATCGGGAAGCAGTTGGCTTCCTTGCTGACACAGCAATCGAAGATCACCGGCCCAGGCGTGTCGATCATCTCCATGATGAGATCGTCAAGCTCGTCTGGCTTCTGCGCGCGCAGCCCCTTCGCGCCGTAGGCCTCGGCCAGCTTCACGAAATCCGGCAGCGCCTCGGAATAGGAATGCGAGTAGCGCCCGCCGTGAATCAGTTCCTGCCACTGGCGCACCATCCCCATATATTCGTTGTTCAGGACGAAGATCTTGACCGGCAAATTGTACTGCACCGCCGTCGACATCTCCTGCATGTTCATCAGGATCGAGGCTTCACCCGCCACGTCGATGACAAGCGCGTCCGGGTGCGCGGTCTGCACGCCGATCGCCGCGGGCAGGCCATACCCCATCGTGCCGAGCCCGCCCGAGGTCATCCAGCGGTTCGGGTCCTCGAAATGGTAATGCTGCGCCGCCCACATCTGGTGCTGGCCGACCTCGGTGGTGATGTAGGTGTCGCGGTCCTTGGTCAGCTCATAGA
>CAYFTI010000162.1:0-5317 GCA_964346065.1 uncultured Hyphomicrobiaceae bacterium
CTCAGACTGATTTTTGGAAGTCATTGGACGGGATTGTAAGCGTGATCGGGATTGAGCACCCGCGCGCCGCGCAACCGGGCTGCACTGGCCCCGGGGCGGCGAGTGGCTGCGGCGAGCCGTGAGGCGGCCGGCTGGGCCTTCACAAGCGCGGGTTCAATCAACTCTGATTGGCTCCTCCGCCAGATCCTCGAAACTGTCGCTCAACAGGATATCGGTGATGCAGCTAACAGCGACGTTCGTCACGTTTGTGCTGCCGATCAGTCCGCTTTCCGGTGAAATCGTGCAAGTATGCGCATCGGGTTCGAAGAGGATGCGGACGCTCCAGGTCTGGCCGGTCGTCAGGGACAGGTCGAACACGAAGGCCGAGTCCTGCTCGAACAGCAGTGCGGACCGATTGTTTAAATCAAGAACAAGCCCTGTTGCTCGGAGTCCAGTGACCGTGCCACCAACCGAATACCCGGTAACGCAGTCGACTTCAATCGCGGTCACATCCGACCCGGAGATTTGTCCCGTAGCGTTCGTCACTGCGCAAACCTGCCGCGGATGGCTTGGCTGGGTTCTGACGGCGACCGCATAGGTCGAGCCATCGGCCAGCGCGGTCGGGAAGGTGAAGGCTCCGTCGCCCGAAACGGGCAGGTCGTCCCCGGCATTGTTCCGCAGCACGAGCCCCGTGCCGGCCAGACCCGAAACCGTGCCGCCGACGGTGAAGTCGTCGGTCACGCAGGTCACCTGAACGTCGGTGACGTTCGCCCCGGCCAGGGTGCCGGTGGCGCTGGTGACGGTGCACGTCTGGCTGAGCTCCGTCGGCTGGGTTGCAACGGTGACCGCATAGGTCGAGCCATCGGCCAGCGCGGTCGGGAAGGTGAAGGCTCCGTTGCCCGAAACGGGCAGGTCGTCCCCGGCGTTGTTCCGCAGCACGAGCCCCATGCCGGCCAGACCCGAAACCGTGCCGCCGACGGTGAAGTCGTCGGTCACGCAGTTCACTCGGACGTCGGTGACGTTGGCCCCGGCCAGGGTGCCGGCGCCATTGCTAACAGTACAAGTCTGGCTAGGACCGGAGGGCTGGGCCGAGACGGTGACCGCGTAGTCCGAGCCGTCGACCTGGGCCGGGAAGATGAATGACCCGTTGTCTGCAATCGACAAGTCGCTACCTTCGTTATTCAGCACCAGGCCACTACTTTGCAAGCCGCTGACCATGCCGCCCACAGAGAAAAAGGTTGCGAAGCGAACATCGGCGCTTTGGCCGGCCGCGCGAGCCGGTTGCAGCCAGCGGCCCCAGTTGCCAATACCGGAGGTGCCCGTGGTGGTGGGATCACTCAAGACTCTTGCGCGCCATCGCCACGCACCAGCGGTTTGCAGGTCGATGGTGGCGTCGTAGCGCGCCTGTCCGGTGGTGCTGTCCTGGAAGACCAATTCAGGAACGGCCGTCACCAGGCTCTGCCCATCGAACGGCACGCCGGCTGGCTTGACCTCCACCGCAATGCCCGCCAGCGTCCTTCCGACATGTACGGGTGCGAAAATCGATACCACGAAATCTCCGTCCGGCACCAGGCCACCGGGCGCAATCGGGGTGGTGCCGTCAATCTGGAACTGGCGAGCCAGTGCAACGTTGCTGCGCCCCTCGTTGCCCAGGTACACAAATGCCGCACCTTCCCTGGTCTGGCCATTGTCGAAATCAATGGCCCCGACGCTAACGTCGGCATAACCGTCACCATTAACGTCCCCGGCACCGGCTACTGAAAAGCCGAACCAGGCATCGTCCTGATCGCTTTCGGCCTGCCAGTCTGCGGTCGTGCCCAGACCCGACGCGGAGCCCAGGTACACAAACGCCGCGCCTTCATCGGCCTCGCCGTTGTCGAAAAGAAACGCGCCGACGATGACATCGGCATAGCCGTCGCCGTTGACGTCCCCGGCTCCGGCCACCGAAGAACCGAAATTGGCGAATTCCTGGTCGCTTTCGGCCTGCCAGTCCGCTGCTGTCGACAGACCGGACGCGGAGCCCAGGAACACGAACGCGGCGCCTTCATTGGTCTCGCCGTTGTCGAAAAAGCGTGCCCCGACGATCACGTCGGCATAGCCGTCGCCATTTCCATCCCCGGCGCCGGCCACCGAAGCGCCGAAAGAGGCATCTTCCTGGTCGCTTTCGGCCTGCCAGTCCGCCGTGGTCGACAGACCCGACGCCGACCCGAAGTACACGAAGGCTGCGCCTTCGTCGGCCTGCCCGCTGTCGAATTTAGGTGCCCCGACGATCACGTCGGCATGGCCATCGCCGTTGACATCTCCGGCTCCGGCCACCGAAGCGCCGAAAGAGGCATCTTCCTGGTCGCTTTCGGCCTGCCAGACGGGCGTGGTCGACAAACCCAACGCCGAGCCCAGGTAAACGAACGCAGCCCCTTCATCGGTGTCGCCGTTGTCCAACAAGGGTGCCCCGACGATCACATCGGCAAAACCGTCGCCGTTGACATCCCCGGCACCCGCCACCGAGATACCGAATCGGGCACCGGCCTGATCGCTCTCGGCCCGCCAGGCCGGCACGGTCGACAGACCCGACGCCGAGCCGTAGTAAATGAACGCCGCGCCTTCACCGCCCTCACCGTTGTCGAAGAAGGGCGCGCCGACGATCACATCGGCATAGCCGTCGCCGTTGACGTCCCCGGCTCCGGCCACCGAAGAACCGAAATTGGCGAATTCCTGGTCGCTTTCGGCCTGCCAGTCCGCTGCTGTCGACAGACCGGACGCGGAGCCCAGGAACACGAACGCGGCGCCTTCATCGAGCTCGCCGTTGTCAAACTGGGGGGCCCCGACGATCAGGTCGGCAAAGCCGTCGCCGTTGACATCCCCGGCAGCGGCCACAGCGTCGCCGAAGCCGGCAAAGTCCTGGTCGCTTTCGGCCTGCCACGCGGCCGTGGTCACCAGACCCGACGCGGCGCCGAGGTACCCGAACGCTGCCCCTGCATTGGCTTCGCCGTTGTCGAACAAGCGTGCCCCGACGATCACATCGGCAAAACCGTCGCCATTTACATCCCCGGCGCCGGCCACCGAGGCGCCGAACCGGGCAGCTTCCTGGTCGCTCTCGGCCTGCCAAGCCGGCGCAGTGCCCAGGCCCGACGCTGAGCCTAAGTACATGAACGCCGCGCCCTCATCGTCCTGGCCGTTGTCGAAGAAAACTGCCCCGACGATCACGTCGGCAAAGCCGTCGCCATTTACATCCCCGGCACCCGCCACAGAGATACCGAAACTGGCATTGGCTTGGTTACCTTCGGCGTGCCAGTCCGCCGTGGTCGACAGACCCGACGCCGAGCCGAAATACACGAACGCCGCGCCTTCACGGCTCTGGTCGGTGTCGAAGTTTGGCGCCCCGACGATCACGTCAGCATAGCCATCGCCGTTGACATCCCCGGCGCCGGCCACCGAGGTGCCGAAACGGTCAAAGGGGTCGTCGCCTTCGGCTTGCCAGGCTGCTGTGGCGGCCAGACCCGAGTCGGAGCCGAAGTACACAAACGCCGCGCCTTTATTGCTCGCGCCGTTGTTGTCGAACTTGGGTGCCCCGACGATCACGTCGGCATACCCGTCGCCATTGACATCCCCGGCGCCGGCCACCGAGCTTCCGAATTCAGTGTCTGCCTTGTTGCTCTCGGCCTGCCAGTCCGCCGCGATCGACGGACCCGACGCCGAGCCGTAGTACACGAACGCCGCCCCTTCATCGTTCTCGCCGTTGTTGAAAACCCGCGCGCCGACGATCACATCAGCGTAGCCGTCACCGTTGACGTCTCCGGCTCCGGCCACCGAGGTACCGAATTCGGCCCTTGCCTTGTTGCTCTCGCCCTGCCAGTCCGCCGCGGTCGACGGACCCGACGCCGAGCCGTAGTACACGAACGCAGCCCCTTCATTTAACTCGCCGTTGTCAAACCTGGGGGCCCCGACAATCACGTCGGCAAAGCCGTCGTCGTTGACATCCCCGGCACCCGCCACAGAGACACCGAAACCGGCATTCACTTGGTCGCCTTCGACCTGCCAGGCCGGCGTGGTCGACAGACCCGACGCCGAGCCGTAATACACGAACGCCGCGCCAACATCGGCCTCGCCGTTGTCGAACCCGGATGCCCCGACGATCACGTCGGAAAAGCCGTCGCCGTTGACATCCCCGGCTCCAGCCACCGAGGTGCCGAAAGAGGCATCTTGCTGGTCGCTTTCGGCCTGCCAGGCGGGCGTGGTCATCAATGGATCGATCACGACGGGATAGCGTGCATCGCGGTCGTCGACCACGATCCGGAATCCGCCCGCCGTCGCCTCGAGCCTTGCCGGCAGGTCAGCGCCGCTGGCGTCGAACGCCACCAGCTTGTCGTAATGAATCGCGATGGCCGCACCGGCGCCCGTGCCGCGGAACCGAATGCCGCTATCGCCAACATCGGCGACCAGCCCATCAACGGCAATCCGGATCTCCAGCGGACCTTCGCCCAGAGGCCTTTCGCTCAGCGTCCAACCCTGTTCGACCCCAGCAGCGGAATTAACGTACCACTCCTCGAGCGTGCCACGCCTGTAGCGCACGCGGTTCCCCTCGCTGGATGGCGCGGCCGCGGGCAAAGTGGTGAGCGGCTCGGCTGACCGACCGATACCGGAGGTCTTGAGGGTCAGTACCCAGTCGGCCTGTTCACCAACGCGCGGGAGCACGGCGATCCGGTCGTTCAGATAATAGGTGCGCAGGTCGTGTGCCGGATTGGGGGACTGCAGCACCGGGCCGTCTTCCGGCAGCGCTAGGTGAGTGCTGTCGATCACCCCCGCATTCCGCGCTTCGCGCAGCCGACTGGCACCAGCCGGCGTGGCGTGGTATTCACGCGCGCCCAGTTCGCGCTGCATGATCGCCTGCCAGCCGGGCTGAGCGCCGGCTTGTTGCGCGGCTTGATCGATCCCTGTGCGATCGCCCGACTGGACGATTGACCCGGATGACGCCCGAGCGCCATTCCCCATATCCGGCAGGCCAAATAGGGGCAAGCGGGTTCGCGTGCGCTCGGGCCAAGCGGTTTCGGAAGACGCTTCGGTAAACAACAGACCCGGCGTCGCAGCCTGCGAATCGTAGGTCAGTGACCCCATCAACAAGACGGCCAGAAGAAACGAATACAGCTCAAAGTGCTTTACGCTCATCTTGCTCCCCGGGGATTTCGCACCACTGTCAGTTCAGACGCCATAGCTCAACATTTCAAATCCCAACGGCCGTAGGGCCGTCTCAGTATTTCGGCAGCGGGAGCAGTAGCGGGGGCAAGTCCGTAATTCGAAATCAGCGCCGGCGCCAGCAGGCGGGCACGCAAGAGTTTTTGGG
>CAYFTI010000163.1:0-5295 GCA_964346065.1 uncultured Hyphomicrobiaceae bacterium
CTGGCGGCGTAGGAACCAAACGACATCGCCTCCGGGGAACCCGGTACGGTTCACCCTCACCAGATCAACATCCATGGCCGTGGTCTGGGCCGGATGCTTACTCTTCAGCTGCAGCGCCGCCGGCGCGATGACGCTCGGCGCTGCCACGCTCTCGTGCTGTTCTGCCGCCCCGGCTGCCGCCATGGCGGCAGCCTACCCTCCTTCGGTGAGCGCCGCTATGGCGTCAGCGCCCACCGGCGCCGAAGGTCCCAAGCTTTCTGGTGCTTCCGTTGGAATGCGCGGTCACCGTCCCCGACCAAGGACCATCGTCCACCAGATTACTCCGTCGCTTGAGTTCCGCATCGCACCCACACCGACAAAGTCGACATCTGGCAGCTCCATGTTACGACGATGGCTGGGACTCTTGGTCCAGGCATCGAAGACGGCTCTCGCGGTGGGTTGACCTGCAGCCACATTCTCGGCGCGTGGGTAGCCCGAAAAGCCAGCCGCTCGAATGCGGTCGATGAAAGTTGATCCAAACGCGCCGCGGTGTGAAATAGCGCGCATTCGCGCCATGTACGCTGAATGTTGCCGAGCCGCACGCCGCAGTTTGGCATCGAGCCGCGTCCGCTTCAGGCCACGCTCCTCCCGCCAATCGGCGAGAAGCGCCGCAACGTCGCGTTCGGCTCCCGGCTCCGGGACTTCGGACGGCATAGATGACGCGGTCAGAGGGAAGGCGCTGGCCGAGCCGACGGCCGCATGGAAGGAAATCGTGCAAAGCAGGTCGCGGCGGGCGCGGCTGGGCCCTACCCACGCGCTCATCGGCGCTCGAGGCGATACGGCGCCATCTGGCTTCTCGAGACGTCGGTGATCCTTTCGGCAAAATCCTCGAAAGATTCCCCCGCCGCGGGAACAACGCATATTCCCCCGGTGGCCGGGTCGCGAAGCCATTCAGGTTCGGGGCCCGTCCCGTCGAGGAGAATCGAGAAGTAGTGACGCGCATCGGCTGCCTCCGCATCGGAAGCCGGGTTAGGCGTCAAGCAGAACGCCGGTGATAGCGGTTCGGGTGGAAGGCCGGCTTCGAGCGCGTCTATTGTCGACTTCTCCTCGCGCGCGGCGTTGCCGGAAGCACGCTCCGTTTCAGGCGATCTCGGTACCGTAGGCGACCAGCTGTGCATCACCGCCTCCAGCACGGACGCGCGCATCGCAGCGTCATCATTTAACGCCTCTGGTCTCTCTGGACCCGCGGCCGGCGAAAGCCCGTCACCACAATAGTTGTCGCCCGGCGGCGTGTAGCGCGCCGTTGTAAACGCGACCGCCCGTCCGCTGCTGTCCCCTAGCGGAAACAGGCTCTGCACCGCGCACTTGCCGAGCGACGGCGCGCCGACGGCAGTTGCGCCATGCTCCACTACGAGCGCCGCAAACGTCTCCGCCGCGCTCGCGGTATGCGGCCCGATCAGGACGACCAACGCGTCCGCCGCTAGACGTACCTTCGGCCTTGACATCGCGAGGATCTCGATCGGGCCGTCCCGCGTCTCGATCGCGCCGAGCTGCGTGCCCGTCGGCAAGAAAAGGCTCGCCGCATCGAGAGATGCGAAGACGTCCCCTCCCGTCGCGTAGCGCAGATCGATGATGGCGTAGCTGTCTCCGGAGTCATGCCGTGCGGCCGCATAGCTTGCCATGCTCAACGCTGCGTCGCGGGGCAATTCGTAGATCCTCAGCGCTGGAACTCCGGCGAGGTCGCGCGGCTCCATCGCCGGCGCCGCGAACGTAACCGGCTCCAGCTCAATTCCGAAGCTGTTGCCTTCGCCCGGCCGGCGCACGGTCAGCGGAACGCCCTCCTCCAGCGCGCGGCGCAGCGCATCGTATGCGGCGTCCGGCGGGCCCGGCACATAGACCTGCCCAAGGCGCTCGAGCGGGCGTTCCGCGTCAATGGCGAATGGCGCGAGCAGAAGGCCGCCGTCCTCCTCGAAAGCGACGAGTCCCGCGCCTTCGGCCGCAGGACCAGCGCCGCGCTCCAGGCGGCGCAGTTCGTCGCTGTCGACAAGCCGCGCCCACCTGTCGGTGCGCGCGATTTCCTCGATCAGCCCTTCGACTGTATCGGCGGTGAGCGCGAGGGTCGGGTTAAGCGCATGGCGTAGGTAGAGGCGCGCGAGCGCGCAGGCGTTAGATTCGGCTCCGGGCACGCAGCTCGGCGTAGCGTTGATGATTGGGGCCGGGACCGCCGCGAGCGCCACCGCGACTGTCGCGGCGACGACCAAGACGCTGCTTAGATGCGGTCTTTGCGGGACCTCGCCCCGTGCCAAACTGCCGACTTCCCTCTCCGCGTCTTGCAGCGAGTCCGCGGAAACCGTCGATTTCCGCTGGTTCAGGAACTGCATCGCTCGTCGACAACGCTCTGGACTGCCCGTTCGATGCCCCAACTGCTCGAAAAAACCTCGTTGGGGGCCGCCCGGAAGCGGTCACCAGCTGCGCGCGGCCCGTCCCAGTCCTCAAAGGCGACCTCCTCGTAGCAATAGCGCGCCCGAGGAATGCACCACCACTGCGATGCGTCGAGACCCACCGCGTCCGGTGTGAACTTGGCCGCGTAACGTTCGAGGATTGCAATCGTGAAGCCGTCCTCACCGCCGGCCACCACCTCGCCAGTGAAGAAACGGAGGTTGACATCGAAGGCACCGCATTTCACCCATTCCAGCGCAATCGCCGATTCGCCGACGCCAGGGCGCGTCGGTTCTGGGTCCGGATCCGGGGTCGGCGCGGGCGAACGCCGCGGCACTTGGTGCCGCGTTTGGTCGGCGTGCGCGCCCTCGGCCGGCTCTTGTAGCTCGGCAGACGGTTGCTCCGGAGATGGGGCAGGCAGGTCGGCAGCGGGTGCTCGGGGTACCGTGCGATCCTCGTCGGGCGCCCCGCCTACCATGGCTCCAGGAGCGGCTTCGCTAGGTGTTGAGAGCGCCTCAGGGGGCGGCACGGTCGCTGCGGTCCCGCTGTCGTCCGCTTCCGCCCGTCCAATGTCGCTCAAGCCGGGTTGCCCCTCATTACCCCCCGCCAAGAGGCCGCCGGTACAAGCCGCGGTCGCCACACATGCGAGGACCGCCATGGCCCTCGTTGCGCGGCCTGTCATCCGCCAGGGCCTTCCGTTCGGCATTCGGGCATTCCTCACATGACGTGACGAAGACCACGCGAACGCTATCAGTCTAGAGTGTTAACAGCAACTGCAATTGGGCGTTCAAATCCTTGAGCTCGTCGAGGGTGTTGCTCAGATCTTCGGCTTCAGCGTCTCGCGCGAGTTGCTCTGCATATTCGGCTTCGACCGCGGCGATCTGGCGCCGCAACTCCGCTTCGCGGAGGCGCAGGTCGTCGGTCTTGTCCTGTCGGGCGGTGAGAGCTTGGCTGAGGCGCTCGGTTTCGGCCAGCTCTGCTTCCAGTTGCTGGTTGACCGCCGCACGCTGGCGTCCGGCCGCTTCGAGACGGCGTTGCGCATCCACCTGCTCGGCGTCAAGACGACGACTCTCCGCCAGCTCGGCCTCGAGCCCGGCTTGACGCTCCTCAACGCGCACCGCATAGGAGCCACTATTGATGCCGCAAGCGCCCCCGACCAAGCCGCCTGTGGTGGGGTCCGTGCTCTGGCCCTCGCAGACGCTGGCGCACGCGCCCAGAATCCCGCACAGGCCCGTTACCCATGCTACGCGGCCTGCGGTCACGATGGCGCCCGTCGACGTAACCATCATAGCACGCTGCTCCGCGTCTGACCGATAGCTGTCACACCCTGCTGTAGTGCCTCGGCATTAGACTGGGCCAACCGCACCTCGCGCTCTAGTTGCTCAATCCGCTCGGGCGAGGCGCCGTTGGCCTGCGCGTCTTGAAGCAACGCAGTCTGCCATGTCAGTTGTTCTTCTGCTTCGGCCAACTCCTGCTTGGCGCGGCGCTCCTGTGCGGCCAGTTCCTTCTCCTTCTCAACCAGCGCATCGCGGGAGCGCCGGCCGGCTTGGACGTCCGCTTGCAGCGTGCGCACCTCGCGCTGCTGCTGCGCAATACCGCGCTCAAGCGCTGAATTCTGTTGCGCGAGTTCGCGATTCTTGGTCCGGGCCATGTCCGTCTCGGCCGCATAGAACGCCTCGGCGTTCGCGTATTCGGCCTTACGGGCGGCGATCTCGTTTCCGATCCCAAGCCCGAGCAACCCGCCGACCCCAGCGCCGATAGCCGCGCCGCGTTCAGGGTTGCCCGCGATTGCGCCAATGATCGCGCCGACTGCGGCCCCGGCACCTGCTCCGACCGCCGTCCCTTCGACGCGCGTACGTCCTGCATCGGTCGCACAGGCCGCAAGACTGACCAGCAGGACGCCTGTCAGCGCCAACCTCGAGCCACGATCGCAAGGAAATTTGATGCTCCTCACAATGCTGTCCTCCTCTCTAATCGTAGATCAGTCACACAGCGTCGGATCACTTTCGGTCTTGTCGCAGTCCTCGTAGTCGTCGTTCAGCCGTCTGATAATATCGTCCAGTCCGAATTGTCGATCGAGGTGGTCAAGCGCGATCTGCTTGGCAATGCGCTTCAGTGCGCCGTCGCTTCCGGACAGGACAGGGACGTCTTCGATCGCACGTCGTGTTGCTTCGGGATCGTCGACCGCCATCTGTTGCAACTGATCCATTGCCTTGAAGGCCCGGACAGCCGTTAGGTGGGCCTGATTCCGCATGCTGACGAGATCACGTGCCCGCTGCGCCAGCGCGACTTGCAGTTGGGCCGACAGAGCGCCCCGCTGCTGGAGCGCCTTCATGCTGGCAATCGCTTTCTTGAGGCCAAGACGGCGCAGAGTGAAGTTGCCGTACTCGACCATGGCAATGAGCGCGACGTCGGTTCGCGCGACGCGCTGTTCCGCCAGCTGAGCGCCCACGAGGCTCGCTACCTGTTCGATCGCGTCTCTCAGTTCGGTCCGCTCCGCGTCCGACATCGGCGCATCTTTGGCGATCCGATGCATGACGCTTAGCGGCTCAGACACCCGCGCAGCAGGCGGGACGCGCGAGATCTGCGATCCGGTCAGAGCGGGTTGCGGCGCCGTTCCCGTGGAGCCAGGCGCCGTGACACGCCGCGCCGGGTTCTCCGTGTCGTAGGACGTTTGAAGCTGCCGGCGGTGATCCGGTCCGTCGACGCTGTCGCTGCCGAGCGCCAGCCTGAAGCCGATCGCGCGGGGTCGCATCGGCGTGGCCTTCAGCACGCCGAACTCTACCTCGAAGCTGTAAAGCGGAACTTCCTCGCGGCGCGACGCGCGAATGTCGCTGGGCTGAGTCTCGGCGAAGCTGGCGCCGCGCGCCGTTCGTG
>CAYFTI010000164.1:0-5220 GCA_964346065.1 uncultured Hyphomicrobiaceae bacterium
ATCGCCTCCGGGGAACCCGGTACGGTTCAGCCCATCGGCTTCGTGCCACCCGCCGAGGCCGAAGCCGCCTGCTACGACGCCCTTGAGAAGGAGCCGTTGGCCGCGCAAAACTCAAACCAACAAGCCTCCGGCAAACCCGGCGCGGTTCAACGCCAAGCCGAGAGGTCGCGACCGAGTACGTCCTCGAGCCGGGCGATGTCGTCCGCAAAGGTCACGGCCAACCGCGCCCGCGTCTCATCGGCGAGGGGAGGAGGCGCCGCAAGACGCCGATCGAGTCGCTCGACCACGGCTTGCTTGAGGCGCCGCGCGCCGGTGTCTCCGAGCACCGCTCGCGCCACCCGCCCTGCAGGCCCTCGTTCGTTGCGGCTCCGATTGGCCATGCGACGCAGTCCTTTGGCAACCGGACTGCGGTCCAAACCCGACGGGTTCTTGACGGTTGCCGTCAACTCCGGCAACGGCTCGAGATCGAGCCAAGCCAAGACATCGTTGGTCGTAGCGAGGGGGGCGGCGCACAAATCGTCGAACAGGACGACTTTGCAGTGCCGGAATTGCTCGTGCCACGCGGCAACGCGGGCACTGTAACGGCTGGTGTCGCTGTAGAGATAGGAGAACCAATAGCCCTGTTCGCGCCGCTCGGCTTCGAGCGCCAACGCGGTCTCGAACGTCGGCGCGGTTTCCCAGCCTTCCTTGACGGCCCAGTTGTACGCCGAAGAGGCCCGCGCGACGGGTTCGCGCAGGCAGATGACGATGCGGGCGCTCGGTGTGAGCCGCGCTATCTGCTCCCGGGCGAAGGCGCTTTGGAAGTACGGGGTCGAGGAATCGAGACGCCACGCCGCGCTCCCAGCGTCCGCGAATGTAGCGACGTATTCCTCGATCGAAGCATAAGGCAGCTCCGCGAGGACAGTTGTGCCTGACAAGAGGTGTCGGCAGCCCTCGTGGTTGCGGTGGTGCAGATAGAATCCGGGCTCCTTGGGCACGGCGCCGCAAATGCGCGGGTGTGTCGAAAGATGATCGTGCAACGAACTCGTTCCGGCCTTCTGAACGCCGACGATCAGAAGATTGCCGAGACCGCTCATCGCCGCTCGCACCGCGGGCACTCGGGGGCGCGGCGGGCCGCGAACGCGAAGACGGTCGCTCGCCTGGCCGAGACGCGTGGTCTGCTCGTCGCGGCGCCACTCACCCGCGGGTCAACCCGTCGCCTGCGCCAGCTGACGGAACGTGCCGTGACGCTCGACCAATGCGTCGAACGTGTCGGCGGCCGTGCACCGACCGTGTTCGAGCACGAAAATGGTGTCGCAATTGCGCACGGTGCTGAGACGATGCGCGATCAGGATGATGGTCTTTGCGTGCGCGAGATTGTGGACGGCGTCCATCACCGCCCGCTCGGTCAGATTGTCCAAAGCACTCGTCGCCTCGTCGAGGATGAGCACGTCGGGATCGTGATACAGCGCGCGGGCGATGCCGATCCGTTGACGCTGACCACCCGACAGTCGAACACCGCGCTCGCCAACCTGCGTAAGGTAACCCCCGGGAAGCTCCTTCTCTACGAAACGGTGCAACTCGGCGATGCGTGAAGTTCGTTCCACCGCCGCCATATCGATGTCCCCAGGGGCGCGGCCCATCGCGATGTTGGCGGCGATGCTGTCGTCGGTGAGAAAGATGTGCTGGGGCACGTAGCCCAGCCGTTGCTGCCAGGCGCGGAGATTGGTCCGCTCGACTGGCACGCCATCGACAGCGATCGCTCCCCGCTCGGGCGTCAACAACCCGAGCAGCACGTCGACGGCGGTCGTCTTGCCGGCGCCGCTCGCCCCGACGATCCCCACCGTCGTGTTGGCGCGAATCTCGAGACTCAGCCCCCGAAGCGCCGGCTGCGGCGCGGCGGGATAGGTGTAGTGGACGTCGTCGAAGGTGACGCGATGGCCCAGCGACATGTCGGCTCCGACCGCCGGCGCCGAGGCCGTCGTCGCCGGTTGGTGATCGCAGAAGTCGGCGTGCAGAGTGTCGAGCGCCGCGCGGTTGAACCGCATCTGGCTGACGCTGCGGTACACGTTCTGGACGGCGGGAAAGATCCGGGCGCCGGCGAAGGCGAACACGCCGAGGGTCGGCAGGATGTTCTCGAACGTCGCCCGATCGGCGGCGGTGGACAACAGGCCCAGCAGAAAGATCATCATCGCCCCGAAGAGCAGCGCCTCGAGCAAGTGGCGCGGGATCTCGCCGATCACCTGCGATGCCGCTTGATAATGGGCGTAGCGGCGGGCCGGCGCGGCGAACCGCTGCAGATAGTGCCGCTCCAGAGCGTGGAGCTTGACGTCCTTGAAGCCACCAAAGGCCTCTTGGGCGGCCTCGAAGCGCGCCTGGTTCGCCCGCACGCGGGCGGCGCCGATGTTGCCCAGATAACGACGGGTCACCGCGAAGCTCAGCAGATACCCGCCGCCGATGATGAACAGGCCGCCGAGGGCGGCCAGCGGATTGACGACGAAGAGCAGCACCACGAGCATGAGAGTAATGATGCCGAAGGCGAGAAGCCGCATGGCCGGCAGCATGACACCGTTGGTCGCGGCCGCGACCTCCGACAAGATCGTCTTGCCGAGATCGCCGCTGTGGCGGTTCAAAAACCAGACGTAGGGCTGATTCAGGTAGGTCCCGAGCAGGCGGCTCGCGATCGTGTACTCCCGCATCCGGCTGAAACGGCTAAAGGCGTAGATCGTCACCGACTTGACCGTGGCCCCGATCAGCACCATCGCCACGGTGAAGCCGCCGAGCACCATCAAGAACTGCTGCGGGCTGGTGAGGCCCAGCACGACGGCGATCATGGCGAAGACGGGTCGCGTCTCGATAGCGGACGGGTTCGCGAGCACGGACAGAAACGGCAGTACCGACGCCACCCCGACCAACTCGAACACGCCCATGAGGAGCATGAGCACACAGAGCAGGCAAAATCGCCGCCGCTCCCGAGCATCCAGGAGATCGAACAACCGACGGTACGTGGTGAACACACAGCTGTTCCGGCATGAGTGACCGACTCGCGCGACGACGATCAACGCGCGGCTTCCATCCGTGCCACAAATCCCGGACGGTGTCATGCGGCGCGGCCCGGCGAACGTCTCCGGCTACGCGCTTTCTTCGACCACGCCCGTTCGCCCCCTGCACCATGGTGCGAGGATCGCACGCCGGGTGTCGCCCGATCCGCCGATTCTGCGGTACCTCCTTTGGCGGGCCGCACGTCCAACGCCCCTTGAGCTCGCCACTGCGGCGTCCCGGCCCGGGCTGCCTTCCGCCGGCACTCCTTCGCCAGAGGGCCCACGCCGATGTGGCACTCGCTCGTCATCGCCGTCTTCCTCGTCGGACTGGCGGTCCTCCTGCGTCGCTGGCGGCACGCTCCCAGTTTGTCCCTTTATACCATCATCCTTGCGCTCTGGGGCCGTTTTTTCCTCTTCTATTTTCCTGGTCTGATTTTTCCGCCGGTCGTCGCCGGCCAGTCGCTGATTGCACTTTACTCGGCGGCAGTGGTCGCCGTCGGCACTCTTCATCTGCGTCTCCGCCAGTTTTTGCATCCTCCTCTTTTTCCATTTTATTTACTCTTCATTATCATTATATTATCGGCCATGCTCAACCGTGCCTACGTGCCGCTTATTCTAGAATTAATGCGCTGGACCTTTTTCGTTATCGTTTTGCTTCTAACCATGGAAAACATCAAGCAACATGGTCGCCCCGCGATCCTGACCCTGTTCGCGTGTGTGCTGGCGCTGCCGCTTGTTCTCCAGTTTATGAGCGTCGGCCTCGGAGTCCGCAGTCTCGATGCCCAAGGCGCCGTCATTTATATCGGCCAATACGGCTCATTGCCGGCGTTCTGGCGCCTACTTTTCACCTTGGCGTGCGTCTTGATTCTCATTCGCCCACGTAACGACGGCTTGATGCTGCTTTTCTGCGCGAGCGTGCTGATCGGGCTCTATTGGACCAACAATCGCACCAGTATAGGTGGCACGCTCCCAATCTTCTTGATGTTTATGTATTCTTACGTGAGCCGAATACTCGATATTAGCGCCAAAGCTATACTCACTTTCGGTGGCGCCGCACTACTGATGTTTGCCATCCCGCTGGCATACACCAATCTTCCCGAAAAATATGCCGCCGTGCAGGAACTTGTGACCTATGTCGATAAAGTGGTCGAGGACCCGCGCTTGCTGACGGACCAGGAACGGCTGGCGGGCACCGGCCGCATCGGCATCTGGACCACCTATTTGTTCGAATGGCGCCACGCCGACTGGCCGCACAAATTGTTGGGCTTCGGCCCCGATGCGTTTACCGCGAAGTTTCCGCACAACGATCATTTGGGCATGCTGTATCAATTCGGCCTGCTGGGATTCTGCTTTTTCACGTTGATATTGGTGTGGCAGGCGGTGGCGATCGCGCGGGTGCGCGACGCGGCTTTGCGCGAGCGCCTGATCGGCTGCTTCGCCGGCTTTCTCGTCATCACCCAGACGACCGACGCGGTCTGGAACCTCGAGAGTCTGATCGCTCTCGCCATCATCTGCGCGGTGACATGGAGCGCGAACGAAGCGAGCGAGACGCGCGCGCCGGCGCCGCGGCGGATCGGACAGCGTTGGGCGACGGGCGCGGTCGGATCCCGGTCGGGTTCGGGGTGACGCCCGTCGACGACGTCGGCCGGTCGCGGCCCGCCGCGCGCGCACGGCGCCACGCCAGGGCGTCGTCTCGGCCGCGGACCGGCGTGCCGACACGACGCGGACGGCACCGACGCGGTGCGCGCCCGTCGGAGCTTCCCAGCCTCGCTCCGGCAGCCCGCCCCGGTCGCCGCTCGCCGACCTCCTTTTCGGATGTCGCCGCACCTCTTAGACTGACTCGTCGTCGAGCCGTGATTTGCGACGGCCAGCGCGCGGATGACCTGCCATGACCTTGTTCTCGTTTTCGGGTACTGTCTATTTCCACGTCGGTCAGCACAAGACAGGCACAACGTCGCTGCAACGCTTCTTCTCCGACAATTACGCCGCACTGCTCAAACAGGACACGCTGTATCCGCGGGCCGGCCGGCTCCGCGGCGACGTTCTTATGCCAATGCATCATCCGTTGATTTTGTCCGCGTTGGATAATGCGGGCCATGTCACCGACGAGCACACCGCGGCCCTCCACCGCGAAATCGTCGACAACCAACCAGCAAAAATTGTTATCTCAAGCGAAGTGCTTTCGCGTTATGACTTTAAT
>CAYFTI010000165.1:0-5165 GCA_964346065.1 uncultured Hyphomicrobiaceae bacterium
ATCGGCACCTTGCTGATCAATCCGGCATGCTGCGGCATGCTTTCGCTGGCGCGCAAGATACCCTCGGAAAATCCCAACCAGGGCCACAGCGCCACCGCAAGCCAGGCCACGAACGGCATGTCCAGGCCGCTGGGCGCCCGCGCGCTGAAAATCACGCCGAAGACTACCGAATACACACCCAGCAGCAGCAGTGGATTGACGATCAGCCACAGCCAGCCGGCGGAGCTGCCTATAAAGCGGGCGCGAAGTTCACGTTTGACCAGCCGCAAGAGCATGTGCGCTTATCACTCCTGCACGAGACGCGCCGGAAGAAAATCACTAATCCCAGCTTACGCCATACTGCTCGAGGAAACGACGCGTCGCGCCGTCGGGAATGCTCAGCGAGTGCTCCAGGAAATCCTGCTGGTATTGCTCCATGATCCGGCTGCGATGCTGGCGCCGGGCGCGCTCGGCCAGCTCGTCGGCCACGTCCTCGAACGGCGCAACCCCTGCATCGTTGCGATCATCGACGCGCACGATGTGCGTGCCGAAAGAGGATTCGACGACGCCTGTTTCGCCGATCTCCATTTCCTGAACCTGTTCCCGAAACTGCGGGTCCAGGCGATTCGGCGCAATGTTCTCGATCGCGCCGTCGTTGGCCGAGACCGACGGGTCGTTGGAGTGTTCGCGCGCGATTTCGGAAAATTCCGCGCCGCCCTCGAGTTCTTCGAGCAAGCGCCCGGCCAGCGTCTGTCGCGCCTGCTCGTCGGGGTATTCTTTAGCCGAAAGCAGGACGTGCGAAAAGCTTACGCTTTGCGAGCGCTTGAACTGGTCCGGGTCCCTGAGATACAGCTCCTCGGCGCGCGCGGTGTAATCGCTTCGCTCGTGGTCGTCGGGATAACGCTCGCGAAAAACCGTGGCCAGCTCGCGCCAGATCGCATTCACCAGCCGCGCCTGAACTTCCGGATCCTGATCCATGCCGGCGCTGATCGCGTCCAGTGCCCTGTGCTTGGCATCGAGCAGGTTGCCGATCGCCTGGGTAAACCGCTCCGGATCGGCCAGAAAGGGCGCGCGCCGGTCTTCCGGCATTGTGGCCAGAAAGGCATTCAGCTCTGCGAAGGTCAGGGTGACGTCATCGCGGGATGCGAGCACCGGACTATCCAACTCGACCGGGTAGTCGATCTGCGTATTCGGGTCGTTGTCTGCAGGTGCATCAGGCTCGGCGTGCGCGAACATACACGCGAACAGCGCCAATATAAACAGCGTCCTGATCGTTATCGGGATAAATCTCATCTCTGTTTACAATCTTCTCTTGGCCAATCAACTATAGGTCTGCGCTTGGTCAGCGCCGCGTAGGGTAGAGACCGTCCAACGGTCGACGTTCTCTACGTTGACTTGAGGTTGGAGCAATTAATTGGTTTCAATCTGACTAGCGCATTCAGGCACTGGATCAGTTGTGCTCGAACATCGCCACGCAACCCGGCTGCTTCCATCTGGTAGCGGAAGGACCGCGCCATAGCTGATGTTGAAGTAGAGCGTTTCGGAGTCGGGGAGTACGCAGCTTGATGATGAACCAGGACTTGTTGTCCACTCGAACGGATCTGTAATGCGAACTTCCTGCAGGCAGTTGCCAAGCAGTTCGATCCGAAAATCGCCCGGGCATGGTGAGATCGACATCAGTGCCTGACCGAATGGGATGCCAGTACTCTGAGCAAAATCAGACTCAACGGTGCCTTGCTGACCCGGCTGTGCGCCGCTTGGGTCAAACGCCAACGCCGCGTATCGGTTCCTTAACACCGAAATGACCGCTGTATTACCCTCGGGAAAGCTCACGAACGTACCAAAAAGCTCTTGCCACGTCTCTGTGACGGCGGTGCTACCCACGAGAATTCTATTGTCACGCTCCCAGTTACTGGGACGAAGATCAGTACAGGTAAACAGATCACCTCCGTCATCCGCCTCGGTCACCAAAATCTCTGCGCTCGTCTGGGCGCCGAGATCTCCATTCCGGCACTCGTATATTAGTGTCTTCTGCCCAAGCGACAAATCTCCCGGAATCTGCACGTTGAATTCGCCATCCGGCGGTGGCGAGAGCCAGCCGGACGGCCAGTTCGTACCGGACAAGCCCAACCGTCGGCATTCACGAGCGCCCAGCGAACTCAGATTGACGGTGAAACTGCTGCCCTGCTGGGCTTCGAGCGGCGGATTCAGCGCGCCGACCGTGACTTCCGCGGTGGTATTGGTGCTGGAGCAGAAATCGGGGTCGAAGGTGGTGGCTTCGACATTGCCATTGCCCGGATTGATTTCGACTACGGCGCCATCGTTCAGTGGCACCGTACACTCGCCGTCGTTGAGGATGATTTCGGTTGTCTGGGCGAGGCCGGCATTGGGAATTGCAAGCAACGTGCAAGCCAGAACCAATATCGAAACGGAAACGACTTTAAGGGCAAAAAAACTTCTCATTGGTCCGAGTCTGGAGTCTGAATGATTTCTACATGAAAGTAGTTTAGCAGATACCGCCATGCCCTAGACAACCACGGCATAAAGGTTCGGGACAAAAAAATCTCCGCCGGGGGCCGGCGGAGATTCATCACGGTTACTGCTACTATTACTAGCTTAGCGCACCCTTTTTCAACTTCAGGGCATTACAACACCGTCGCGCGGCGGTCGGATGTTACGCGTGCCGCGGTGCTTGAACGTGCCACCGTAGTTCGACAACACCGCCTGTCCATCAACCTCGAGCGTCGAGTTGCTGAACTTCTGGGCGCCAAAGCCGACCACCGGAAGGCCTTCGTATACGACAGGTCGTCCAGTCGCATCGTCCGTGCCGGTGATCTCGCGCGCGTCTTCAGGGAATCCGAGCGGGTTCGGACCAAAGCCTGCCTGACCGCCGAAATCGGTGCCCGGAATGGTATCGCGAGCGAAGCTGAACTCCACCCAGCCGTTCGGGAATCGATCCGCAAGCGGGAAGGTCGTGAACCGCGGCTCACCGAAGATGTTGGAGACCTCGCCCGGTTCCTCGTCGGCGGTGAACTGGACCACGTTTGCCTCGAAGCAGAGCGCAGGGAACTGCAGCTCAGGATCTGGCGAGGGCGGCGGCGGCGACACAATCGGCGGGAAAAAGAACAAGCCACCCCTGGGACCGACTTCTTCCCGGTTATAGGCCGTAAAGCCGTAGGGTTCGCAGGCTGTTCCGTCAAATGCCGAGCCGAAGGGTGCAAGCGGCGGTTGTATGAAGTCAACCTGGTTGAAAACGTCGACGCAAGCAGGTTCTGCTTCCGGAGCATCTTCATCAAATACCGGGAGGTTCAGCTCGGCCGGTGTCAGACCTTGGCCAGTCGTGAGCGAAAAGCCGGCGGCATTGGCTGCTGTTGCACATTCCTCAGTTACAGAGACTTCGGCCCGGTCGCCATTCGCATCCGGGGGACCTGCCACGAAGCCTTGAGCGTTAGTTGCTGGCACAAAGTCAAGCAGCGCCCGATCAACGTGGAATCGTTTGGTCGGGAAAGTAAACACCCATTCTGTCTGTGCGTTGACACCGCTCGAAACGTTGTACTCATTCAGAACCGTTTCCTTGGTCAACACTGCATTGACAGGATCCTGGCCCCGGGGCCACGTTACCTGACTGACGCTTTGCGAACCTGACTGGAATACAGCCGATGTGGATTCGCTGGTGCTGATGATCGTCGGGAAAGTGGTACCAGAATTGGTGTGACTAACGAAACGTTGCCAGTTGTCGATCGCTTCAGCGTCGTACGAAAACAACGTGCCCTCATTGACATTAATGATGGATGCCGAACCGAAGAACGTTCCAGCACCTTGTGGGTCTGCCAAATCTTCGGTTCCACCAGTACGTGTCCAGTATTGAGAACCCAGCAACGGGCCGAAATTGGTTGTCGACCAAGCGGTCACAAGCTGATTACAGTTCCGTGGCCTGCTTACCGTTTCTTCATTGATTTCCACGTCTTCGTGTGTCAGGGCATACTCGCTGCCGCGTATTGAAACAACCGGCCGGGAGCTGTTGGGCACAAGGATCGTAGGATCAAGCGCGCCAATTCGAGGATTTGACGCGAGCGGAATTTCAGACCCCGGAGGCGCATCCGGATCGCTGTACCCGATGAAAATCGTCTCACCCGTAATAGTGTTGGTCGCGAATTCCTCACGCTCGCCAAATACGAAACCCATATCCAGGATTTCGAAATAACCGGATTCGACGCGTTCGAGCGCGGTTGTCCCGCCGTCTGCTTCATCGCCGGTGAAGTTAAAGTCCAAAAACTGCTGTTCCCCACCGCTTCCAAAGAAATATGGAACCGTGCAGGACGAATCACCGGTCAGCAGTCGAGCACCGTCGCCTTCTTCGTTTTCGGTAACAGCGCCGGTCCAGACGTCGAACGCCGAGAGGTAAAGGTTGAAGTCGAGTACTTCACGCGAGTTCAGGCCTTCGAGGAAGCGAACTTTGGCCGCCTTGGCCTGGGACGAGGTATTGACGACGGAGATCAAGGTGTCGTTACCACCACGCGCGGTGTAGTACGGATAAATGAGAACCTGGCCGAGGCCTTCCGGGTTTACATTCACAGCGCTGGCGACGCTGATCATCCCCGCGACCCCTGTCAGGCCCGCAACAATTGCGGTTGTCAAGGTCTTTCTTTTCATTACAACACTCCTAGGTTTATTACACAGGGCTCTGCATTAGCGAAGACTGATTTCTGGCCAGATTAAGGCTCTGATCAGTGCATTCCCGTCCAAGTCTACAATCAGCTCTGCGGAAACGCAAGGGGATTTTTGTATTCCTCCCTTCTCGCTAATTCGTAGAATACCACCATTGGCCGTCGATTTCTATCCAGACGTTGTCAACGGTGCGCGTATTCTCCATCCCGGCCAGCGTACCGGGGCCGCCGGTGACGGTGTAGCTGACCTCGGTTTCGGTTTCGCAGCGGCGCTCCTGGCAGTCGACGCCGACCACGCGGGCGCTGTCCCAGCGCATCGGGCGGCGGGCGTAATCCACCGCGAATGCGGGCCGGGAGGACTGTTCGCGGAAGCCCGGCGAGTAGAACTCCCAGACCTTTTCGAAGTCTCTGTCGACCATGGCATCCCAGCGCGCCTGGGCGCGCTCGGTGACGATTTCTTCGGACGTGCGGTTGTCGCCGCAGGCCGCCAAGAGGGTCACGGCAGCGATGGCAATCAGC
>CAYFTI010000166.1:0-5112 GCA_964346065.1 uncultured Hyphomicrobiaceae bacterium
GGTTGGTCTATAGCCGCGCGGTGTCGCTGGCGACCGAGATCGGCCCACTACGGCCTTAGCACCATGGTCTCAGGCTCGGCAGCGATGGACGGGGAGCGGGCATACCAACATTTTTGCGGAGTAGCCGCTGTGCGGCGAGGAACGGCCTCGCAAAGGCTCATCCCTTGGCGCGGCTCCGGCCACCATCCGCCGCATCAACGCGTTGCGCGCGCCGCCCGCTATGGCGACGTCAGCATGATCGCGCGAGCGTCCGGATCGCAGCCCTCTCGTGGAGGCGACGGCGCAGCCATGCCATCGTGAGACCAGATTCGGATCGGAGTCCCGTCAACCCGCACCGCTGGTGCTCCGAACCGCCGATCTCACGGCCTGGAGCGCCCGGATGAGTCCCCATTGAACCAAAAGCGGGCTGGCGACGCGCTCTCCCCTCCCACAGAGTGCCACGGGTGGGCTCATCTGGGGAATGGTGGCCTCATCAATCGCAATGGCTTGCGTTGGCGCGATGCGCCCTCGGCTCACGGGCCGCACAAGACGCTCTACAGCCGTTGGAAGCGTTGGAGCGAGAAGGATATCTTCGCCAGAATGATGGCGGTTTAAACCGCTGCTGGTCGGTTTCTTTTTTTCGGCTGCACATTCTCAAATTCTCAGGCCGTCGAAACTGCAAGTTGGGAAACCCTCTATGTCGTCTATATTTACTCCATCCATGAGCCACTCGGCTGTGACCGTAAAGCTGCGAGCGTTTATAGTCGAGAACCAGACCGGGGCACCAATCCCGTGGCATCCCCTTACCTTGGAGGGTGCTGCCTCGCTCGTTTCCAATTGGGTGCCGCTTTACATGCTGCAGACCGACGAGGCGGGGTTTGTGTCGGTCCCAATCCCAAGCGGGCTGATGCGTCTTCGACTTTCCTCGGCCGACGTCCGTCGGGAAGAACTCGTGGTCGAGATTGCGGCTCTTCTGACTCCAAAGCCTGGAGGTGCGCCAGCCGTTCAAATCCTGAGAGTGGCATCCCGCTTGAGGCGGCGGAATGAAGGTCGGCCGTCTGTCATCGCCGCCGATCTGCTCGATTGGTCCATCTCTCCCGGCTCATTCGGTTCTGCCGGCACAGGCTCGCTGGGCGAGCACGGATGCGGCGAATTCATCCCCAGCACAGCCGCGGTAAGAACCTTTCGACTGATAGATGTGGCGCGAGATTTGGATTTTCCGGCTCCAGCGCCTCTTCAGGTCGCTCAGCGCAATGCGTGCGAGCAGGCCAACATCTTAGACTATCAACTCCGTGTGCCACCGGAGCAACTTTGCTGGCGCGCCGGCGTGGCCTTCGACTACGAAATCAGCTGGCATCCCGCCGGACACGCGCTGGGCGAGCTTCTTTACTCCCTACCTCTTGCGCCATGCGAAAGCGTGAATATTGCGGTCATCGATTGGCGGCGCCAGGATTCGGTGACGCGGGCCGAGGATGTCTCGGCATCGGATCAGCTTTCTCACAATCTCCATCGAGACCGCATCGTAGAAGAAACGATGCAAGGCAGCCTTGAACAGTCCCAGGCCGGAGGATCAGTTCAAGCAGGCGTCTCGGGCGCCGGGGCCGGCATCCCGGTCAGCATCAGCGGCGGCTTTTCGGCAAGTCGTGGCAGCCGCAGCACGACGGGGGAAGCTGGCCAGCGCCTCTCGGACAACATCGCGCAGTCGGCAACGCTGAATCGCCGCCTCAACTCGACAGTCATCGTCCAGTCGACCGGACGTGAGCGCGAGGCGCTCGAAACGCGAACAATCACAAATCACAATCACTGCCATGCCCTCACGATCCTGTACTATGAGGTCTTGCGACATTTTCGCGTGGTCACCCGGGTCACGCGTCGCCGAACGGTCATCTATATCAAGCGGCCCATCCCGGTCTTCGATAGTTGGCAGGAGATCTGGAATCATCGACACGTGATCTCAGACAACCTGCTCGATGAGGAGTTTCGCGAGTGCCTGCCGGTCCTTGAGAGGGTTTTCTGCCTCGATGCGGTCGCTGAAGGCTTTGTCGACACCGATGACCGGCCGATCGTGCGGATCGAAGTCGTGCTGCGCATGGGCAGCCGAGGCCTGACGCTGCCGCAGGAGTGGCTGCGCGTTCGGCTCGTCCTCGACGATGGAGACGAGTTGAGGCTCTATCCCGCGTTTCCACATGACGTTCCGCCGGAACCCGGCACGGCGCGCGACGACCGCGTGTTCGGTTGGGAATTCGGCCATACCGTCGCGCCGTATGTTCGGTTCCGCGCCGGACAGGCCGAACTGGTCCAGCTTTTGCCGGAGCGTGAGGTCGCCGCGTCACGGATTGCCGGCGTTGTCATCGAGCGCGGGTTTGACGAACGGGCCTTCGCAATCCGCGGCGGAGGCGCGTCGGGCTCCGGCGTCCCTGCGCCAACCGATCCGATCGACCTCGCGGATCTTCAGGTCGTCGCGCTTAACGGCGGCGAACGATGGGCGCTCTTCGACGGAACGCTGAGGCGCGCGTTGGAGCCTGCGAGCCGGACTGAGCCGCCGATTCCCCTCGACACGCGCGCGCTTCCCCCGGCGCCGGACCGTCTCACCTTCGATGAGCAGTGCTGTCTCGCCAAGCTCACAGAGCATGTGCAGGCGAACCGACATTACTACACGCGCGCGATCTGGACCAATGAGGACCCGGCCGAGCGGGCCCGACTTCTCGAGCTTTTCATCAATCCCTTCGGTCCGCCCGGCACACGGCTCATCGATGTCGTCGAGAACAGGCTGCTCGCGATCGATGCGGACTACCTGATCATGCCGCTCAGCGAGGCGATCGAGGCTGTCGTCGACGAGGGCGAAGACGATGATGAACTCGTCCTCCCCGAGGTTGTCGGCGAGCGGATCGTCAGCCTGCCGACCCGTGGCGTGTTCGGCGAAGCCAAGCTCGGTGCCTGCAATTCCTGCGAGGAGATCGACGAAACCCGATTCTGGGACTGGCAGCAGTCCCCTTGTCCGCAACATGCGCCGCAGATCGGACCGATTTCGGCGGGCCAGCAGCGGAGCGGCGCGCCCACAGCCGCGCCGACGCCGCTCGGAGAGCCTGGCGTCGCCGCCCGCGATGCTCCCGCGGCGCCTCAGGCCGGAGATATCCTCGAGGATCTGCTCACGACGCTTCGCCAATCGGACGTGTTCTCCGACGCGACGCTCGGCCCCCAGGTTGCAGCCAACCTGGGCAAGCTTCTCGACGCGGCGGTCGAGCTCCGCAAGGCGGAGCTTGGAGCGGGCAAGAGCAGCGGCGGCGAGTCGGAGGGCGACGAGAGCGGTGAGGACGGAGACGACGACGACGACGACGACGAGGGGGACCCAGGTGGCGAAGGCGGTGGCGCAGGTGGCGGAGGAGGTTCGACCGGAGGCGGCGTACAGGCGGAGAGCGCAATGAACGTGAGAGACATCCAGCAGCGGCGTCTTCTGGCCAACCGCATGATCGAGGCGGGCGAAATATCGGACCGACAGGGGCAGGGAATTCTCGAGGGCCTCGCCGATCAGATCGTCCCCGTTCAGCTTCAGACTGACGGCGTTCTTGCCGAGACGGTCGAAGAGCGGGCGGTACGCGCGTGGCTTGCGCTGGGCTTCGATGCGCGCTGCCTCGCCCAGGCGGCCGCATCCGTCAGCTTTGAAGACGTTCTTGATGTGCTTCGCGGACCGATCAGTTCCGATGGCGGCCGCATCGGCAATCTCGGCCTTTATCAGCGGTACGGCATCCCGGACAGCATTTCGGGGCGACAGCCATTCCCCTCATGGCGCAGCTGGATTGCCGCCGAACTCCCATCCGAGCGCGACGCAGAGAACAGGCGCATCGGCGGCGGGTGGGCTGTTGACGACAGGGCCGGAGAACGTTTCGTCGATTTCTGGCGGTTCCCGATCTCACCAACTGAAAGCGGCCAACCGCCGCTCATTCTCGAGCTCCTGGCAGACCTCAGCGATCTTGAGAAATCCGAGATCATCGTCGAGCAGATTCTTCGCGCGTTCGAAATGCCTCAGGCCGATTGCATGGATGTCGCGCTGACGCTCGCCGTCGGATTTCGCGAGTTCGGTGGAAACATGCTGCCCGGTCGACGAAACCGCGGCGCGCAAGTCAACTCGCTCGCCGCCGGCGGCTTCGACTTCGTCAGCCTGGGGCCTCTCCGCAACCAGGGCTTCCTGCGACGTGATGCAATGATCCAACGTGCCGGTGGCATTAACGAAGCTGGCGAAGAAACCCGGCCGGTGAGACTGCGACGGGACACGATCATGGAACTGGCGCTGGGGCTGATGGCGTACCATAGCTGCGGCGAAGACAGGGTGCTTTCGCTTGCGCGCCGGGCCGGTTTGCTCGGCGACGCAGAGGTCGGCAGCGTGGTGGCGCGGCGCATATGGACCGTGGCAAGTTTTGCAGAGCCCGGGAATCTGCAATGCCTCCTCCTCCCCGACGGACACGGCGATCGCCGAGAAGACTGTCCGGTGAGTTGGCCGGCCGGCGTTCCGCGCAGTTTCGAGGCGCCGACAGGTTGGTACGATGGCGCGCCGTCGGCGGGCGATGTTCGGCGGCGCGTTGCAATAAAGCGTGCGCAATTGAGTGCGGCCGAGGCCGCCGCTCTCGACACGCTGCTGCTAGAGCCCGCACGCAGGCTGTGCGCCGCGAATCCGCCGGATTTTCCGGCGGCGCAAATTGCATGACACTTGGTGGCTAACTGCGCATGTGTTTTCGTGCGAGTCGGCGTGGTACAACGACACGAAGCTGGTGAAATCTCCGCACATCATCGGGTGTCATCTCGGCTACGGCGACCCAAACGACGTTTAGGATCGCCAATAATTTGCTTCGCGATGTAGGGGTTGCCGCACACTGTGCTTCTGCGCTGGGCACAACGGCGTAGTCCGTGTGCCTAAGGCGACATTGCGCCGCGCCTGGCACGGTTACATGAAAGGTAAGCGGTGGTCACGTCCCATGTCGTCGGGTGCTTGACGCCTTCGTCGGGAAGGCTGGACGGCTTGTTGGCCAACCAGACTGCAGTCTGGTTGGCGCGCTCGGCGGGGTTGAGGAGGGCGTCGGCGACAGGGTCAGCCGGCGACGTCGCCGGCGGCGCCCTCGAAGCGCCAGGGCAGGAGGT
>CAYFTI010000167.1:0-5064 GCA_964346065.1 uncultured Hyphomicrobiaceae bacterium
GTCGCTGCTGGCCGATATCGTGGATTACGATCTGTGGAAAAACCGCAAGGACCGGGCGGCGATCTTCTTTTCATTTCAGGCGCTGGTCACCAAGATCAACCAGGGCGCGGGCAGCGCCTTGGCGCTTGCGATCGCCGGCCTGTTCGGCTTTTCCGGCAAGGAAGCCGTGGCCGGCTGGGCGGTCACCGGCCTGAAGTTCGCCTTCGTCGGCTGGCCGTGCCTGCTGCTGGTGCCGATGATCGTGATGGCCTGGCGCTATCCGCTGGACCGGCGCGGACAGCGCCTGTTGCGTGAGCGCCTGAACCGGCGCGCCCGGCGGGCCGCCCGATACTGATCCGGCGTTCAACGCGATGCGCCATACGGGCCACCGGTCATCGGCGATTCGTGAGCGTGAACGGAACCCAGCAACGCCTTGTTGGCGAGCATGCCCGTTTCGACCATAATAGACGGCGTTCGAACCGACGCCGCCTCGCTGAAGAAGCTGCGGGCGGTATCGCCGCGGGTGCAGGTACCCGACAAATGAACTCCGAAAAGCGGACAAAGGAACCAAAGGCGGAGATCGAATGCGATGCCCCGGCCCGTCGAGCAGGCGCTCCTCCGTGCTGCGTCGAACAGGCCGAAGATTGATTTACGCAAAGGGAGGAAACACCTCGTGATCAGAAGATTGACTGGAACGCTGATGCTCTTGCTGGTGCCACTGTCTCTCACCGGCGCAATTATCGCCCAGGAGAGCGGGCCCGCCCTGGCTCCGGGCATTCGGGACGCGACCGTGGAAAGCGTGGCCGCGCTGGTGGAGCGCCATTACGTGTTGCCCGACGCGGGCAGGGAAATCGCCGAGCATATTCGGTCCCGAGCGCAGTCGGATGCCTACTTGAAGGCATCGACGCCGACCGAACTGGCGCAGGCACTGACGACCGACCTGCAGGCGATCAACGATGACTTGCACTTGACCGTGAGCTTCGACCCGATGCGGGCCACTGCGCTCGGCGCGGGCGCCGCAACTGCGCCGGAACAGGACCGGGCCGAAGCGCGGCAACAAATGGCCGAGCGCGAGCGGCGTGCCAACTTCTTCGTCGAAGATGCAGAGGTGCTACCCGGCAACGTGGGCTATCTTCGGATAAGCCAGTTCTCGACGCATCCGGAAGCATTCGATGTCGTCGAGCAGGCACTGCGACTGCTGGCACGCACCGATGCAATGATTTTCGACCTGCGCGCGCACGGCGGCGGCAGCGCCCGAATGGCAAACTTTCTGATCAGTCATTTCACCAAGCCCGACCTCCACTCGCTGGATGTCTACTGGCGAAGCAGAGATGAACTGGTTTCCCGGCATACGCTCGAAGAGGTGCCGGGGCCGCGTCGCCCGGACGTGCCGCTCTATGTGCTCGTCGATCCGCTGACGGGTTCGGCGGGCGAAGACGTGCCGTTCGTGCTGCAGAACCTGGGCCGGGCGACCGTGGTTGGAGAAACCACGGCCGGCATGGGGCGCAACAACCGGCATTTGCCGACCGGCGAAGGCTTCGTCGTTTCCGTTTCCGTATCTCGGGTCATGGAGCCCGGCACGGGGCGGGAGTGGGAACGGGTTGGTGTGGTTCCGGATATGGAAGTGCCGGCCCAGGAGGCGCTGACTGCAGCCCATCTGGCCGCGCTTGAGCGGATTGCCGGCTCAGAGACTGACGACGCCCGCAAGGCCGAACTTGCGCTTTTTCGGGAATACGTCGAGGTACGGCAGCGGCCGGTAGATGTGGACGTCGCGCGTCTGCGAGGATATGCCGGCGAATACCAGGACGGCGCGGAAGTAATCGTGGAGGAAAGAGAAATACGTGTTCGGCCGGGCGCAGCCATGCCGCTGATCAGCCTTGACGCGATTTCGGAAAAGCGTTTCTCCTTCGGCCCGGCGCGCCGGGTGATCTTCGCCGAAGACGAGGAAGGGCGAACACGGATGGAAGTGATCGTGGATGGCCGACCGGCCGGGGTGTTCTTGCGGGTCGACTGAGTGCTGTCGGCCCGGAAGGCAAATCGGCATATCGATTTGATGCCGGACCGCAGATCCGGGACCACGGCGTCGAAGGAATACCGTTCCGCTCAGGAGTCCTCGCTTTTGAGCGCGATCCGAAGCAGCGCGCCGACGACCAGCGCGTAGCCGCCGACGAAGATACAGATCCAGAAAATCAGTTCACCGTCCATTGCCGTCACTCCGGTGCGTTGGGCCGCCGTCGTTGGCGCCGTTATTGGCGTCATTATTGGCAACCGTCATCGGGCCATCCCTGACGCCGTCGGCGAGGAACCGGTTAAGGGCCAGGGCCAGCACCAGCACGAGGCCCCACTGCAGCGCCATGGTGCCGGTGCTGTAGGTCACCAGCGGGTTCCACCAGGTGTCGGGGTTGTCGCGCACCGACTGCCAGAGCCACCAGCCGAACAGAACCAGGAAGACGACGGGGATGGCGCGAATCGTGAGCGCGAACCAGGCGCCGATCACCGAAACCTGGGCCGCCATGCTGGAGATGCGCGACAAGGGACTGACGCGTCATGCCGGCGTATCCAACTTCAGCACGCACAAGCTCGACGAGCTTGCAGCGAGCAGCGATGAAAGACCGGAAATGAACCAGGTCGAACTGCTCCCTTACCTGGCGCAGGACGAGCTGCTGGCGTATTGCCGCGAGCACGGCATCCTGGTCACCGCCTACTCGCCGCTGGGCAGCAGCGACGGACCGGAAGAAATGAAGGACGAGCCCTCGCTGCTCGAAAACGAAGTGATCGGCGCCATCGCCGAAAAGCACGATGCAAGCCTTGCACAGGTGCTGATCGCCTGGGCCGTGGCCCGCGACACCATCGTGATTCCGAAGTCGACCAATCCGGATCACATCCGCAAGAACCTCGAAAGCGCGAACATCGAGCTTGACGGCCCGGACATGCAGCGCATACGCGATCTGGACCTGCACTACCGGCACATCGGCGGCGAGTACTTCCGCACCGAAAGCGGCCTGTACGCCAACATTTTCGACGAGTGAACGGCGCCTGTCCCACCCTTCGTGGAGACGGCGTAATACGCACTAAAAAAAAGAGGCCTGCGTTTGCAGGCCTCTTGATTTTACCGGCGATTACTCGCGCCAATGACGGCGCTTGTTTGCCGAGACTCAGTCGGACAAGGTCACGATGCTTTCTGCGAGCAGATCCTGGTCGCCGAAGAAGTCTGCGTCGATTTCGGCCTCGACGCTGACGCGGTCACCGACGTCGATCTGCTGGAATCCTTCGTCGTCCAGCGGATTGTAAAGCAGCGCGCTGGTATCGACTGTCAGTTCCGTGGCACCGGTATCGATCGTAAACGTGTTGGCGTCTGGAATGACGGTCTCGACGGTGCCGATATAGATCAAATCGCCGACTACCGAATCGACGTCGACTACCCACTCACCGAAATCCTCCTCGTCTGCAGCGCTGGCGTAGAAGAACGTGTTCAGATCCTGAACATAGACGCTGCCGGCCTCGATGGTAGTCGTTTCGAACAATCCCTTGTCCACATCACCGTAGACGGTCACCTGGTCTCCATCGGCCAGCGGCCACGCATCGCCGAAGGTATCCCAGTCGTCCATTTCAACGGTGATGAGACCGTCTCCGTAGTCCATGATGAAACTGTCGGCGGTTGTCGAAGTGACGGTCCCGGTCAGGCTGATCCAGGTATCGTCGGGCTGGGCCATCGGATCTGGTTGGGCGGACGCATCGTCCTGTGCAAACGTCGATGCCGAAAGGCAGATCGCGGCAACGGCAGATGCAAGTGCAGTCTTTGAATATCTCATGCTTGTTCCTCCTGCTTTGTGTTTAAAAAAGCTTGACGGCCTTTTAACCATCAACGGAATTTATTCAAACAAATCATGAAGAGGACTGCATTAACATGAGTTAAATTCTTTGCGAACCGCTTTAAGCTGTTGCTTTGTCAGCCCGCTGGTCTCATGAGCCGGCGGACCGAGGCATCCGGGATCTGAGCAAGGTCAATGTCGCCGTCGTAGGAACACAGTTTTTTCAGTGCGCCGGGATCGAGGAGCGTCAGGCTGCCCGGCGCGGTTTCTATCAGGCCCTTCTTCTCGAGCGTGCGGCAACAGCGATTTGCATGGACGTGCGAAACGCCCAGCGCCTCGCCAATCAGCTTCTGGGTGAGCGGCATGCTCGCGGCATCGGTCGGCCGGGTGCCCCCTCGGAACAAGCGCAGCTGGAGTTCGACGAGCAGATGCGCGATGCGGGTGGTGGCATTGAGCGCGCCGATACGAACGATCTGCTGTTCCAGGAATCTTTCATCCTGACCACCGATCCAGCACAGTGCGGCGCCCAGGCGCGCCGATTCACGAAAAACGTCCATCAATTCGACGCTGGGGAACTCCGCCAGCGTGGCTTCGGTGATCGTCTCCACGCCGGAATCGCTGAACGGGAACAAGGCGCCATACAGCCCGATGCTGTCGCCGGGCAGCAGGAAATTGACGATCTGGCGATGTCCATCGGTGGTGGTGCGGAATCGGACGGCCCAGCCGGAAACGACGATTCGAGTCAGCTCGATCCGGCCTTTCTCACGCTGAACGATGCAGCCAGCCGGATAGTCGGCGGTCTTGCGGTGCAACCGGTCGAGGATCGCGATGTCCTCGTCCTGCATCAACTTCAGATTTTTGAACCGTTCGTGCAAGGCTTTCACTGCGGCCCCCGGTTCGGAGAGGGGCGGACTGCAGCCATCCCGGTCTTTGACTGCAGCCGCACCATGGGCTCGCGAGAGGAGCGTTTCCGATATTGCATCAGGCAATCGTACCCCATTGCGGCGCCGCACAATCCGGTTCAGCCCGGCTCGTTCAATCGCATCGGGGGACAAACTGGATGTATTGCCGCGCGCCTTTTCCGGCCCGATGCGGCTGCATCTGCTGGAGGTCAACTTCGAAGCCCCCCGCTGCCAGTCTTTCGATAAACCGCTTGTCCGGCGACAACTCGCCGCGGCCCGGAGTCGATATTTCGAATCGGTCTGCCCGTGCAGCTTGAGCTCGGTGTCAGTTTCAGGAATGGGTGCGGTCGCCAGCAGTTTCGATCGCGGCA
>CAYFTI010000168.1:0-5023 GCA_964346065.1 uncultured Hyphomicrobiaceae bacterium
GCTTTTACGGCTTCGAGCGCGGCGAAATTTTCGCGGGCGCGCCAGACGGGATGCTTGATCTGGCGGTCGACCCGAAGCTCGCCTGGGCGCTGCGCCACCGCGCGCTATTCCCGGTGAACATAAATACAGCCGCGCGCGAAATGCTGCTTCGCGTGCCCGGCATCGGCACGCGCAGCGCGGATCGAATCATCGCGAGCCGCCGCCACGGCAGCCTGCGCCTCGATGGCCTGCGCCGGATCACGCGCGCGATCGACAAGCTGCTGCCCTTCATCGAAACACTGGACTGGACGCCGGGCGGGCTGACCGATTCGGCCAATCTGCGCGCGCGCTTCGCGCCGCCGCCCGAGCAGTTGTCACTGTTCCCATGATCGTCGAGATCGCCTTGCCCGCGGAAACGGATTTCGAGGCATGGCGCGACCACGCCCGGCGGCTCTGCGCGGAGCGAATAGCGCCGGAGAAGGTCGTCTGGACCACGCCGGAACGCGGCGCGAGCCTGTTCGCCGCCGACCCGCCCAATGGCAAGCCGTCCGGCAAGGTGCGCGCGCCGCGCCGCTTCATCGACCTGGCCCGCCGCGTGATTTGCCACCGCGACCCGGAACGCTTCGCCCGGCTCTATCGCATCCTGTGGCGGCTGCAGAACGAACCGCACCTGCTCACCAGTGCCGCCGACGCGGACATCGCCTGGCTGCACGAGCGCGACAAGGCGATCCGCCGCGACATTCACAAGATGCACGCCTTCGTGCGCTTCCGGCTGGTCGGCGAGGTGGACGCACGCGAGGTGTACGCCGCCTGGTTCGAGCCGACGCACCGCATCGTCGCGCTCGCCGCGCCGTTCTTCATGCGCCGGTTCGCGGCGATGGACTGGGCGATCTTCACGCCGGATCAGAGCGTGCGCTGGCAAAACGGCGAACTCACCTTCGGCCCCGGCGCAACGCGCGACGCGGTGCCGGGTGAGGATGCGGTCGAGGCGCAGTGGAAGGCTTATTTCGCCAGCATCTTCAACCCGGCGCGGCTGAAGATCGGCGCGATGACGGCCGAGATGCCGAAGAAATATTGGCAGAACATGCCCGAGACCGCGCTGATCCCCGAACTCATCAACGAGTCGCGTCAGCGGACGCAGACAATGCAGGCCGAGGGCGTGAGTGACCCGAACCCGCGCGCCGAGCACTGGCGGCCCGCGCCCGACGCGCCGCCCGGCGATGCGCCGCAGACACTTGAGGAAGCGCGCGAAGCGATTCAGCACTGCCAGCGCTGCCCGCTTTATGCAGGCGCGACGCAAGCAGTGTTCGGCGAAGGCCCGCGCGATGCCGCGCTCATGTTGGTCGGGGAGCAGCCGGGTGACCAGGAAGACCTGGCCGGACGGATGTTCGTCGGACCTGCCGGGCAATTGCTGGATCAGGCGATGGCCGAAGCGGGACTGGACCGCGCCAGCGTCTACCTCACCAACGCGGTCAAGCACTTCAAATACACTGTGCGTGGCAAGCGCCGGCTGCATCAGCGCCCGAGCGCGCAGGAGATCGATCATTGCCGCTGGTGGCTGAACCTGGAGCGCGCGCAGGTACGGCCCCGCATGATCCTGGCGATGGGCGCGTCGGCGGCCCGCGGCGTGATCGGGCGGGACGTGACGATTTCACGGGGGCGCACACGCGAGTTCACGCTGGAAGACGGCGCGGTCGGCCGCGTCACGGTGCATCCGTCTTACGTGTTGCGCCTGGCCGATGAGGAGGCGAAGAAAACCGCGTTCGCGCTCTTCGTCAAAGACTTGCGGGAGGCGGCGCGGCGCGCGGGCGAACTCAGCGCGGCAGCCGGGTGAGTTAGTGGAAAACCGCGAAGGTCACGGCCGCGAAGTGGCAGGCGGTCCCGGCCAGCACGAACAGATGCCAGATGGCGTTCTGGTATGGCAGGCTCTCCCAGACGTGGAAGAGCACGCCGACCGTGTAAATGCCGCCGCCGACGCCCAGCAGGACCAGCGACTCGGTCGGCACCGACATGACAAGCGGCTGGATCGCCGCCAGCCCGGCCCAGCCCAGCGCCAGGTAGAGCGGGACCGAGAACCAGTCGCGCTTGGGCTGGATAAACAGCTTGGCCGCCGCCCCTGACAGCGCCACGGCCCAGACCACACTGAACAGGGTATAACCGGCGAAGCCGCCCATCTTCACCAGCGCGAAGGGCGTATAAGTCCCGGCAATCTTGATGAAAATGGCGGCCTGGTCGAGCTTGCGCAGGAACAGTTTCCAGTCGGGCACGGGGATCAGGTGATAGGCGGCGGAAAAGCCGAACATGGCGATCATTGCCAGTCCATAAACGGCCAGGCTCGCCGTAGCCTCGAAGGGGAGCGTTGAAATTGCGAGCGCGATCAGCATGGCGACGGCGACCAGGCTGCCCGCCACACCAAGCACGTGAATGATCCCGTCAGCGATGCGCTCGCCAAGGCCATATTCGGGACAGGTCATGGCGAAAGAATACTATAGAGCGGCGACCGCGACCACGTGTTTCTGCCCGCAAGTCCGAGCGACGCGGCCCGGTTAACGCCGGCGCGTGGGGGGGCGGCGACCGCCGCCTGTCGGCCTTGGGCCGGTATCGGTCTTGTGGCGGAAGGTTATGCGCCCCTTGTCGAGGTCGTAGGGCGTCATTTCCACGGTGACCCGATCTCCGGCAATCGTGCGAATCCGGTTGCGCTTCATGCGACCGGCTGTGTAGGCGATGATCTCATGCCCGTTATCGAGCTGCACGCGAAAGCGCCCGTCGGGCAGCACGTCGTTCACAACACCTTCGAATTCGAGTACTTCTTCCTTTGCCATCGGCACTCCTGATCATGGCGGACCGCTACGCCGATTCACGCCCTGACGCACGAGAGGCGGGCCGGCAATCACGGGGGTTGCCCGCGACCGCCGGCCCGTCCTGGCGTCTTACTCGACGCGCAGATTCGTCGCAGCGGTGCGGCCCTGGCGGTCCTGTTCCAGTTCGTAGCTCACTTTTTGGCCTTCATCTGGGTTCGGAATACCCGAGCGTTCAACGGCGCTGATGTGAACGAACACATCCTTGCCGCCGTCGTCAGGCTGGATAAAACCATAGCCTTTCTGCGTGTTGAAGAATTTTACGGTTCCGCTTGGCATATCAAGATCTCCTTTTGCCAGTTAAGTGGAATTTGGGTGGGGTAAACGCGCGTCGCGCCGGCCATGTCGTCATCGTGTCGGGCCGTCGTTACGCTGCGTCTCGGGATGGGGTGGTACGCCGATTGCGTCGCCGGCGCGGGCGCTGATGCTCCGGCTGCTTGCCGGATGCGGATCGGCTCACGGCCGGCTCCTTGGCTGCCAAGGGCGCCTCGTCATGGTCGGCTTGCGCGCCAATGACATCCATCGCCCGGCGTGTCAGCTTCTCGATGGCTCTCAAGCTGCCCCGATCGGCCGGCGTGCACAGCGAGATCGCCGTGCCGCTCAGGCCTGCACGCGCTGTGCGCCCGATTCGATGTACATAGCTTTCAGGCTCACCCGGCAGGTCGAAGTTGATGACGTGGGTCACGTTGTCGATATCGATGCCGCGCGCGGCGACATCGGTCGCGACGAGAACCTGCGCCTTGCCCCCGCTGAAGCGCGCGAGGGCACGCTGGCGGGCGGATTGCGACTTGTCGCCGTGGATTGCCTCGGCCGTGGTGTGGCCCTTGCTCAGTTGCCGCGCGACCCGGTCGGCGCCACGCTTGGTGCGCGTGAACACGATCGCGCGTTCGCAACCCGCATCACTCAACAGGGTCTTCAGCGCCCCCAGCTTGCCGGCCTGTTCAACGAACATGACGTTCTGCTGAACCTTGTCGACCGTCATCGTTTTCGCCGCGATCTCCACACGAACCGGCTCGTTGAGAATTTCGCGAGAGAGCTTCGCAAGCTCGACTGGCATGGTAGCGGAGACAAGCGCGGTCTGACGCGCTTGCGGCATCATTGCAGCGATCTTCCGGACATCACGGATGAAGCCCATGTCGAACATCCGGTCGGCCTCGTCGAGCACGAGAATGCCGGTGTTGTTCAGCCGTACGTGGCCTTCGTTGATATGATCGAGCAACCGTCCGGTGGTTGCGACCAGAACGTCCACGCCATCGCGCAGCGCCCGGATCTGCGGACGTGCCGCAACGCCGCCGACCACGATGCCATGGCGTATTTTGAGCTTGCGGCCATAGCTGCGCAGGCTCTCGGCGATCTGCTGGGCGAGTTCGCGCGTGGGCGCAAGGATGAGGGCTTTGGGCTGGCCGGGCAGCGGCGGGCGCCTGTCGTGGCTCAGCCGCTCGAGGATCGGCAGCGTGAACGCGGCAGTCTTGCCGGTGCCGGTCTGTGCCAGCGCAAGAATATCGTTACCGCGCAACAGCGGCGGAATAGCTTGTTGTTGGATGGGAGTGGGCTGGCTGTAATCCAAACCAGCCAGCACGTCGGCGAGAGCCTTGGAAAGCCCAAGGTGCTCAAATGTCGTCAATAGAACAGTACCTTTTTCCGATGCGACAAGCAGTGGCGAAACGTCATCATGAACGCAAGCCCGGCTGAGGCAAACGTCCTCACCGCGCGCAACTCGGAGAAGACAGAATTCGTGAAGAACACCGGGATGAGGCTCTGAAAGCCGCTGCGCCATCCATCAGCGATGACCGGAATATGAGCGAGGGGCCTGTCAGTGTCAACGTCCGTCGCACGTTTTTGCGCGATTTCTCAGCGGACGAGCGCGGCCAGCGTGTCCAGATGATCGGCTTCGCCCGCGGGCTTGTCCCAACGGATACGATTGATCCTGGGAAAGCGCATGGCGAGGCCGCATTTATGGCGGGTGGACGGGTGGATGGAGTCGAATGCGACCTCGAAAACCAGCGCTTTCTCCACCTCGCGCACCGGCCCGAAGCGTCCGACGGTGTGGTTGCGAACCCACTTGTCCAGTTCCTTCAACTCCTCGTCGGTAAAGCCGAAATAGGCTTTGCCCACCGGCAGCAACTCGCTGTCGCGCCAGACGCCGAAGGTGTAGTCGGAATAAAACGATGAGCGCTTGCCGTGAC
>CAYFTI010000169.1:0-4998 GCA_964346065.1 uncultured Hyphomicrobiaceae bacterium
AAGGGCACCAGCCAGTCACCCTTGACCCGCGCGCGTTCCGAATAGCCTCCCCAGTGGCGCTCGCCGACATGCCATCCCGTGAGCACAACCGGTGCGCCGGGTTGATAGCGTGGATCATCGCTTGACGTTACGGTTCCCGCCAGATCGATGCCCGGCACGTGCGGATAGTTTTTGACCAGATTGCCAAGGCCGTTGAGGACCAAACCGTCCTTGTAATTTATCGTGGAGTATTTCACGTCGACCACAACTTCGCCGTCCGGCAGTTCGCCCTCATCAAGCGTTCTTACTGACGATTCCACGCCACTTTCATTTTTCGATAAAATAAGTGCTTTGAACATAGAGCCTCCCCAGGATCTTATTTTGCTCTTTATGCACATTCCAACAGGCAAGCGGCATTATTGTCAAACAAATATATATTAGCTACTATCCCGGCCAAGCGCAGGGAACGCGGTGGCCCGAAGGCGCGGTACATGTCGCACATGTTCGACATAGGATTGCTTAACGCAATCCGCGCTGGGTTGCTTTTGCGCTGCCACGATCCTGCATCGAACACCGGCTGACCGTTGAATCTGTTCCATCACATCGCGGACTAAAGACTGAAGTTATCGTGGCATGAGCGGCGCTTCCGCAACGATAACGGCACTTATCTTGCGCGCGGTGTGCATGAACAAACCATCTATATCGAGCCTGCTGCCTAGATGGTGACTCTGCGATGCGGGTCATACCCGAAGGCCAAGAAGGCCATCGCGAAGGCGGAGCGGCACCTGCCTCGCCGGGGCCCTGCGTTAGGGGATCAATTGTGATCATGCCGTCATGGTGCGGCGTCCGCCCATCCGCCAAATGCGGACTTGCCTCTTTGACGCATCTTCAAGGGCGCAAGGCGTCTTCGCATCCGAAAAGAAATCGCCCTCCAACGTCTGAGTGCGCCTCGAAGCGGCCTTCAAGGTGTTTCCGGGCCGTTGCTGACAGGTGCGTCAGACTCCGCGTTCAGGCAGCGTCGGGGTCGTCTCTGTCTGCCGGCGCGCAAAATGCCTCGCTGTTGGCGAAAGCAGCGCCGCAAAGCTCAGGATGGCCGGCGCAACACTCCTCCGTGAGAAACGTCAGCAAGCCTCTCACCGCGTCCACCAGGACGGCGTAACTAATGTGGCGCCCCTGGCGCGTTCGCTGCACCAGCCCCGCGCTTCGCATCTCTTTCAGATGGAATGAGGTCGCCGTGGCGCCAATCCCGACGGCTCTTGCTATCTCTCCGGAGGTGAGCCCGTTCGGCGCGTGCTCCATGAGAACCCGAAAAACTGCCAGCCGTTTCTCATTAGCAAGTGCGGCGAGCATTGCGACAGCGTTTTGATTTTCCATGGATTCCATATTGCAAGGATGCTTGAACTATGTAACCGTCTTGTGACCGGTTCAATGATTGGCGTGAACCACGTTCACGCATCAATAAAATTCTGGGGAGGAACATCATGAAACGATGCCGGACGCTCGTTGATGTCGGGCGTCGTCAGTTCCTGCGCGGCTCTGGATTTGCCGCTGCCGGACTGGCGACAGCAGGTGCGTTTCCGCAAGAAAGCAAGGCCGCGCCGCAGCTTGCGCGCGTTACATATCCCTCCAATAGGCTGGCCAATATCAACGATCTTTCGGTCAATGAGCCGTTGAATGTGACCTATCCGGACGAAGGCGCGCCCGGCGTGCTCCTCAAGCTCGGAGAGGCCGTGGAGGGCGGTGTCGGCCCGGATGGCGATATCGTCGGCTTTTCGACGATCTGTCCGCACAAGGGCTACCCGATGGCCTACAACGCGGAAGATCGTACCATGAACTGCCCCGGGCACTATTCCCGCTTCGACCTGGAGCATGGCGGGCTTCAGATCTGGGGCCAGGCCACGCAGAACCTCCCGCAGTACGCGCTCCGGGTGGACGACCAGGGCGACATCTACGCCGAAGGGCTGGATGAACTGCTCTACGGCCGCCTGAATAACGTGCTTTCATAAGGGAGGATCGGACATGGCCTACAAACGCAACACGGATCGCTTGCCGATCATTCCCGCGAATGCCACGAAGAAAAATGTCGTCTGCCATTACTGCATCGTGGGCTGCGGCTATCACGCATACACTTGGCCCGTGAACCAGCAGGGCGGCCCGGAACCAGAAAATAACGCATTCGGGGTCGACCTGACACAGCAGCAGGGCGCGGAAACCGAAGCCTGGTATTCGCCGTCGATGTACAACATCGTCAAGCAGGATGGCCGCGACGTTCATATGGTCATCAAGCCGGACGCGAATTGCTCGGTCAATTCCGGGCTGGCCTCGATCCGCGGCGCCCGCATGGCCGAGATGAGCTATTCCTCGGCACGCCAGACCCAGCAGCAGCGCCTGACCGATCCGCTCGTCTGGCGCTACGGCCAGATGCAGCCGACCAGCTGGGACGACGCGCTTGATCTTGTCGCGCGCGTGACCGCTGCAGTCATCGAAGAGCAGGGCGAAGACGGGCTGATCGTTTCGGCATCGGACCATGGCGGTGCCGGCGGCGGCTACGAGTTCACCTGGGGCACAGGCAAACTGTATTTCGGCGCCATGAAGGTGAAGAACATCCGCATCCACAACCGTCCTGCCTACAACTCCGAGGTTCATGCCACGCGGGACATGGGCATTGCCGAGTTGAACAACGCTTACGAGGATGCCCAGCTGGCCGACACCATCATGGTGGTCGGGGCGAATTCGCTGGAGACGCAGACCAACTACTTCCTCAATCACTGGGTCCCGAACCTCCGCGGCACTTCGATGGGCAAAAAGCAGGAGATGCTGCCCGATGAGCCGCATGCGCGGGGCCGGATCATCATCGTCGATCCGCGCCGCACGGTGACGGTGAATGCCTGCGAAGTCGAAGCGGGTAAGGACAACGTCCTGCATCTGCCTATCAACTCCGGCACGGATCTGGCGCTCCTGAACGCCATGTTCACCTACATCGCCGATCAGGGCTGGGTCGATCGCGACTTCATCGAAGCGTCCACCCTGCGCGATGCGCCGGAGCGTCCCGCGCGGATGCCCGAACACGGGATCTCCGATGCCAAGCCAGGCCACATGACCAGCTTCGAGGCGGCGGTCGAGGCCAACCGCCTGTCGCTGGAAGATGCCGCGGAGATCTGCGGCGTGCCTGCCGAGGACATTCGCAAGGCCGCAGAGTGGGTCGCCCAGCCCAAAGAGGGCGGCGCGCGCCGGCGCACGATGTTCGCCTACGAGAAGGGCTTGATCTGGGGCAACGACAACTACCGCACCAACGGCGCCTATGTGAATCTTGCGCTCGCGACCGGCAATATCGGGCGCATGGGGGGCGGTTGCGTGCGCCTGGGCGGTCACCAGGAAGGCTATGTCCGGCCATCGGCCGCGCATGTGGGGCGCCCGTCGGCTTATGTTGACCAGCTTGTCATCTCCGGCCAGGGCGGCGTTCACCACATCTGGGGGTGCGACAACTACAAGACCACGCTCAATGCCCAGGAATTCAAGCGGGAATACAAGAAGCGGACCGACATGGTGAAGGACGCGCTCAACAGCGTCCCGGCCGGCGACCGCGAGGCGCAAGTGAATGCGGTGATGGCCGCAATTCGCGAGGGCGGTCTGTTCACGGTTGATGTCGATATCGTCCCGACCAAGATCGGCGAGGCGGCCCATGTCGTGCTCCCCGCCGCCACCTCGGGCGAAATCAACCTCACCTCGATGAACGGCGAGCGGCGGATGCGGCTCACCGAGAAATACATGGACCCGCCGGGCCAGGCGATGGGCGACGGGCTCATTGCCGCCCGCATTGCCAACCACATGGAGCGCATTCTGCGCGCAAAGGGCGAGGACGCCTACGCGGATCAGTTCCAGGGCTTTGACTGGGAGACCGAAGAAGACGTCTTCATGGACGGCTACCACCAGAACGCGAATGGCGGTCAGTACGTCACCTATGATCGTCTGCGCGCCATGGGGACAAACGGCTTCCAGGAGCCGGCGGTCGGCTACGAGGACGGCAAGATCATCGGCAGCCCGCGCCTCTATACCGATGGCAAATTCGGCACCGACGACGGCAAGGCCCGCTTCATGGATGCGCCATGGCGTGGCCTCCAGGCGCCCGGGAAGGACGCGCAGATGGAGAAGTTCGCGTTCCTCATCAATAATGGGCGGGCCAACCATGTCTGGCAGTCGGCCTATCTCGATGTCGACAATGAACTGGTGATGGACCGCTGGCCCTATCCGTTCATCGAGATGCATCCCGAGGATGCGCGCATGGTGGGCGTCAAGGAAGGCGATCTCGTCGAGATCTATAACGATTCCGGCTCGACCCAAGCGATGGTGCGCCCGACATCATCAGCCAAGCGCGGCGAAACCTTTATGCTGTTCGGCTATCCGACGGGCGTGCAGGGCAACGTGACCAACGCTGGTACTAACGAACTCATCATCCCGAACTACAAGCAGACTTGGGCCAATATCCGTAAGCTGTCAGACGCGCCACGCAGCGTGCGGCATTTGAGCTTCAAATCTCAGGAATATTCGATTTAACCAAAGACATGCGCCGGGCGGAGATGTTTATGCCGCCCGGCACCAATATCGCCAAAAAAGCGAGGTATGTATTTCCGGAGCGATACGAGATCACCTGCGCGTTCGCAGGCCCCAATGCCCCTTTCCAAATCGACTGACACATGAAGCCATGTCCGCTCTCACCGCATCTGCGACTTGTGCGGGCTTCAGCTTGGGAAGCCTTTCGCCAGGGCACCGAAGATGGCGGTTTCGCTCCCGGACACGGCGTCCGGCCGCTTCGCCTTGTAACCGGACATGTCTGATACGCTGGGACCATCATGGGCACTCCCTCAGAAAGTCAGGAGTTGGCCATGGCTGACCATCTCTCGGCGTTTCCCTCAGGAACAGATCGCCAACCCTGGAACAAGGGCAAGCTGACCGGCGCCAAGCCGCCGCTGCGGTTCAAGCACATTTGGGCAATCCTCAACTGGCGGGGCGCAAGCGCGA
>CAYFTI010000170.1:0-4994 GCA_964346065.1 uncultured Hyphomicrobiaceae bacterium
CGGGCTGGCGCGGGCTTCGGGCTGGCGCGGCATGGCGGGCGGGCAGATGCTCGATCTGATGGCGCCCGGGCAGAGCCTCGACGCCGACGACATCGCCCGGCTGCAGGCGATGAAGACCGGCGCGCTGCTGAAATTCGCCTGCGAGGCGGGCGGGATCATCGGCGGCGCGAGCATGGAGGATATGGCGGTGCTCACCCGCTACGGCGCGACAATCGGGCAGGCGTTCCAGCTTGCCGACGATCTGCTCGACGCTGAAGGCGACGCGGCGACGCTCGGCAAGGCGGCCGGCAAGGATGAAGCGGCTGGGAAAGCGACGCTGGTGACGCTGCTTGGGCCGGAGGCGGCGCGGGGGCGGCTGTGCGAACTGGAGCGGGAGGCGGTGCGTGCACTGGAGCCGTTCGGGGCGCGCGCCGAGATGCTGGCCGCCACGGCGGATTTCATCATCCGCCGCACACACTGAAAACGCGCAGCCGTCCGGTCGAAAAAGACGTATCGAAGGTGAAAATCATCTTAGTCCGCGAGAATTGAGAAAGCTCCCGGCGCCGACGCACCGGGAGCCTCGTTACGCGTCAATGCGCCAGCTCTGCCTCAGTTCTTTCGGCACTTGATGTAACGGAAGCCGTCACAGTGTCCGCCGTCACAGACTGCACCCGTGGTGATGAGGCGCGTGGGTTCGCTGTCGCCGATATTGGAGTCCTTCTGGAAGTCGACAGCAGTGTCAAAGCCGCGCTCCCGGCAATAAGCATCCGCCGCGGGCTTGCCACAGTTCTGGCCCCAGTTCAGGCACCAGTCGAGCCGATCCCCCTGCCATTTCGGCCGGGTGAATGTTTGCGTCGTGCGCTTGAAGCAGGTGATGCGGCGGAAGCCGTCGCAGAAGTCCTGGTCGCAAACGGCGCCCGTTCCGATCAGGCGCGTCGGGCGGCTGGCCCCGATATTGGGGGCCTGAGAGAATTGGGTCGCCCTTTCAAAGCCGCGGGACTTGCAATACGCATTTGCCGCCTGCTTCCCGCAGCCCTCGCCCCAGTTGAGGCACCAGTCAAGCGCATTCCCCTTGTATGTCGGATTGTTAAAGGTTCGGGTCGCGGCTGTTGCCGTTGTCACGGCAGTTACGCAGCCGATGACAAGCAGAACGATCAGAAGCGTCCGTTGTCGAAGAGGGTCGTTGAATACTGCGGGCATGGCTCTCTCCCCTGTTTTGTCGGTTGGTCCCGCCACTCCTACCGACGGCGACGTTAACACTGCCATGCCAACTGCGCACTGAACGCGCTGTTAATCTTGCGGTTATCTTCGCTCGTGTTGCTCTGTTGCCTTTTCTTTATACCTGGAAAGCACGTAGACCCGGATGGCGCTAGACAGCCCAGACGCGCCGCGCGCGCCGTCGATTTCCGCGACAATCTCGCCGAGCGGGCGGCGTTCCTCGCGCGCGATATCGCGCAACGCGGCCCAGAACGCATCCTCCAGCGAGATCGAGGTGCGGTGGCCCGCGATCTTCAGCGAGTGCTTGCGTGGCCGCGCTCTGCCCGGGAGTGCGGTCATGACGACGGCCCCACCATGTTGCCGGGCTGGACGATCTCGTCGAACTGCGCCTCGGTCACGTGGCCGAGCCGGACCGCCTCTTCCTTCAGGGTCGTGCCGTTCTTGTGCGCGGTCTTGGCGATCTCGGTCGCCTTGTCATAGCCAATATGCGGGGTGAGCGCGGTCACGAGCATCAGCGAGCGGTCCAGAAGCTCGGCGATCCGCTCGCGGTCCGGCTCGATCCCCTCGATGCACTTGTCCGTCAGGCTCACGCAGGCATCGGCCAGCAGGCGGATGGACTGCAACGCATTGTACGCCATCAACGGCTTGAAGACGTTCAGTTCGAAATGCCCCTGGCTGCCAGCGAATGTCACGGCGGTGTGGTTCCCCATCACCTGCGTGCAGACCATCGTCATCGCCTCGCACTGCGTCGGGTTGACCTTGCCGGGCATGATCGAGGAGCCCGGCTCGTTCTCCGGCAGCTTCAACTCGGCGAACCCGCAGCGCGGGCCGGAGCCGAGCAAGCGGATATCATTGGCGATCTTGAACAGGCTCGCCGCCAGCACGTTGAGCGCGCCGGACACCTCGACAATGGCATCATGCGCGGCCAGCGCCTCGTACTTGTTGGGCGCGGTGGCAAAGTCCAGGCCGGTAATCTCCGCGACATGCGCGGCAAAGCCTTCGGCGAAGTCTGCCGGCGCGTTGAGGCCCGTTCCGACCGCCGTGCCGCCCTGCGCCAGGGGGTAAAGGCGGGGCATCACATCGCAAACACGTTCGATTCCGTTGCGGATTTGCGCGGCGTAGCCGGAAAACTCCTGGCCGAGGGTCAGCGGCGTCGCGTCCTGAAGGTGTGTCCGGCCGATCTTGATGATGTCGCACCAGGCTTCCGACTTCCATTGCAGCGAGCCGGCGATCTTATGAAGGGCGGGCAGCAGCCGGCCATGGATCTCCTCCACCACGGCGATGTGCATGGCGGTCGGGAAGGTGTCGTTCGAGGATTGCGAGCGGTTGACATGGTCGTTCGGATGAACGGGATCCTTGGAGCCGATGTCGCCGCCGAGAAGTTCGATCGCGCGGTTGGCGATCACCTCGTTGGCGTTCATGTTGGACTGCGTGCCAGAGCCGGTCTGCCAGACCACCAGCGGAAATTCGTCGTTGCGCTTGCCGTCAATCACCTCCTGCGCGGCCGATGCGATCGCATCCGCCAGGCGGGTCTCCAGAACGCCAAGGTCACGGTTGGTGAGCGCCGCGGCCTTCTTGACGATCCCGAGCGCGCGGACAAGTGGCGGCGGCATGGTCTCAGCCCCGATCTGGAAGTTGTGCAGGCTGCGCTGTGTCTGCGCGCCCCAATAACGTCCTTCCGGGATTTCCAGCGGGCCGAAGGAGTCGGATTCGGTGCGGGTGGCGGTCATGGGGCTTACCTTTCGCTGCCGCCGCGCGTCAGTCCTCGTCGGCGTCACGCAGCGGGATGATCGTGATTGTGCCGTCTGCGACATTTATATCCGGCGCGCAGGCAGCGGTAAACGGCACCATGAACGGCTTGCCGGCGGGCGGCGCGATCTCGATCAGGTCGCCCGCGCCGAAATCGTATACGGCCACGACGGTGCCGAGCGACCGGTCCTCGGGGTCGAACGCGGATAGCCCGACCAGATCGCTATAGTACCATTCTTCGTCTTCAGGCGGGGGAAGCGCGTCCTGCGGCACATAAAGGTCGCGGCCCACGAGAGATTCCGCCGCGTTGCGATCCGCGACGTTTTTGACCCGCGCGATCACAAACGGCCCCTTCGCCGGCCGGATATCGGACAGGGTGACGGCGCGCCCCTCGCCGTCGCGAAGGGCACCATATGTGCTCACGTCCTCGGGAACCTCGGTGAAGCAGCGGATCTTGACCTCGCCGCGGATGCCATGGGCGGCTGCGATCCGGCCGATGCGCACAAGCTCGTCTGAGGACATGGGAGAGGCCTAGCCCGCGGATTACTCCGCAGCGGCGCCTTCGGCTTCGGCCTTTGCCGCCTCGGCCTTCTCGCGGCGCTCCTGCTCGCGCTCCTTGGCCTTCTGGCCCGGTTCGGCCTTCTTCGGGTTGTTGCGCGCCGGGCGCTTGGCCAAACCGGCGGCATCGAGAAAGCGCATCACGCGGTCGGTCGGCTGTACGCCCTTTTCCAGCCAGTATTTGACCCGCTCCTCGTCGAACACGACACGGTCCTCGCGGTCGCGCGGCAGCATAGGATTGTAGGAGCCCAGCTTCTCGATGAAGTTGCCGTCACGCGGGGCGCGGCTGTCCGCCACCACGATGCGGTAAAATGGGCGCCGTTTCGCCCCGCCCCGGGCCAGTCTCATTTTCAGTGCCATGTTTCGCTGTCCTTTTTCACGCGTCTCGAATTTTCGACGTCCCTCATCAAGCGGCGGAACCACCCATCATCGCATCCATCCGGCGCTGCATCTCTGTTGGTGCAACGGCCGCGGTGACCGTCGACACGATCCAGACATGCCCGAACGGATCGCGGATGCGCCCGGACCGCTCGCCGTAGAACTGGTCGCCGACCGGCATGGTCAGCCGGAATAGCTCCTCCGCGCCGAACGCCTCGGCGTAAAAGCGCAGCGCCGCTGCCGTGTCTGGCACCACCAGAAGCGGCGTCACGGCCATGCGATAAGTGTGGGGATCGGTCATGCCTCGCTCCAGCCGCACTAACGCTTGCGCTTCGGGCGCTTCTTCGTGGCCGACGCTTTATTGCGCGCGCCGCCCGCGCCCGCTGGTCCGCCAAGCCCCGGCAGGCCACCCGACATGCCGCCCATGCCCGCGCCGCCAAGACCCGGCAAGCCGCCCGGCATGCCCTGGCCGCTAGCCATGCCGCCCGGCATCTGGCCGCTTTCCGCCGCCTTCTGCGCTTCGGCCATCGCCTCGGGCGGCATATCCGGCATTCCACCGCCGCCCATGAGCTGGCTGAGCATCCCCTTGTTCTTGCCCAGCTTCTTCATGGTGTCGGCCATCTGCCGGTGCATCTTCAGGAGCTTGTTGACCTCCTGCACGCTGGTGCCCGAGCCGGCGGCAATGCGCTTCTTGCGCGAGGCGTTAAGCACCTTCGGCGCGCGCCGCTCATGCCGCGTCATGGACGAGATGATCGCGCGATGGCGCTTGATGAAGCTGTCGTCCATGCCCGAACTGTCGATCTGCTTCTTCATCTTGCCGATGCCGGGGAGCATGCCCATCACGCTCGACATTCCGCCGAGCTTCTGCATCTGGCCAAGCTGCGTGGAGAGATCGTCGAGGTCGAACGCGCCCTTGCGCATCCGCTCGGCCATGCGGTCGGCCTGTTCCGCCTCGATTGTTTCGGCCGCGCGCTCCACGAGGCTGACCACGTCACCCATGCCGAGGATGCGTCCGGCGATCCGCTCGGGGTGGAAGTTTTCCAGACCGTCGAGCTTCTCGCCCGTGCCGATCAGCTTGATCGGCTTGCCCGTGACCGCGCGCATCGACAGCG
>CAYFTI010000171.1:0-4964 GCA_964346065.1 uncultured Hyphomicrobiaceae bacterium
TGGCGGGCCGAGGGGAAGCGCCGACGCGGGAACGATTCTCAGTAGTAGTGGCGGTAGCGCCGGTAGTGATGGTAGCGGCGGTAATACGGACGATGGCGCCAGGAGCGGTAGCGCCTGTAGTAAGGTCGGTGATAGCGGTGATACCTGCGGTAATAGGGATATCGCCGATAGCGATGACGCGAGTAACGTCTGTGCCGATACCCGCGATGGTACACGTTGTGCACATGCGCATGCGTGGGAGCGCCTGCGGCCATGGCGCCTCGCGGCTCGTTCGAAGCCGATGGCGCCGCCAAAACGGACAGTGACGAAAAGGCGAGAGCCAGCGCAGCCCATATCACGGTCGGAGCAACAAATCGGAAAGTCATGTCAAAGCTCCTCATTTCCCCTCGGCGCGCACCCAAGGGAATGAAAAACCTTCCTCGGCGAGGCTAAGAGTAGCGCAGGATCGACCGCGGCACAGCTAACCCGCGCATCGAGGCGATCACATTTTCGTGTTGAGAGCCAGGGGGCGCCCGGTACGAGCTCACCGCACCGGGCGGGCCCAACGCTACTTGTCCTGGCGCCACTTCCGGCGGCGATGAAGCCAGCGGTGCTTGTAGTTGTACCGACGATAATGCCGGCGATTACGGCGGTAATTGCGGCGGCGATAATGGCGCCGCCCATAGCGACGGTGACGCTTGTATCTGCGATACCGATGATAGCCGCCGTATCTGCGGCGATAGCCAACCTTGTCCACGCCTGCGCCGACGGCTACGCTCTCAATGCCGGCGCCTGCGCGCACTAGCGCATTCGAGGCAGATGCCGCCGAAGCGGGGGTGACAAACCATGCGGCGAGGCAGACCAAAGCCGCCGCGACCGCACCCAGTGTCCTGTTAAACATCGTGGCTCCTATAGCCCGGCACGATTACGCCGGGTGTGAACGTCTTTCCTCGGCTTACTGGCAATCGTGATGCAAAATTCATCGCGGATCAACGGGCTGCCCCCTTCCACGGCAGGACTCTTCGGCATTTTCATTCAAAACTCCGTGACACTTGTGTGCCTCATCCCGATGGATCGCTCGGCGCGTCCATCGACCGTAGCGCCACGGGGCAAACGGGTGATGCTCGCCGCGCAGGTCCGGCACGGGATCGAACCCATCAGTGCCCCACGGATGGCACCGCGCCAGCCGCGACAGCGTCAGCCAGCCGCCCTTCCACGCGCCATTCTTGTCGATGGCCTCCAGCGCGTATTGCGAGCAGGTCGGCAGATGCCGGCAGCGCGGGCCGATCAGCGGCGAAATAACGTAACGATAGAAATGAACGGGCAGCTTCAGCGCCATCCGGGCTAAGCGCGCCGGCCAGACCGGCTCCGCTTTCTCAGTACGGTGTTCCGTCATTGCGCGTGAAGACCCATTGCCCGTCGACCTTGTGCGCCTTCATGTCCACGTCCGGATAATCGGCGCGCTCATCATTCACACGGGTGCCGACCTCAAGATAGACGACCGGTGTATTCGTGTTGTTCGCCAGGCGATGCGCATTGGTTTCGCCCGCCGGGAACCCCGCGAACATTCCAGGCGCGAGGATTTGTTCACCGTCATCGGTCACGAGCGTGGCTTCGCCGGAGATGATGTAGACGAACTCATCTTCTTTCTCGTGCCAGTGGCGCTGCGAGGACCATGCCCCCGGCTCCAGCGTTACAAGATTGACGCCGAACTGGCTGATCCCTACGAGATCGCCGAGCTTTCGCTTCAAACGGCCGTCGAGGTGCTCATGGAAAGGATGCGGGTAAACGGACCCTCGCCGGGGCGTTATGTCCCGGCTGTCGGCGACTTTCCTCATGTACCGTTGCTTCATGCGGACGACCTGTCGACCGCTTCGGCCGCGTCCCAAGTCGGTGAGGCTTCACACTTGTCCAGCGCTTGCTCCAGCGCATCGAACACCAGCAATGTTGATGGATGCCGCGCCCGATAGTCGCGCACGGGTTCCAGCAGCGCCAGGTCCGCCCAGCGCCCGCCGGGCGGCGAGCCGCCAGCTTTCAGCATCGCGCGCATCTGCGCAGCAACGTCGCGGAACTCGTCGATGCGGGTTCCCACGATTTCCCGGCCAACCACGGACGCCGATGCCTGCCCGAGCAGGCAGGCCTTCACCTCCTGCCCGAAATCAGTGATGCGTCCGTCATCGACGCAAACATCGACCGCCACGGTCGAACCGCACAATCGCGAATGGGCCGAAGCCGTGGCGTCCGGATCGTCAAGCCGCTCCGTCCGGCTGATTGCCGCTGCGAGCGCCAGCAACTTGTCGGCGTAGATGTCTTCCAGGTCATTCATGGTACGTCACCGCACAAAGCCGGCTTGCAGGGTTTGTCGTCGTCGTGTGCCGCCGCATGGGATCACACGCTAGCGAGACAGCTCCTCTTCACGCGAACGAAGATTTATCCTATATCGCGCTCAGCGTGGATCGTAATCACTCCCAAAAGAATGGGAAGGCAGGGATTACCGTGTCAAGATGTGCAGCAGCCGCAGGACAGCGCGCGCCCCGAACCGATCCGGCTTTACCGGCGTAGATAACCAGGTCGTTGGACAAAAAGAGATGAAGGTAGCCTTGAACACGTACAATGGCGCGGCGCAGCCGACACAGCGGACGAACGGGGCGGGGGAAACCGGCGCTGAAACCGACCTGCCTGTCACACCATCGCGCGAGGAAGCCGAGGCCGCAGTACGCACGCTCATTCGCTGGGCGGGTGACAATCCGACGCGCGAGGGGCTTCAGGACACGCCGCGTCGCGTCGTTGACGCGTATCTGGAGCATTTTTCCGGGTATCATGAGGATCCCTTCCAAGTCCTTTCCCGCACCTTCGAAGAGGTCCACGGGTATGACGACCTGGTGATGCTGCGCGACATCAGGTTGGAATCCCACTGCGAGCACCATATCGCACCCATCCTCGGCGTGGCGCACGTCGCCTACCTGCCGCGCGATCGGGTCGTGGGCATATCCAAGCTCGCGCGCGTGGTTGAGATCTTCTCGAAGCGGCTGCAGACGCAGGAGACCATGACGGCGCAGATCGCCGATGCTATAGAGCAAGCGCTCAAGCCGCGCGGCGTCGCTGTTCTTGTTGATGCCCTTCATCAGTGCATGACGACACGCGGGGTTCACAAGACCGATGTGTCGACGATCACCACGAGGTTTACAGGGGTTTTCAAGGAGGACGGAGATTACCGCGGCCGCTTCCTCAACATGGTTCACGGCCGCAGGCCGAGCGTGGGCTAATACCGCGCGTCAATCTTGCCCGGCGAACTTGCCGGCTCGCAGGAAACGGTGCGCGCGCCAATCCTCCTGTGTCAGCAGGTCGCGGAATTCGGTCGGATAGAACGTGGCGGTGCCGATAGCAGCAAGAGGCAGACGGTGAACAGCGAGCCCGTCTTCACCGGCCTGCGGCGCGCTGTCCAGCGTTACGAGAAAGACGTGCTCCACACAGTGATACAGGCCGGGCGGCGTATCGAACAAATTTTCTATCGCCAGCAGATATTCGGCCGAGGCCGGTGCCGCGCTCAATTCCTCGTGCAATTCCCGGCCCAGCGCATCCAGCATCGTTTCGCCGTGTTCGATGCCGCCGCCGGGCATGTGCAGCATCCCCGGAGCGATGAGGTTCTCGATAGCTATGACATCGTCGCCATCGAGGACCAGCGCTCGAACAGAGATGCGGGGGATCTTCGTTCCTGACGCCCACCAGGGCATGTCCACCAGGGTGCCGGAGGGGCGGGCGTCGCCATGGTCGCTCAACGGCTTATCCTGCAGGCGGGCGCGATGAGTCCCTATTCAGCCACTGCGGCATCGGTCAGGCCGTCGAGAGCACCCGCCATGTTCCCGAGGCGTTTGTCTTGCCCTGAAACGCCGTAGCGCACGTCAAGCACTTCCGGTGACCAGTAACCGATCCAGACTGTGTCGTTTTCGTCTTTCCATGCCGCCACACGCAGCGGCAGGGAAAGCGCGAGCCGCTGATCGGCTTGCATGAGCGGCGTGCCGACGTTCGGATTACCGATGACGATCATCTGGGTCGGCCGCAGGTCGAGGCCCGCTCCTTCGGCGCCAGCCGCATGGTCAACCCGGTCAAAGATGTTCAGACCCTTTTCCTCGGCGGCGGCTGCAAAGCGGTCGAGCGTTTCGGATACGCTGTGCGGACTCTGTTTGACGATGAGGCTGTCCTGTGCCTGCGCCGCGCCGGCAAGCATCACGAGGCCCAGTCCGAGGGCCACACATGCCCGTCCCAGCGCGATGGCAAAATTGACCCCTGCTCGCGTCATGATTTTCATCCTTCGTGATCCTTCGGGGTTTCCGACCTGACCCCTATTCCGCGGGCACCTTCCCCGGGGTTGACACCGTGTCCTGTGCCGGCGGAGGCGCCATCTTCTTGGCGCGCCAGATAAAGTAAATGTTGCGGGAGTAAATGAACAGCCCCGTGCCCTGGCCCAGAATGAACACCGGATCCATTCGATAGATCGCGTAAACGAACAGCATCAGGCCGCCGGCAAAGCTGTAATACCAGAACACTTCCGGCATGACGCTCTGTCGCGCGCGCTCGCTGGCGATCCACTGCATCAGGAAGCGCATGGAAAACATGGCCTGGGCCATGAAGCCGACGGCAAGCCAGCTCAATTCGATCCATGAAATATTCGCCCACCAGCCAGCGGCCTGGTTCATGTCCATCGTTGTGTGCCCCCGGGCTTTCGCGCTTGTAACGCGCTCAACCCATTGAATGCTCCGCAAGACGCCGGTCGCGGAGCCGGTTTATCCGCTATGGCAGCAACACCGTGCTACCTGAACTCGTTAAACCAAAACGAATGTTACTTCAATCGGCCTACCCGCCAACCGCGGCTTCCCGGTCCGCTGCGTTGCGCTCGCGCGACGCCGAGACACCGTCCGGGCTCGCGTCGGCCGGATCCGGCATGGAGCGCACGCCTTCATCCAGCGCCCATTTCCGCTGCGCAT
>CAYFTI010000172.1:0-4923 GCA_964346065.1 uncultured Hyphomicrobiaceae bacterium
ACGCGCCGAGAGACAAGCTGAATGAGGCAATACTTCTGATTGTATTAGTAACATCATCGGGCCGGTGTTTTTCGCTAACCGGGGCTCTACAGAAAGATTTGGCTAAACCCAGTCACGGAAAATCGCGGCTGGCGGTTCAGGCGTTTGCTGGTGTGTGGCCGGTTTTACGTTGGAGGGTTGCGAAGCGGCGTCGGCTTCTTTGCACATCCTAATAATGCCAAGACTGCGCGCGATATTGCTCGAAGCGCGATATACATCATGATCTGCTAATCTCGGGTCAGGTCCCGGCAAGTAAGAAAATATGCCTGCTCACCACATTGTCGTGCTCGCCTTCTTCCTGTCACTGGCGCTCGTGTCGCCGGCTACGGCACAGCCGGAAGATATCGACTGGCTTGCTGTGGAACGCGCCGCATTGGTCGAAAAAGTCCGGCTGGACGGCTCGGTGGAGGCGGTCCGGGAAAGCACGGTTTCGGCCCAGACCGCCGGTACCATCATGGCGCTGCCGTTCGACGTCGACGATCGGGTCGAGCAAGGCGCGCTGATCGCGCGGCTGGAAGATACCGAGCAGCGCTCGCGCCTGCGTCAGGCCGAGAGCAATCTGGAAGAAGCCGAGGCCAGCCTGCTCGACGCGCGGCAGCAATTCGAACGCATCGAGTCGCTGTACCAGCGGGACGTGGCGTCGCGCTCGGACTTCGACGAGGCGCGCAACCGACTGGACGGCGCGCGGGCACGATTGGCGCGCGCCGAGGCCGCGGTTGCCGAAGCCCGCGAGGAGCTCGACTACACCCGCGTCGAGGCGCCCTACACCGGGGTGGTCACAGAGCGCCACGTGGAGATCGGCGAGTCGGTGCGGCCCGGCCAGCCGCTTCTCAGCGGATTTTCGCTGGACGAACTGCGCGTCGTGGTCGGCGTGCCGCAGCGGTATGTCGAACATGCACGAAACCCTTCCCGCCTGACCGTTTTCACGGATAATGGTCGCAGGCTGCCGGTGACTCGCATTACCGTGTTTCCGTTTGCCGATACCGAGTCCCACAATGTTCGCGTTCGTCTGTACCTGGAAGAACGCGCCGACGGCATCGTGCCCGGCATGCTGGTGCGCGTGGACCTGTCCGCTGGGCAACGCGAAGCGCTTTGGATTCCCGCCGAAAGCCTGCTGAAGCGCGGCGAACTGCGCGCGGTATTCGTGCGTGACGGGCAGGGCAAGCCGCGCTTGCGCCAGGTGCGGGTGGGGGTGCGCGAAAACGGTCGGTTGGAAATCCTTGCCGGGCTGGATGGCGACGACGCGGTCGCGGCCCGGCCCAACGCGTTGTTCGAACGGGCCGAAGGTGGAATCGCGACCGATAGCGGAGACGCGCGTTGACTGAGGATAGTCAGTCACAAAGCCCTTCGGAACGGGGTCACTCGCGCGAAAGCAAGCCATTGGGCCCCTCGGGGCGAATCGCAGGGGTATTCCAGAATTCACGGCTGACGCCCTTGCTGGCGTTGGTGGGACTGATCGCCGGCGTGCTGGTCATGATCGTTACGCCGAAGGAAGAAGAACCGCAGATCGATGTGACCATGGCCGACGTGGTCATTGCATTCCCCGGCGCCAGCGCGCGTGAAGTCGAAAATCTGATTACCAATCCGGGCGAGCAGATTCTCGATGAAATACTGGAGGTCGAGCACGTCTACTCGATGTCCAGCCATGGCCAGGCCGTCATCACGGTACAGTTCGAAGTCGGCGTGCCGCGGCAGGAAGCGCTGGTGCGCCTGTACAACAAGGTGTTCTCGAACCGCGACTGGTTTCCGCAGGACCTGGGCGCCCGCCAACCGGTGGTCAAGCCGCAGGGCATAGACGACGTCCCGATCGTTACGCTGACCTTGTTCGATGCGGCAGACCGGCACAGCGGCGAGGATCTGACGCGGCTGGCGCATACGCTGGAAATCGCGCTCAAGCGGGTGGCCGGAACGCGCGATGTCTACACCGTCGGCGGCACACCCGACCGGGTGGACGTGCGCTTCGATCCGGCGCGGGTGGCCGGCCGCGGCCTGGTGCTGGAGGATCTTGCCGATGCGATCCGGGCCGCCAATACCAGCGCCATGGAAAGCCGCATTACGCGCGACGGCGTCTCCGTGCCAATCGCTCCTGGAACCTTGCTGGATTCGGTCGAAACGCTGCGCGGACTGGTCGTGGGTATGCAGCAGGGCAGCGCGATCCGGCTGGGCGATGTGGCTTCGGTGGCGCGCGGCGGCACCGTGCCCGACCAGAGCGCGCAGCTGGGTTTCGGGCTGGCCGGCAGCGGGGAGGCCGGTCGTATCCATCGGGCGGTGACCGTGGCGATCGCCAAGAAGCCGGGCGAGAATGCAGTGGTGGTGGCCGAGGCTATCCAGCAGCGGCTGGCACTTTTGCGCGGCCGAGTGATTCCCGACGATATCGAGATACTGGTCACACGAAACTACGGCGAAACCGCGGCCGACAAGGCGCGCTCGCTGATTACCGATCTGGTCATGGCCACGCTGTCGGTGGTGTTGCTTGTACTCGCGGCCATGGGTTGGCGTCAGGCGATGATCGTCGGCCTGTCGGTACTGGTCACGCTGCTGCTGACGCTGGTGTTTTCCTGGGCCTGGGGCTTTACGTTGAACCGGGTCTCGCTGTTTGCGCTGATCTTCGCGATCGGCATCCTGGTCGACGACGCGATCGTGATCGTCGAGAACGTCAACCGGCGTTTGCAGAATTCCTCCCGCGCGTTCGGCGAGATCATTCCCGTGGCGGTCGACGAGGTCGGGACGCCAACCATCATGGCCAGCCTGACGGTGATGGCCGCACTGATTCCGATGGCATTCGTCACCGGCCTGATGGGCCCGTACATGAGTCCCATCCCGATAAACGCCTCGGCCGGCATGGTGTTGTCCCAGCTCGTGGCTTTCGTCCTCGCGCCATGGCTGGCAATGCGCCTGATGCGGCGCGGCCGCCGAGGCGAGGACAACAACAGTTCGGACGCGAACGCGCTGGGGCAGGGGACATCGGCAGATGGCGGCACCAATAATGATACCGATAAGGCCGCCGGGGGCGCGAATCCCAGAATGCTGTCCGTATTCCGCGCCGTGCTGGCGCCGTTCCTGGGCCGACATCGGGGGCGCCGCCTGGCGCTGGCCGCGGCCGTGGTCGGCCTGACTCTGGGCGCGGCGTTGCTGCCGGTTTTCCAGGTCGTGATCCTCAAGATGCTGCCGTTCGACGACAAATCGGAATTCCAGGTGGTCGTCGACATGCCCGAGGACACCCCTATGGAGCAGACCATGCGGGTGCTGACGGACATGGCCGCTTACCTCGAGGGCGTTGATGAAGTGGAGAACTGGCAGGCCTATGCCGGGACCGCCGCGCCGATCAACTTCAACGGGCTGATCCGTCAGTACTACCTGCGCGACCAGCCGTATCAGGGCGATCTGCAGATCAACCTGACCGACGATCGCGAGCGGCAGTCGCATGCAATCGCGCTGGACCTGCGTGCCCCGCTGACCGAAATCGGCCGAAAATTCGGCGCCGCGGTCAAGATCGTCGAGGTGCCGCCGGGTCCGCCGGTGCTCTCACCGGTGGTCGCCGAAGTCTATGCGGTGGATTCCGAATCGCGCGCGCAACTGGCGCTGGACCTGGCCGAGCGGATGGGCGGGATCGCGGGGCTGGTCGATATCGATTCTACGGTGACCGCGCCGACGCGCCAGTGGGAGCTTGTCGTCGATCGCCATCGCGCGGCGAGTCTGGGCGTGTCGCAGGCGCAGGTGGTCGAAACCCTGGAGACCGCGCTGGGCGAGCGTAACGCCAGCTACCTGCACGATCCCGTGGCCAAGCACGCGGTGCCGATCCGCCTGATTTTGTCCGAGGGGCACCAGGCCCAGCCGGATACGCTGCTGTCGCTGACCGTGCGGAGCCGGACAGGTCGCCAGGTGCGTCTATCCGAGGTGGCCGAATTCGTCGAATCGCAGTGGCCGGGCGTCATCTACCACAAGGACCTGCTGCCGGTCACCTACGTGACGGCCGACATGGCGGGCGATACCGACTCGCCCCTGTACGGCATGTTTCGCATGGCTGCGGAGCTTTCCGACGACCCGGAAGCGCCGGACCAGACCTGGATCACCCAGCCCGACTGGCCCGGTCGGCCGGCCCTGAAATGGGACGGTGAATGGCAGATCACCTACGAGACGTTCCGCGACATGGGCATGGCCTACGCGGTGGGCGTGTTCGTGATCTTCCTGTTGCTTGTCGCGCAGTTTCGCGGCTACCTGATGCCGCTGATCGTCATGGCGCCGATTCCGCTGACGCTGGTCGGCATCATGCCCGGCCACGCGCTGCTGGGAAGGGAATTCACGGCGACCAGCATGATCGGCATGATCGCGCTCGCCGGCATCATCGTGCGCAATTCGATTCTGCTGGTGGTGTTCATCCGGCAATTGCTCGATGAAGGCGAGTCGCTTGAAAAGGCTGTCATCGTTGCCGGCGCGGTCCGCTTCAAGCCGATCGCGCTGACCGCGATCTCGGCCATGGTGGGCGCGGCGTTCATCCTGACCGATCCGATCTTCAACGGCCTGGCGATCTCGCTGATCTTCGGCCTTGCCGTCTCCACCCTGCTTACGGTGGTGCTGGTGCCGCTTCTTTATTACAGCTTCAATCCGGATCGTTAACGACCCGGAGGCGCTGTTTTTCATTGTCGCGGTCTGAACACCGGATGATGCATCGCGACGATGTTCCAGTCGGCCGAGCTCGCGGCGAGTCGCGAGTCAAGCCACGCTGCCTGGTCCTCGAATTGTCCAGAGGATCGCGCAAACTGGGTGTTGAGCACGAACACCGTCGCATTTCAATGTTGGGTTGAATCATGGGCGCTGCGCAATCCCAGCCGCATCAGCAGCGACGTCGCGGTGAAATAGATCGCGATGACGGGCATCTGCTGG
>CAYFTI010000173.1:0-4903 GCA_964346065.1 uncultured Hyphomicrobiaceae bacterium
CCATTCGTGAAAAGGGCTGGAGTACTAATTAAGCATGCGCGGCGGCTTCCGCCTCCAAGCGGACGGATAGCGCTTCTTCTAAACACGAACTAACAAGCCCGCTCTAAGAACGCACGTCCCGATGAGGCGCCACGACTTTCATCTCGCATTCCTGGTTCTCCGTTTCGCGGCCGCGATTCTTAACCTGCGCTCTCCTCTGACTGACCTCGCTGACGGTCGCCAGCGATGCCTCCGCCGCGCTCAGGAGATGTTTGCGCAGATGCATCTCGGCAGCCGCCGGGTCGCGCAGGACGATCGCATCGACGATCCCCTGGTGCTCCCGGTGCGAGCGGGCCATGCGCGCGCCGTCGCGGAACTGAAACCGCCGGTAGGGCGACAGTTCGAGGCGAAGCGATTGCGCCATGTCAACCACCGTTTGGTTGTGGGTGCCGTGATAGATCAACTCGTGGAAATGCTCATTGAGCCTCTCGTAAGCGTCGCGGCCTTGCGCGCTCGCGGCTTCGCAAAGCTGTTCGTTGATCCGCGTCAACTCGGCCCGCTCCCAGGTGCTCATCCGCTGCGCGGCGATACGCCCGCACATCGCCTCCACTTCGGCCATCGCCTCGAACAGATCATCTAACCGCTCGCACGATACCTCGGCGACGACGACGCCGCGATAGGGCTGGCGAATGGCAAGCGATTTGGCGACAAGCTGTTGCAGCGCCTCGCGAACCGGTGTGCGCGACATGCCGAAGCGCGCGGCGAGCGCGTTTTCCTCCAGCCGGGAGCCCGGTGCGAGCGCGCCGGAGATGATCTCGTCTTCCAACCGCCGGCAGACCACCTCGGCGCGTGTCGACTTCTTTTCGTGGCTTCCCGGCACCTCGTACCCCGCGCGTATTCGCCTGATCGCATGTCAAAATGCCATGAAACGGCATTGGCGAGAACCGTCGTGTTTTCATACGATCAACAATCCATCAAGATTGTATACATCTGCATCATAAAGAGCAGTAAATGTGCACATTCTGGCCGCAGGTTCCAGACGTCTTCCGTTTCCATCCATCAAATCAGAGGCTTGGCTCTCTGGCACGCTCGTTGCTCAGCAGCAGGCATCACAACAGCCAACGGAGCCATATTGATGAAACGACGGGATTTCCTGAAAACGGCCGGCGTGGCCTCTGCGGCCACGGCCACGATTGCCGCGCCGTCGATCGTACGCGCGCAAGAAACGTTCACGCTCAAAATGACCAACGCCTATCCGCCGGGCGCGCCGTTCTACACCGTCGGCCCGGGCAGCCCGACCGATTTCTGCAAGAAGGTCGAGGCGATGTCCGGCGGCCGGCTCAAGATCGAGCACTTCGCCGCGGGCGAGTTGATTCCAGCCTTGGAAGGGTTCGACGCCGTCCAGGCCGGCACGGTCGAGATGAACGCGGCCAACGCCTATTTCTGGGCGGGCAAGCTGTTCGCCGCGCAATATTTCACAACCGTGCCGTTCGGGCTGAACTTTCAGGGCGTCAACGCCTGGCTATATCACGGCGGAGGTCTGGAACTCTGGCACGAGCTTTACAAGCCGCTCGGCCTGATCGCCTTCCCGATGGGTAACACCGGCGTTCAGATGACTGGCTGGTTCCGCGAGCCGATCACCTCGATCGAGGATTTCAACGGCCTCAAGATGCGCATCCCCGGCCTCGCGGGTCAGGTCTACAAGGAGCTGGGCGTGGATGTGAAACTGCTGCCCGGCGGCGAAATCTTCCCGGCGCTGGAGCGCGGCGTGATCGACGCAGCAGAGTTCGTCGGGCCGTTCCAGGACCGCCGCCTCGGGCTGCAGAACGCGGCGAAATACTATTACACCACCGGCTGGCACGAGCCGTCGAACGTCACCGAGCTGCTCATCAACCTGCAGGTCTGGGAGTCGCTGCCCATCGACCTTCAGGAGATCGTCAAGGCGGCGGCGGCGGCTTGCAACCTGGAAAGCCATGCGTGGTCGGAGGCCAACAACTCCGATGCGCTCGACGATCTCGTCACGAATTTCGACGTCAAGGCGGACGTGTTGCCCGCCGAGATCGTCGCCAAGATGCGCGAGATCACTTTCGATGTGCTGGAAGCCAAGGCAGCGGAAGACCCGCAGACCAAGAAGGTGCATGACGCGTTCATGGCCTTCCGCGACAAGCACCGCGCCTGGGCAGCGATCAGCGAAAAGCCCTACCACGAATATCTGAGCTGACCGGCGCGGCCCGGATCACTTCATGAAACGATTGCTCTCCGGCCTGATCGACCATGCGGACAAGCTGGTCGGTCAGGCTGGCCGACTCACGGCCTGGCTCAGTCTGGGGCTGGTCCTGCTGGTCGCCTTCGACGTGTTGGCGCGCTACCTGTTCTCCTACGGCCTCGTGGCGTTGCAGGAGTTGGAGTGGCATGTGCTGGCCGTCACGGCCCTGATCGGCATGTCCTACACGCTGCATCGCGGCGAGGAGGTGCGCGTCGATATCGTGTATTCGCAGATGGGGCCGCGCACTCAGGCGGCGGTGCAACTCTTGTCCGCGCTGCTGACGCTGGCAGTGGCGGTGATCATCATCAAGCTCTCCCTGCCCTACGTGACGCAGAGCTTCAGGTTCAATGAAGGCTCGCCCGACCCCGGCGGGCTGCCTTATCGCTTCGTTCTCAAGGCCTTCATCCCGCTGGGCTTCGCGCTTCTGGCGCTCCAGGCGCTGGTGCAGGTTGCACGCACGGTGCAGCGGTTGGCTGGAGGCGCGGCCAAGACACCGGAAGGCGATGCTCATGGAAACTGAGTTGCTCGCCATCGCCATGATCGGCGGCTTTTTCGTTCTCATCATCATCGGCGTGCCGGTGGCGATCAGCCTCGCAGTGTCCGGCTTCGTATTCGGCTATCTCGGCTTTGGCCCGATGCTGTTCAATCTCGTGCCCGCGCGGATGTTCGGGGTCGTCACAAATTACACCTTGATGGCGCTGCCGCTGTTCATCTTCATGGGTGTGATGCTGGAGAAATCGCGCCTGGCGGAAGACCTTCTGGAGGTTATCGGGCTGGCGATGGGGGGCTTGCGCGGCGGCATGGCGCTGGCGATCGTCGTGGTGGGTGTTCTGATGGGCGCGTCATCGGGCATCGTCGGCGCCACGGTCGTCACCGCCGGGCTTATCGCGCTCAGGCCGCTGATCCAGCGCGGCTACGACCACGGGGTGGCCTGCGGCGTCATATGCGCGTCGGGCACGCTCGGCCAGATTATCCCGCCCAGCCTGGTGCTGATCCTGCTGGCCGACATCATGGGCGAATCGGTGGGGACGCTGTTCGCCGCGGCGCTGTTTCCGGGGCTGCTGCTGGCCGGGCTATTCTTTGCGTATCTGCTCCTGCTGGGCATCCTTGCGCCCGGCTCCGTTCCTGCCGTTCCGCTGGCGGAGCGCCAGCAGACCAGCAACGCGCGGCTGGCCCGGCGTGTCGTGCTCGTCGTGATCCCGCCGATCGGGCTTGTGGTGCTCGTGCTCGGCTCGATCATCGGCGGCGTGGCCGCGCCGACCGAGGCCGCGTCGATGGGCGCGCTCGGCAGTATCCTGCTGGCCGCCGCGTCCGGGCGGTTGTCGATGCAAGTGATGACCGAAGTGGTGCGCTCCAGCCTCGCCACCAGTGCGATGTGCTTCTTCATCCTGATCTGCGCGCAGCCCTTCGCTCTCGCCTTCCGCGGCCTTGGCGGGGAGGGGCTTGTGCAGGATCTTTTCGCGGCGGTGCCGGGCGGTCTGGACGGTCAGCTTCTGCTTCTCATGCTGATCCTGTTCGTTCTTGGCTTCTTCCTTGAGTGGATCGAGATTTCCTACATCGCCTTGCCGATGTTCCTGCCGGTTTTCGTCGCCGCTGACGTCAACATGGCATGGATCGCGATCCTGGTTGCGATGAACCTGCAGACCTCCTTCCTGACGCCGCCGTTCGGCTGGGCGCTGTTCTTCCTGAAAGGCGTTGCGCCGCCCGAGATTACAACACTCGCGATCTATCGCGGCGTCCTGCCGTTCATTGGCATTCAACTCGTCGGCCTCACTTTGCTATTCCTGTTTCCCCGCCTGGCAACCTGGTTGCCGCAAGCGATCGGCTGGTAGACAGAATGGATTTGGGAGCATGGCAGGACCTGGCGGTGCTCACCGCCGTGCTCGGCGCATGCGGTGCTTTTGCCGGGCTGGTGGCCGGGCTGCTCGGCGTCGGCGGCGGCATCGTGATCGTGCCGGTTCTGTTCGAGGTGCTGCCGTTTATCGGCGTGCCCGATGACTTGCGGATGCATGTCGCCGTCGGCACCTCGCTGGCGGTCATAATTCCGACCTCGATCAGTTCGGCGCGCGCGCATTACAAGCGCGGGGCGGTAGATCTCCAGATCCTGACGGGGCTGGGCCTTCCGGTGTTCGCCGGGGTGATCGCGGGCACGGTGGTGGCGGCCGTTGTTGCGGGCGCGGTGCTGACGGCTGTTTTCGCCACTGTCGCGGTGCTCGTGGCGGCCAACATGCTGCTGCGCCCGGAAGGCGCGCGGCTGGCCGATAAGTTGCCGGGCGTCGCGGGGCGGAGTGCTCTGGGCCTGTTTATCGGCGTGGTCTCGGTTGTCATGGGCATCGGCGGCGGGACGGTCGGGGTGCCGCTCATGAGCCTGTTCAACGTGCCGATCCACCGTGCTGTCGCGACCGCCTCGGTGCTCGGGCTGGTCATATCTGTGCCCGGCGCGATCGGCTTCGTCATCAGCGGCTGGGCGCAAACGGCATTCGCTGAGGGGTATCTCGGCTACGTGCTGTTGCCCGGCGCGGCAATCATCGCGGTGGTCTCGACGAGCCTCGCGCCCCTCGGCGCGCGCATCGCGCACGCGCTGCCGCCGGCGTGGCTGCGCCGTGCCTTTGGTATGTTCCTGCTAATAACGTCCGTGCGGCTCTACGCATCCGTTTA
>CAYFTI010000174.1:0-4876 GCA_964346065.1 uncultured Hyphomicrobiaceae bacterium
CAGCGGCAGCAACCGCGAATACCTGCTGAAGCTCGACCGGGCGTTGCGCGAAATCAGCGGAGACGATGCGCATGTGGCAGAGCTCGCGCGGCAAGTCCTGGCGCGTGGGGCGATCGCCGACTGAGCACGGCTGTGATCGTGATCCCGAGACAGAATTATTGAAAACCCCTCTCATCCAGGAACTACCAGCCGGGCCGGCCCACAATTCACTATCGCCGCGCTGCTGCTGATCGCTGCATCCATTTACGGCCAGTCCCAACAGTGCGAAAGCTGGCATCGCGTGGACACGCCCAGCCCCGGCAGCGAACTCAACTTTTTCGTCAACGCCGAAGAGGCCAACGACACAGTTTACTAATACAATCAGAAGTATTGCATTAGTAACAGTCATCCAAGGCATACCGCTCGCCCAGGAACTCCAAATCGTAACGAATGATTTGGGCCACGAGTTTCCGGCGCACCGGCAGCGGCGTTTGCGGATAGAACGCGGCGGCGCGCAGGGTGCCTGTACCGCGGGCAGTCTGGAGCGCGAAGGTGAAGTACACACCATCCTCGTCACCGACGCCATCGCTGAGCTTCAGCGTTTGTGACGCATCCAGCTTCAGCGCCTTGATCGGGCCGGTAATCGCCAGCAGCGTCGAGCACGATCGTAGGGTTTCAGCAAATGCTTCATAGAACACACCGTAGCGCTGCTCGGGGCTGATCTGTCCGTCGCGGAGCTGTCGATCAAGCTCACGCTGACGCTCCGTCGTATCGGCCCGGGTGAGCGCCTCGATAATTCGGGATTGCGTGGCCTCCACCTCAAACGGCCCGAACACCGCAAATCGCAGCATAGGATCCAGGCCTTTCAGGCTGCGATAATAAGCTGCATCTTCCAGCGACTCAACAATGATCACGAATCGACCGTCGGGCGACCAGCCCGCCATGAACGGGTAATTGTCTGCGCGATATCTCTGAGACAGCAACCGCATAGCCGGCGCCGTCGCGGTATCGAGATAAAGCTCGAGGGCGCCATCACCGTAGCGCTCTGTCATCCAGCCGGACTGGCCGAACGGAAAGCCGAAGTTGTACCAGGTTCGACTGTAGCCGATCTCCGCTTGCGCCAGTCGCAGCATAGCCGAGCCGAACGGCTGGGCGACCGGTCGCGGCGTCAACTGGCGCAACAAGCGGCTGCTGCCGAACAGTTCATTGCGGTAAAAAAGCGGGCGTCGTTCCGCGGTTGGCTGTGGCAGGCGCTTTTCCCAGCCTCCCCGTCGTTTCGCGATGTCATAGCGGTATACGGATTGCCTTGATGCGGTAGCGAAGGAAAAAAACATGACTTGCTGCTCGATCGAATACAACGACCGCCCCATGGTGGGGACTCGCAGGGGCCCGTCCATGAGCTCGTCGGGCAGCGGAACCTCAACGACTACGCCGTTGGCGTTCGGCCCGATTTGCCAGTCCTCGGTATCAGGGCTTTTCGACCCGCAGGCGGCGAGGCACAACAAGCCCACCGCCAGCAGCCATCGACCGGTACATACCTGCTTCGTCATTGCCAGGCGCTGCGAAGGTCTGTCGCGTATTCGAAGCCGTCGGCGAAGATCGTGTCGTCGGCCGGGTTGGTTTCCAGCGCCCCCAGGTCCGGAGAGGCACCACGAATCTGGCCGAAAATATCGTCTATCGGCGCCTGCGCCGGATCGGCGGCGTCGATTGCCGGGCTGCCGTCGGCCGGCACGGCGAAATCGCCGACCAGGCGCTGGAAAGCTTCGCGGATTGTCGCCGAACCGTCGGCAAAGCTAGTGCCGTTCCAGACCGGCGCGACCACGCTAGGGAACCTCTGAATAACTCTGCGCGGGCGCGACGGAATCTCTGCGGGCGGCTCCGGCTTGGCTTGAGTAAGCGTGGTTTGGTTGTTCCAAATAAGCGAGCTCAAACGAGGCGGAGGCCCCGCAGAGGCCCGTCCCGTATGGGTTTCGCCGGAGAAGCCGCATCTCGCGCGGATTGTCATGACAATCGCCACTCGGCCGTAGCTACGGCTACTGTCACTCCGCTTGTCATGATAAGAGCACCACACGATCTGCGGCTTCTCCGACTGAAACGCGCTCCGCGCAGAGTTATTCAGGGGTTCCCTAGACGGTTCGGCCAGTAACGGAGCGCCGACCAGTGAATTGATATCGTCGGCGAACGTCAGGAACTGGCCGGAATCCTGTGGAATCGGATCGCCGCCGTTGTAGTAAAGATTGTTGTCGAGCAGCGCCGAGATGGTGTCGTCCATGGGCGCGTCGAAAAGATCGACGCCGACGAACGCTTCCGAGCCCATCGTTCCTGTCGGGTCGGACCAGATATTGTTGGCGAAGACAAGATTCTGGTTGGGCTGATTTTCCGAAACGGCGATCAGCCTCCCGGCGAAGCTGCGCGAGGGCATGTCGCCGCTGACGGTGTTGTTGCGAAATACCACGTCGCGCGAACCCTGCACCGTGAAGGGTGTACGCATCAGATTGCCGGAATTGCCGAGCATTAGGTTGTTCTCTACCAGAATATCGATGGCCTCGAAATTGGCAGTGCCGTCTTCGCCCAGGCGCACGAAGCTCTGGCCTGAAGAGCCGTACCAGTTCAGGAACACGTTGCGACGCACCGTGACCTGCTGCGTGCCCAGCACCGTATCGCTGCTGCCGTTGGAATCCTTGATCACGACGAATGAGCTGGTATCGGGGCGTTCAGGCGTGTTGAGGAAGATGTTGTCCTGGACCGTGACATCGATGACGCTGTTGATGTCGATGTGCTCGTCGGAGCCAAACTGATTGAAGAACAGGTTGCCCTCGACCAGGATGTTTTCGGCGCCGTTGTTGATCTTGAGCAGATCGTTGTTGGTGCTCGAATGGATGATGTTGTCGCGAAACACGATGCCGGAGACCACCGCATCGGTGCCACCGGCGCTGCCGTTGACCTGCCCGAGCAGATCCTGCACCTGAATCACCAGGCCGGTCGTGTTGCCCGGCGCGTGCGCGATGTCGAAGCCCTTGATGATGATATTTCGCGCGGTAAACGCGATCAACGCGGCACCGCCATCGTGGCGCAGACGCGCCTGGTACGGTACTTCCGCGCGTACCGTGACCGGCACGTCGAATTCACGCCGCAGACGCTGCCGACCGTTATAGGTGCCGGGCTTGACGATGACCTCGTCGCCGTCGGCGGCGCCGTCGACCGCGCGCGTGATTGTTGCGAATGGATTACCCGCACTGCCATCGCCGGCCCCATCGTTGCCGTTGGGCGCGACGAACCAGGTCGCGGCGCCGGCAACCATCGGCATCAAGCACAGCAGCGCGGCAACGCCGACATGAAACAGCCGGCAGTTCAGGTCAACGCAGCGCATTGCCTTCGAAACCGCTGTTGAACAGCAAACCACCGCCCGGCGCAAGCAACCAGCCGACCGTGTGCTCGATTTTGCCCAGGTTGCCGGCCATCTCACGCAAGTGAGTGAAACAAGATCTGATATCCGGCGTTACCTCGGATAATCTCATTGACTCCGGGTCTGCTCGGCGAAAACCGACAGGAATTCGGCAGTGTCTGCGGCGAAAAGGTACGGTGAATCGGCGACGAAATCGGTCAGTGTTGGAATATGCCCTTGTCCGGCGATCACCATCACCTTCAGCGGCCGATCGGGCTCGTCCCCGCGCGCCAGCTTTTCCTCGACGACGCGGAGAATGTTCTGGTAAATGAGCAGGTTTCGGGTGTACCACTTGCCGACCGAGTGCGCGCCGCCCTGATTGTCGTCCTTCCAGCCGCGCATCAGGAAGCGGTGGTAGAAATCACTGTTGGCGGCCAATTCGCTTTCGGTGTTCAGCGCGTGCAAAACGGCGCCGAGACTGGATTTTTCCAGACGCGCTTGCGATGCTTGAGTTACCTCTTCTCCGTAGTTTTGCAGTTGCGCACCCAGGCGTTTCAGGCGTTCGTCGGGATTCGCGACGACTTCGCTGTATTCCTCGCTGCTCATATCGTAGCTGACGTCCACGGCATACAACTGCTCGTGACCCAGCGCCGCGGCAGTGCGCGCGCCGAGCTGGTAGACCTCGTTGCGCCAGTCGCGGTCGTCATCGTCCAGCCACGTCGCGTAGCGCGCGTCCAGATCTTCCTGCCGATTCCACGGAAATTCCACCAGGATGATGTCGGGCGCCCATTCCTGAAAGCGAGCCGAAATCGCCTCGATCTCTCGCTGCCGGTCAGGGGCCAGCACATCATCGGCCTCGGTGTTGAACTCGTCCTGCCCGGGATTGTTGTAATGATGCGTACCGATCAGCATGACCTTGGCCCACGGCTGTTTCGGGAAGGTTTTTTGGGCGAAGGCGCCATTGGCTAAAAAAGCGCTTGCAAGCGCAATCAGGATGGTAATCGCGACAGTTTTAGGATCCTTCATGCTCGACTCTCCGTCTGAAAAGACTACACCAGGTTCACATGGCTATTGCGGTTCCCGGCGATTTATCAAAGGTGGTCGCCACGGTCTGAATTGGTGCGTTTCGCTGCGCTCAACACACCCCTCGCAAATACCCTTTCCCGGTCCTTGCTGCCGGCAGCGGAAACTTTACAACGTTGCCCCGCTTTCAGCCCTCAAAGGGTTACGCAATTTCGGCCTCGGGGACCGTTTCACCCGCGGCCTTGTCAACCAAAATGGCGATGGCGCCGTCGCCGGTGACGTTGCAGGCGGTACCGAAGCTGTCCTGGGCCATGTACAGCGCGATCATCAGTGCCACAGCAACTTCGCCGAAGCCGAGCATCGAGCCCAGCAGGCCGACCGCAGCCATCACCGCGCCGCCGGGCACGCCCGGAGCAGCCATCATCACCACGCCCAGCATCATGATGAACGGCAGGATGTCGAACAGGCCGGGCATGGCTAATCCCTCTT
>CAYFTI010000175.1:0-4859 GCA_964346065.1 uncultured Hyphomicrobiaceae bacterium
CCTGACGCCCGCGCACCGCCGTGGCGCAGTGAGGAAGCTGATGACGGAACATCAGTTCACGGAGCGGCGGGCGTGCAGGCTGGTCGGGATTTTACGGGCGAGCCTGGCCTATCAGGCCCGGCCAGACCGCCACGCGCGATTGAGAGAACGCCTGATTACCCTGTCAGGCAAACACAGGAGGTATGGCTACCGCATGTTGCATGCCAAACTGATCCGCGAGGGCTTCAGGGTGAACGTGAAGGTGGTCGAGCGCATCTACCGCGAAGAACGGCTGTGGCTGCGTCGCACGAAGCGCAAGAAGATCCCGCGCGAGGGGCGCGAGGGAGCCTGGTGCCCGATCGCCTCCAACCAGCGCTGGTCGCTCGACTTCACCAGCGACGCGCTGGCCAATGGCCGCAAGTTTCGCACCGCCAACCTCAAGGACGACTGCACCCGGGAGTGATGAGCCATTGTGCGCCATTGGTTCAAGAACAATGGCGAATGCCATCGAGGTGGATTTCTCGCTGCCGGGCGAGCGGGTCGTGGACATGCTGGAGCGCGTGGCCCGCGAGCGGGGGTAGCAGCTTGAAGTATCAGACCCCGGAGGAGTTCACCGCTGCGCGCCCCTTCGACAAGACGTAATGGGCGCCGCCGAATGATGGCACCAAAAAGGAGACCAAACTCGACTTACTAGTGGCCCTGAAAAAAGGGGCAGGTCACAGAAGGAAGCGATCCTGCCCGAGGACATCCAGGCCATGGTGGCCACCCTGCCCTACGATCTCCGCGGGCTTCGAGACCGGGCGATCTTGCTTCTGGGCTATGCTGGAGGTCTCCGTCGCTCCGAGATCGTGAGCCTTGACGTGCACAAGGATCATACACCGGACTCCGGCGGCTGGATCGAGATCCTCGAAGGCGGCGCGCTTATGCCGCTCAACGCAAAGACGGGCTGGAGAGAGGTGGAAATCGGGCGCAGCTCAAGCGACCAGACCTGTCCTGTCCACGCACTTGAGCAATGGCTGTACTTCGCAAAGATCGACTTCGGGCCGGTTTTCGTGCGCAACTCGCGGGACGGCAAACGCGCGCTCGAGGCCCGCCTCTCCGACAAGCACGTCGCGCGACTGATCAAGGCGACCGTTCTGAAAAGTGGCGTCAGATCCGAGCTGCCGGAAAAGGACCGGATCGCCCTGTTCTCTGGGCATAGCCTGCGCGCCGGGCTCGCCAGTTCGGCCGAAGTCAACGAACGCTACGTCCAGAAACAACTCGGCCATGCCTCGGCGGAAATGACACGGCGATACCAGCGCCGCCGTGACCGATTTCGCGTGACTCTGACCAAGGCTGCGGGATTGTGAGGATCAGTCGTCAAGCAGATAGGCTGTGAGGTTTTGATGGGCATGCAATATGCGGATAATCTCAACCCCCTGCCCTTGCGCCCGGTAGATCACCAGGTGCACGCCGCTGGGATGGATGCGTACCGGGGGTTTAAACTCGCTGCGTTCCCAGGCCATCTCCGGAAAGTCAGCGAGCAGGTCGAAGAGCGCAAAAAGACCATCCGCATAGTGATCGGCCTGCTCGATACCCCAGTTGTCTGCACCGTGGTGCCAGATGTCGGACAAATCGGTTTCAGCGGTGGATCGAATGACCCAACGGCTATTCTTCGGCATATTTGGCGCGCATCCGGGACTTGAACGTGCCGCGATCAAGCGGGGCCGCCGGCCCGCCGGCAAGGCCTACGTCGACAGCGGCCTGAATTTCCGCAACGGCCTCACGACGGGCACGGTCACGCCGGATCAGGTCGCGAACATAGTCGCTGGAATTGGCATAGCGTCCGGTCTTTGCCTGTTCTTCGACCCAGCTCTTCATCGGGTCCGGCAATGAAATATTCATGGTGCCCATAGTCGTCTCCCTCTCTGTAAGATGTATGGCAAGGATTGCCAAAAAGCAAGAACAACTCATACACGCACTTGAGAACGGCGGTGCAAAACTCGGCCATGCCAGCGCGGAAATGACCCGCCGCTACCAGCGCAGGCGCGACCGGTTCCGCGTCAACCTCACACTGGCCGCCGGACTTTAAGCCGGCCCCATGTTGATAGCTGTCAACTTCGCCGCCCGTCCTGTATCTTGAAACACGGGCTTCTATTTTCCGGTTGCGCGCGGATGAAATGCAGATCACGCGCTGCGCTCGAGCGACAGGGCCGGACAGATGAAAGACGGGATGTGACAGATAAAGGATGACGGGACAGTGACTGACGCGGACAACCAGGATCGCGACAGGATCCGTGCCGTTGCGGCGCGGGTGCTGCGCGCCGAGGCGCGGGCCCTCGATGCGATGGCCGATTGCCCGCCCGAAGGGGCGGCCCGCGCCGTCAGGCTGATGCTGGGGGCGCGGGGCCGGGTGATCGTGTCGGGCATGGGCAAATCGGGTCATGTCGCGCGAAAGATCGCCGCGACCCTCGCCTCCACCGGCACGCCCGCGCTGTTTTTGCATCCCGGCGAGGCGAGCCACGGCGATCTCGGCATGGTGACGGGCGAGGATGTGTGCCTGCTCCTGTCGAATTCCGGCGAGACGCGCGAATTGTCGGATCTCATCCAGTATACCCGCCGCTTCGGCATCCCGATGATCGCGATCACGCGGGTGGCGGGCAGCACGCTGGCACGGCAGGCGGAGGTGGCGCTGATCCTGCCCGACGCGCCCGAGGCCTGTGCCATCGGCATGGCGCCGACCACCTCGACCACCTGCGCGCTGGCGCTTGGCGACGCGCTCGCCGTGGCGCTTATGGAGGAGCGCGGCTTTGCAGCGGATGCCTTTCACGTCTTTCACCCGGGCGGCAAGCTCGGGGCGCAGTTCCTGCGGGTGCGCGACGTGATGCATGTGGGCGCGGCGCTGCCGGTGGTCGCGCCCGCCACGCCGATGGGCGAGACCCTGATCAAGATGAGCGCCAAGGGCTTCGGCATCGCCGCGGTGGTCGAGGATGGTTTCCTGCAAGGGGCGATCACCGATGGCGACCTGCGACGCAATCTCGACGGGCTGATGGGGTGCACGGCGGGGCAGGTGGCCACTCCCGACCCGCGCATCGCCACGCCCGACATGCTCCTGTCGGAGGCGCTCGGGCTGATGAACCGCCACAAGATCGGCGCGCTCTTCGTGGTCGAGGCGGATGGGCGGCTCTGCGGGCTCATACACATCCACGATTGCCTGCGCGCGGGGGTCGCTTGAACCCCCTGCCCTGCCCGCCGTCTTCGTGTTTCCCGGTTGCCCATGCTGTCCATGCTGCCGACCGGCATGGGCGGCACGGCGGCGCTGCGCCGGTTACAGGAGCGCACGCCCCAGTCGGGCTCCACGGGCAGATTCGTGACACAGCCGATGCGCGAGATGGCCCGCCGACGATATACCCGGGACAGTGTCGGAAACGCCTCTCACAGGTCGTTGGAGACCGCATGAAGCTCGAGAACACCCTTCTTTCCGGTTTCATCCTGTCGACGCGCTTCGGTGACGGCCGGGGCGCTCTCCGGCAGCAAGGCGGCGGCGCACAAACATCACCTTGCACCTGAGCACCAGATTGGGAATGTGTCTCCCATGAGGCGATTTATTCGACGTATCATGGTTGCTGGAGAGCCGCAGATGCCACTGGACGTGGACCCGGCCCATGCACCGATCGCACCGGAGCAGCCATTTGTCGCCATAGGCGACATCCACGGTCGCGCCGATCTCTTGCTGCAGATCGACCGGCTGATCGAGGCGCGCTTTCCGAACTGGCCGGTCGTCTTTCTGGGAGATTATGTTGATCGCGGCGATCGGAGCCGTGAGGTTCTGGAGCTCTTGATGTCGGTTTCGCCCGAGGGCACGCCGCCGGTCACCGCCCTGATGGGCAATCACGAGCGGATGATGCTGGATTTCCTCGACGATCCGGCAACCGCGGGGCCGCGCTGGCTGCGCAACGGCGGGTTGCAGACGCTGGCGAGCTTCGGCATCGCGCCGCCGCGCGGCGCGACAGGCGGCACCGGGGCGCTGGCGGATCTGCGTGACCGGCTGGCCGGGGCAATGGGCGCGGTGATGATCGACTGGCTGCGTGCCCGCCCGCTCTCCTGGCGCAGCGGCAACGTCTGGGCCGTGCATGCCGGGGCCGATCCCGGCCTGCCGATGACCGGGCAGCCCGACGCGGTGCTGCTCTGGGGGCATCCCGAGTTCCGGCGCGTAGCGCGGACAGACGCGCAATGGGTCATCCACGGACATACCATTGTCGATGAGCCCTGTGCCCGGCTGGGGCGTATTGCGCTGGATACCGGGGCCTATGCCACCGATCGCCTGAGCGCGGCGGCGATCTCTGCCGATGGCGTCGATTTCATTCAGACCGGGGTGGAATAGGATCCGGGGCGCGTAACATCGCCGTCGACGCAGAATTGCTTTTTCATTCTGTCACAAGCGCGATAAGGACCCGGCCGGGAATTGGACATAAGAGTGCCCGATGAAGGATTCGACGCATGTCGCGCGCAGCCGGGAGGTCACGCGTGTCGCCCCCAACCCAGCCCGCCGGTCACGCGCACGGTATCCCCGAACGTCTTGGTGGCCACGATGTATTCCGACGAATAGACGCCCGTGCCAAGGAAATCGTTCAGCCCTACCGCCAGCGCCGGGCGCCGGGCGGTTTCATCGGCAAAGCGGAAATGCAGCGAAAGGCTGCGGTCGTACAAGGTGTTGCCCGCCCGACGTCGCGTTATCCAGAACCGAGTACCGGAAACTTCCCGACAGGCGTACCAGCATCTGGAATGTCAGCGTGTTGCGCGTCTGCCCGGCAAAGCTGCTCACGGCAAAGCTGCTCACGGTGAGGGCCAACTCGCCATCGGGGCGGCTGGTGCCCACCGGCATGTCGATCATGCCGGGA
>CAYFTI010000176.1:0-4853 GCA_964346065.1 uncultured Hyphomicrobiaceae bacterium
CCGATCTCGAGCTCAAACCCCTCATCCGCGAGGATCACGCCCCTTACATCGCCGGGTGGCTCAAAGTGTTGAAGGATGACCGCCGCGCGGTCTTCACCGCCGCCAGCCACGCCCAGCGCGCCGCGGACTTCTTGCACAGCCTGCAGGGCAAGGCGAAAGCAGAGGAGAGGGAAGCCGCGTAGGACTCCCGCCTCATCGGCGAAAAACGCCGCGGCCCGCCTTTGGCGGGCCGCTCTTCTCGTCATTTTCCTTCAGCCCCGGCCATTTCAACTGACGCGGAGACTGCGGGCAGATTTGTCCGCTTATGATCCTGGTACTTCCGCTCTCGCGATAGAACAAAAGAGGCCGTCTCCCTTGCCCTTCCGCAAAGTTATTGTGCGAGGGCTCCCTTTTTCCGGCGCTAAGGCTTTTACGCAGGAGCCGGTTCTAGGCATTCTGCAGACGGGCTTGCACCTCCGCCACAAAACGCGAGGTCGAACCCGCGGAGTACATGATATGAAGCTCTTTCTTCGCGCGCGTAAACCCGACATAAAAAAGTCGTCTTGCTTCCATTAGAGCGCGGCTTTTTGCATGTCGCAGTGGAATTCGGCCCTCATCCATTCCGAACATGATAACAACGCTAAATTCTCGCCCCTTGGAGCTGTGCAGCGTCGAAAGCTTTATGAACTCGTCACCTTCGCCTTGCCCGGCAAATTCGCCGAGAAGCATCCCACGACAATCTCCCATCGTTAAACGCTCAAGGAACTCACGCAACGTTTCAGCATCATCATGCAGTGTTCGGCAGTCCGCGAGAAGCGGTTCAAGCAGCTCCTCCAGCAACTCGTTCAGCCAGGTCTCCAGCCGCAACATTCGATCGCGGCGCTGCCACAGCGCTGCCACGAGCGCGCGCTCGAAAAACAGCCGCTGCTCCTCGCTGGCCAAGCATTCGGAGAAGAGGTTCGTGCCGTCGTTAACTAGACGGCGAAACCGCGGCTCACCTGTCTGCCAGCCGCCGCAACACCAGACAGCGCACTGCTCAAGCCACCGCATCAGGCGGCTGCCACGAGGATAAAGCGCGTTGCCGTCGCTCCGAACCGTTGGGAATCCGTACTGCTGAGCGACCTCGGCCACGCAGTTTCCTATCCAGGCAGCGGGGTAGAGCACCGCGATGTCGCCCAGTTTCACGTCGGGCATGCGTTCCTGAATATCCGGCAGCAGCTCAGAAAACAGATGTGCCGCATGGCGCTCGTACCGCCCATTCGTGGCATGAAAGTAGATCAGGCCCTCTGTCGCCCCTTCAGCAGCTTCGTAGTCACGGTACTCGCCAAGAGCATAGCGCGATGCCGCAACGATCTGGGACCCGCAGCGGTAATTGAGGCGCAAGCGAATAGTCTGAACATCTGGTCGTTCCGCAAGCCGCCGAAGTAGGTCCGGCGAGGCGCCATTAAACCCATAGATCGACTGGTCCGGATCGCCGACAGCCAGAAGCCGCATGCCTGCGCTGAAACACAGCCCCATCACCATCCGGTGCAGGGCGCGTCCAAGGTCCTGGTATTCGTCAACGACCAGGATCGGGAATTTCGCGACGAGGGCGCGTTGAATCCAAGGATGCGCGCTCATCGCCCTAACCGCGAGCAGCGGCATGTCGTCGAAGTCGATCTTGCCGAGCTTCCGTAGCTCTTCCTCGAAGCCTTCGACAAGCGAAGCAAGAGTCGGGTCGGTCGCGTGCCACTCCTCGCTTCCGCGATCGAGAATCGATCGCCGATAATTGCTCATCGCTAAATCCCATTTCTTCGGCTCATCCGGTCCTTCAATCGTGCGAAAGAATGCGCGCTCCAGCGCCAATGCGCGGTCGGCCTTTGTCGCAATGGAAAAATTGCTGGGTAAATCTAGGCCGGCAACTTCGAAATAAGGAAGAATGATTTGCGTAAGAGAAAAAGAATGCACAGTTCCAATAAATATCCGACTGCTGCGTCCAATTCCAAGGTTTTCGAGCCGATCTTCAAGTTCCCGTGCGCACTCGTTGTTATAAGTAATGCATGCGATGCCTCGTGGTTCCTGAACATCTTCAGCAAGCATGCGCGCCATTTTTGTTGTCAGAGTCTTTGTTTTTCCGCTTCCGGGTCCTGCCAAGACAACGCAATGACCTTCGGACTGATAAGCTTCCCATTGTCCCAGGTTAGGCCGAAGCCGCTCGGCGGCTTTGAGGTACAGCGAGCGACTAGACACGACTTGCGACGTATTCAATAGCTTGGCGAATGTAGGCGGGCGGACGCATACCGCTTAAACGCGACGCAAGACGCTGGGCAAACCGGCCCTTCCCGGCGGCGTCGATCATCGCAAGGTAGCTGCCAGGGTCGAGCGCGCCCGGATCGGCCTCCCATTCGTTAATCAATTGAAGCTTGGTGGTGCTTGTGGTGTGCTCTCTAAGAGTTTCGGCGATGGAAGATCCAAACCCGCCTTGAAAAAGATCGATTTCCAGTGTGTGCACGTTTGCGAAAACGCCATAATCGGCCACGCGATGGCGTAATTGAGCTGCGTCGTTTGCTTCAAAAAGTTTGCGCAGTTCTTCGCGTAACGCGCCGGGCGCCGCGCTGCGTCCAGCCTCCTCAACCAAGAGCGCAAGTCTGATTACGCGATTAAATCCGAGTGCCTTTTTGCCTGGCCGCGGGTCCCAGTCCGTGATCACCGCATGCGGAATTCCAAGCGCCGTTAGAAATTTCACATAGGGCGAGAAGTTTGTTCCTGCGACCGAGCATACGGTTATGCCATGGTAATCTAACGGGTATCCTAGCGCCTCGGCGAAGACCGGAAGCAGGAACTTTTCTGCATCGCCCTCGACGAGAATGATCCCCCGCGCAAAGAGCATCTCCGCGCGTGTTACGTCGAGATAGCGGGCCAGGTCCTCTGCCTCGTCGTCGGCCAACGCGATCTCTGCGGTGGAACAGCCGACCGTGCCCAGAACGTCGATGTCCTTGAGGAGCAGAAGTGAGCGCAATGGCGCAATGCTGGCGATGTGCGGCGAATGCGTGGTAAGAATGATGGAAAGAGGTCCGGGACCGTGCGTATCGCCGAAATCCTCGAAAAGTCGTTTGTATACTGTGCGCTGCAAGTGCGGATGAAGATGCGCCTCCGGTTCTTCAATGGCGAAGAACGTATGGTCCCGGCGATTCTGATCAATCTGGCGCTTGAGTTCCAGCGCCTTCAGCGTGAGAAACACGATATTGGCGGAGCCAAGGCTGGCATCTCCTATGCTCCGCCGCCCGTCATCGATAAGCAGGCGAATGTTTCGGTAAAGCCGTGTCACGTCCGTGGGCCCGAAGCCGAGGCGCGGCCTCACATCCTGCTGCGGGCCACTCATGGAAGCGAACAGCTCTCCGAGATTGCGTTCCAGCTCCTTGACCTCGTCGAAACCGGTCAGGCGCTGCGTCGCGGCTTCAATGGCGTCCTTGATGGTGTCGAGCTCTTCTCTCCCTACGTTTCCAAAGGCGTCCTCGATCAGGGGGCGAAGCGGTGATCTCCGCCAGGTTCCAAGGTCACCCTCAGCGTCCCGCAGGGCTGCAAGGAGGTCCATTGGCAGGCGCCGCCTCAGCTCGTGCCCAAACTGTTTTCTCTCGCTTTCTCCCCCGTAGCAGACGAATTCGTAGTCGTCCTCCGAGGAAGGCTGCTTCTCAAGATCAGCTTTGGGCCGGTATTCGAAAGTTAGGCGCACAGTAGCAGGATCTGTGTTAACGCGATAATCTGTCATTATCGCAAGAATGTCATTGTCATTTTCGAAATCACGAATGTCGACGCTGATTTTGATTTTGGCTTCTGCGGCTGGAATGCCCAACCCGTCCCAGAAGTCTGAGACGGAAAGCTGGCGCGCGCTGTCCGGAAGGGTCGGATCGAAGAGAAGGCGCAGTGCGTACAACAGATTACTTTTCCCAACCCGATTTTCTCCGACGCAGACGATGTTGCCAGCCAACGCCACCTCGAAGTGAGCGAAGTTCCGGAAATTCTGAATTTGGATGCGCGAGATATACATATAGCCATTCTGCTAAGGTCACGATTTCTCGCGATGCTATCAAACTTGTGCAGGATTGCAAAACCTCACGTTGTGATCCGAGGCTACGCGCGAGCACGCGGGAGAAGGCCGCTGCGTCCACTAATTGCGGATAGCTGGGCTGCTAGTGCACCGGCGCGTTCCGGTGCAGCTTTTCACGCCCTTGCCGCGTATCATTCGGAACGGCGCGCGCTGACTGATCTGTGGCGACCACCTCGAAAGCCGCGAGCGCTACAAACGGCGCACCTGCTCGTGCGGCAACCCCACGCGGCGATGCTGGACGCCGACGAGGACGCCGTCATGGGTTTGCGGCATGAAGCGCACATGCTCGCCGTAAAGCTGAACGGGTTCGATCCCGGCGTTCTGGCTGGCGATGAGAGCGCGGGAATGGCGCCGCTGCGCGAGACCGTCGCGCGTGCGGGCCAGGTCCCTCTCTGGGGCCAGTCCGGCGAATTCGAGATCGAGGCCTGCGGCGTCCCCATGCGCATCACGACCGAGGGCATGATCGGGCTCGGCAGTTCCTTCGTACGCTGGCCGTGGTTTGAGGCGCATGCCGTCGAGTACGCGCGGCCCTTCCTCTTGGAGACCGGCTTCAAGAGCTTTTGCCCGTGCCTTCTGCCGCTCACGCCCGGCATTACGCCCGACGACTACGTGCGCCGGATGGTGAGCGCGCGAATCGAGGAAACGTGCCCACTCGTGATGATCGAAGAACGTTACCGGAAGGGCTGAAAGGCCCTTCCGTCGCTGTCGAGAGCCGCGGTATCGTCATTGTTTCAGCGGATCAGTCCAGTCCTTGCGGAGATAGCCCGCCTCTTTCAGGAAATCCGTA
>CAYFTI010000177.1:0-4789 GCA_964346065.1 uncultured Hyphomicrobiaceae bacterium
GTCAGCGAGCTCGCGGGTCCGCTTGCGCGCCCGCCGCGACGACCATACCCGCGGCATCTGCCACCTCATCGACGAGGGTCCGTCGCCGTCGACCAGACGGCCGCGCCCCCAATCACCTCGGGCTTGGCGCCTTCTGCGTTCGGCCGGCGTTTCTCGCAGCCACGCGCGCAGTGCGCCAGGAAGAGGCATGCGGGCGGCTCCGCCGGGACTGGCGAGGTCGGCCTACTACGGTCCAAGCCCTGCCGCCCGGCTTCGGGCGAAGCTGCCTCCATTCCGGCCATTAAACTCCGAGTTAAGTGAACTCCGAAGCGGACGTCCCGTATCGCAGGCCCGGTGGCTCGGGCGGCGCTGCACGGACCGAGTGGAGCCCGGCCCCGCCGGGGGCGCAACCGGGGCACGGCCTCAGAAAGCTGGCCTATCAGCTAAACGGCAAGTGGACTAAGCCGCCCAAAACCGCTGGAAACGCAGCGGTCGGCGGTGGTTCTGATTCAATTCTGCATCAGTATGATGCCATACTGACGGCTACGCGCTATCTAATTGATGGCAAAATGGCGTCTGTGATGGTAGGCGAGTCCATGGCCAAGGGAACGAAACATAGCTCGGAGGATGTTGCGGCGCTGACGGTGCGGGTGCCCCGCGCGCTGGTGAGCGACATCGACGATGAACGGAAGGCTAGGACTGTGCGGGTGCCGCGCAACACCTGGATTCTGGAGGCCGTCGTTGAAAAGCTGCGTCGGGAGAAGCTGCACAACGGACCTGGCCGGGGAGCAGACGATGGCCAGAAGTGATCTGCTCATTTCGCTGGTGAAGGCCGGATCGAGTGGCGACTCCCGAAGTGTGCGCGCTGCGGCCGAAGCCATTATCGCCGAAGAAAAGGCGAAGAACCACAACGTGCTGGCGGATCGTCTGACGAAGGCCATGCATGTGAACGGCAATGGCAACGGTCACAAGGCGCCGGCCGTTCTCGGTGGCACCACGCCCCGGCAGCGGGAGTTCCTGCTCGAACTGACGCCCGAAAAGCGGATCGAGGATCTGGTGCTGTCGGATCTGAACCGGCATGCCTGTGCGGAACTGGTCGAGGAGCAACAGCGCGCCTCGGTTCTGCGAGCGCATTCGCTGGAACCACGGCACCGGGTGCTGCTCTCCGGGCCGCCGGGCAATGGCAAGACCTCGCTGGCCGAGGCGATCGCCGAGGCGTTGGCGCTGCCGTTTTTTGTGGTCCGCTACGAAGCAATGATCGGCAGTTATCTCGGCGAGACGGCGGCCCGGCTGAAACGGGTATTCGATTACGCCCGGACCACCCCCTGCGTTCTGTTCTTCGATGAGTTCGATGCTGTCGGCAAGGAGCGGGGCGACGAACACGAAACCGGCGAAATCAAGCGGGTCGTGACGTCGTTGCTGATGCAGATGGACGATCTACCCAGCTATACGATCGCCGTGGCGGCAACCAACCACAGCGAACTGCTGGATCGGGCCGTCTGGCGCCGGTTCCAGCTTCGGCTGTCGCTGAACGCTCCGACGCGGGCGGAACTGACCGCTTATTTCCAGCGGTTTGCGGACAGTATGGAACAACCGCTGGGGCGTGCCGCCGGCACCATCGCTAAAGCGCTCGGTGCGATCAGCTATGCGGAAGCCGAGGAGTTCTGCCTCGATGTCCGCCGTCGGCATGTCCTCGCGATGGGGGAGGCGCCACTGAGAAAGATTGTCGAGGAGCGGATGAAGATGTGGGACGCGCGAACCTCGCCGAATCCCCGACAGGATGCCTCGCATGACCGAATACCCGCTTCTGCCGGTCCCGAAGCCGGGTCGTGACAAGCGGCCGAAAGGGGGCGGCGGCGGTGGCAAGGTACAGACGCCGTCGCGCGCCAGGCAGCGCGACCGGCTCGGCCCTACCTTTCAGCGGCTCCGCGATGTCTTCGACCGAAACGGCGACCCGCTGAGTCTGCGCGAAGACCCGCTTGGCATTGCGCCGGAACGGGCACTGGTGTTCGAGGTCGCAGGGTCGATCGGCGATTTCAGCGAGGCCGTCGCCCGCATCGGCGGGCTCGATTTTCTGGCCGATGAGGAGATGATCTTCGAGCCGGACGAGGATTTCGGGGTAATCGAGACCCGCAAAGGGCGCGAGCCGGGTATGCGCGCCGACAAGCCGATCGCGGGTCGCCTTTACATGGCCATGCCGGACACGCAGGCCCTGCGCCACCTGTTGTCGCTCTGGCGGCGCTATGAGGCTGAACAGGCCGCTCCGCGCGGCTTCGCGCCCTGGTTTGAGGTCTTCAAGCATCTGCATATGCTGCGGGCCTGGGGACCAGCCGACCGGATTCCTGATGAAACGATCCAGTATCTCGAAAAAGAACTGGCCGCGCAGGGGGCGGATGCCATCGTGCGCGTGGAAGTCGAGCTTTGGTATGCCGGCGCCGCTGCCCGGCGTGCGGCCGCGCAGGCGAGTTTCGCACGAGCGGTCGCGGCGGCCGAAGGCGTGGTTGTTGATCGGGCCGAGATCGGTGAGATCGGCTATGTGGGCCGGCTGGTGGACCTGCCGGCGGCGGAAGTGCAGCGGCTGATCGCTCGGAAGGAGGTCAGCCTCGCGATCTGCGACGATGTCATGATGGTGCGGCCGCAATCGACGGTGGAGTTCCCTGTCGCAGCCGATCCGCTTGACGAGGCATTGCCTGCGCCGCCTGGCCCGGAAAAACAGCTTCCGCCGGTGGCCGCTCTGTTCGACGCCATGCCGGTGCAGAATCATGCGCTGCTTGCCGGCCGTCTGGTTCTGGACGACCCCGACGATTTCGAGGCGATGAGTGTGGTCGCGGAGCGCAAGCACGGAACGGAAATGGCGTCGCTGATCCTCCATGGCGACCGCAATCTGGGGGAGGAACCGCTGTCGCGGCCGATCTATCTCCGGCCGGTACTCTATGCGCCGGGCGGAGGCGGGGACGAGCGTACGTGGCGCGACCGGTTGTTGCTTGACCTGATCTTCCGGGCGGTCCTCCGGATGAAGATCGGCGACGCCGAGGGGGAAGCGACGGCTCCGGAAGTCTTTATCATCAACTTGTCGCTGGGCGATCGCAACCGTCCCTTCGCCGGGCCGATGAGCCCGTGGGGCCGGCTGCTCGACTATCTTGCGGACAGGTTCCGCATTCTGTTTTTGGTGAGCGCTGGCAATGTCAATGAACCGCTCGCCGTCCGGGATTTCGCCGGACTGATCGACTTCGAGAATACCTCGGCCGCGGAACGGGAAGCGGCGGTCCTTCGCGCGCTGGCAGAGCAGCAGGCCGTGCGCACGCTGCTGTCGCCGGCGGAGTCGCTGAATGCGGTGACCGTCGGCGCCTGGCACGAGGACGGGGCGCCGCCGATGAACGGCGCGGCGGTGTTCTCACCCTTTGCGAACGAACCCGGCCCCAATATCTCCTCCGCCCTTGGGCTAGGACACCGGAAGGTCGTCAAGCCGGATATCTTCATGCCGGGCGGCCGTGAGCTGGTCCGGGTCGCCGGAAATGCCGCGGGCGGCATCAGCCTGCGGAGGGTGCCGCCGGGACGGCTCTCCGGTTTGCGTTGCGCCATGCCCGATACTGGGGGCGACCTCACCCGGGAGGGTTTCAGCTCGGGAACCAGTGCCGCGACCGCGCTGGCGACGCGGGCTGCCCATCGGATCTTCGATGCGCTCTCCGATCCGGACAACGGCAATCTTCTGGAAGGGGTAGATCCGGCTTTCTATGGGGTGATCGTCAAGGCGATGCTGGTGCATCGCGCGCAATGGGGCAGCATTGGCGAGCTGCTCGATCAGACGTGGCAGCCGCAGGGGCAGGGCAGCTATGTCGTGCGCCGGGACGGTATCGCCCGCCTGCTAGGCTACGGCCGGCCGGCGGTTCACGAGGCGATGGAATGCGCCGCAAACCGCGCCACAATGATCGGCTACGGGGAGATTCCGGCCGGTGAGCAGGCGGCTCTGTACCGTATCCCACTGCCGCCGAGCCTGGAGCGCGTGCGCGAACCGCGTGCCTTGACGGTGTCGCTGGCCTGGTTCTCGCCGGTGAACATCCGGCATCAGGCTTATCGTCGGGCAAAGCTGGAAGTCACCCCGGACAGTCCGGAGGCTAGGTTCGGGGTTGTGCGGGTGGCCGGGCAACCCTCGGACAAGGCGGTGCCGCGCGGCTCACTGTTCCATGTCCGCTATGCCGGCGAGCGCGCCGTCGCCTTCGTCGATGGCAACACACTGGCGCTCCGCGTCTTCTGCCGCGAGCAGGGCGGCGCGCTCGATCAGTCGATACGCTACGGCGTTGCCGTCACCATCGAAGCCGGTGCGGCCGTGCGGGTCTATGAAGAGGTCCGTCAGGGTCTCGGTATCCGGCCCCGGACGTGATAGTTCGATCGCCGATCGAGCAAAATGGAGAGACCTACAGAGGTGTGCTGGAAATACTCGCCGACCTGAGAATAGTACGCAAAACAACAGGTAGGCGGCGGGGACGGGTCTTTGCATGCTCGAACTATGTGGCGTTGCTCGATAGGGGAATGGAGTGCGGCCGCAGCGAACCCAGTCTCCCTCTCGCGTGCAACCTGAACTAGGGCACCGGTGCCAGCACCAGCACTATTGTTGATGCAAGGCGTTGACGTCCGCTTCGGAGCATGCCCCCTGCAGCCCGAGCGTCCGAAAAGGGCGAAGCTTGAAGCGTAGCCGTCGGCGCGCTCTTGGACCGTAACCCGTCCATTGCTGCCGTGCCCAAGGCGAAGTGCTAAGCCCGCTTCGGGCCGGTTTCCGCCATTGCGAGGAGCTGCCGCTTCGAAGCTGATC
>CAYFTI010000178.1:0-4783 GCA_964346065.1 uncultured Hyphomicrobiaceae bacterium
CGCTCGCCTTCAAGTGTCTGTGTCGGAAACTGCACTAGAAACAATATCTTGCTAGCGCATCTTTGACGCATTCATTCGCCCTCGGACTCGCTGCTCGGTAAAGCGAATGAATGCGTCGATGCACTAGCCAAGAGGAATTCCGCGCGAAGTTCCGCGCGCTCGCTGCGCCCTATCTGGGGGAAGAGACCGAGGCGCTCGCGGACCGGCTCCTCGCGCTTGATCGCGTGGAGGATATCCGCGCGCTTTCGGGGAGACGAGCTTCAGAGCCGCTTACGCATGAAGGCGGCATCGCCGGGGCACAGGCTGTAGAACTGCCGCGTCGCCGCGATCTCGGGCGGAGCTTCGAGCCTGTCGATCGCAACGGACCCGCGCGCGGTGAAATAGCCCGCCGCGCTTTCGGTCAGGAGATAGAGCGCCTCCATTTGCGCGTCCCGCGCACTCTCCAACGCAAACCGGCAAAGCCGCCCCGCGAGACCGTTGCCGCGCCATGCCGGCGCCAAGACCAGCGAGCGCAGAAGCCCGGCGCGACCCGCGCGCTCCAGGCCAACGCTTTCGACAAGCTGACCCTGATGCTCCGCGCCCCATAGCCAGACCTGCGGATCGGCGAGATCATCCGTGGGCAGGGCCGCACTGTGGGGCATCTCCCGCTGGGCAGCCATCCCGGTGAACTGCGGCTTGATTCTTACGATCTGCATCTGGCGCCGCCTCACTTTGGCGCGATCAACTCGGGCTGCGGCTTCACCTGCCGCTCGCGGTAGAGCAGGTAAAGCCCCGCGCCGACGATGATCAGCCCGCCCGCGAGCGTCCACGGGCTCGGCACGTCGCCGAACACCATGTATTGCAGCACGGTCACCGAGATCAGCCCGAAATAGACGAAAGGCGCGAGAATGGGAGAGGGGGTGTTCCGATGCGCGAGGATCAGGAGCCAGTGGCCGAACCCGCCCCAGAAGCCCAGCGAGAGCAGCAGCAGCCATACGAAGGCGCTCTCCGGCCACTGCCAGGCGTAGAGGCCGAAGGGGGCGAGGCCGAGGACGCCGGCAACCGGCGAATAGACCAGCGTCGTGCGCCAGGTGTCATGGTGGGCCAGAAAGCGCGTCGCGATGTTGTAGAGCGCGTAGGTCGTGACCGCGCCGAACGAGAACAGGACCGCCCAGTGCACGCCGCCGAAGCCCGGGCGGACGACGAAGAGCACGCCGATGAAACCGGTGCAGATCGCAAGGAAGCGCCGCCACCCCACCCATTCGCCCAGAAGCGGGCCGGCCAGCGCGGCGATCAGCAGCGGGCCGAGGAAGAAGATCGTCACGGTCTGGTCGAGCTGGAGATAGAGCAGGGCAGCGAAATTGCACATGGTCGTCAGGAACAGCAGCGTGCTGCGCAGCCATTGCAAGCCGGGCCGGTTGGCGCGCAGGGCCTCGAAAAACACCGCCGGCCCGACGGCCGCCACGGCGAACGGCACATGCATGATGAAGCGCATCCACACGACTTGTGTGACCGGGAGGCCGCTGACTGTCGAGAGGTATTTCGCGGTCGTATCCAGCGCGCCGAACAGGGTGACGGTGCAGCACATCAGCGCGATGTCGCGCAGGCGCTGGGCGCTGTCGGCCTCGGTTGCGGGGGCCTGGAGCATTCGGCGTCCTTCGCGGGTGGCGGGTGGCCGGTGGCGCGGCGATGCGCGCGGGTCAGCGGCGCGTTAGGTTGAAACGATGTGGACGGGTGAGGGGCGCGTCAACCCCGGCGCAGCGCATGGGAGGGTTGCGCGCGTCTGTCCAAGCGGTCAACGGGGCGAAGTCGCCCGCGCGCATCCGTGGCCCGTGCGAAGGCCACCTGTCATACATCTTTCGAGTATCTTGCAGCCGAATATGAGCAAGTAGAGCCTTACCGAAAGTGTCATCAATCCCCATTTAAAAGAGGCTAGGGTGAACACACAGAAAGATTTCTGGAAATGTATGATGTAAGCAAACTCAAAACGGCAGAAGACTGCCGGACAGTCATGCACAGGGCTATACAGCGGGACCTGCCCGATGTCCGCACCGCCGTATTCAAACGACTTTGCGAATTGGCGGGAGCTGCCAATGATGATCCCGCTGATCCCATGATCCGGGATTTCCACGAGACGCTCGCAGCCTATGAACAGATCCTGAGCGAAAAGAACGGCAAGCCGACACGCGCCTCGCGAACCCGGCAGAAGATCACCAACAAGGGCGTTCACAAAAGCCTGGCCGAATGGACAAAAGGCAAAGAAGAAACAAACGGATTCAAGCTGTTAGTCGAAGCCGGAATGCCGGAATATACTGGTGAACATCTTGTCTTGAGGTACGCCAGTCGCTTTCCCGAGGACACCGTGGCTCTGGCGCGCGAGCGTCTCACCAGCCACGGGATCGAGGTGCCGAGCGAAGGGCTGCTGGAGGTTGAATAGGCGCGGCGTCAGCCCCTGGTCCGGAAGTTTCTGGGGCATCTATTCCGGCGATCACTTGTCTGCCCTGGCTGGCCATTATGGTGCCCAGGGGCGGAATCGAACCACCGACACCGCGATTTTCAGTCGCGTGCTCTACCAACTGAGCTACCTGGGCGAAAGCGAGAGGGGTAAGCCGCCTGGTGTGGGAAGCGTCACGCTCTGCGCCTTGTGCGAAACGGGCATCGAACGGCCCGCGGCATGATGAAGGTTGTAGGAAATCCGGGCCGCCCTGTCCAGCCCGAAAGGCGTGGCCCGCCGCTTTTACATGATGTCGCTTTCGGCCTCGTCCACACTCACGCCCATCCGCGCCAGGCCTTCCTCCAGGAAGTCCGGCAGCAGCGGGATGCCAAGCAGATAGCTTTCCGTCGGTGTAGTGTCCTCGGTCTTGGCCAAGCCGACAGCCTCCTCAAAATCCTCCGCCGCGTAAGTGCCACGGCCAACCCAGACCAGCGCGACCAGCCGCGCCTTCTCATCCTCGTTCAGCCCGGCAATGAACTCCGACAGTTCGGCGCGGGTGGCATCCTCGGACGCATTCGCAATATCATCGAGGATGGACTGGTTGTCGTAATCGGTGAACTCGCTCGGGTCGGCATCTTCCCAAGGCTGGGTCTTAACGTCCCATTCCCGCGCCTTCAGGATCACGTAGGCGACTTTGTCGGTCGAAATTCCAAGCATGTCTGAGATATCCTGCTAGCCCATGGCCCCGTCCGCTCGCCCGTCCATCACTCTGATGGTAGCCTTTTGCGGACGGTGTTCAACATCAAATTCCGTAACAGAGGAAACCGCAAGGGGGATGCGATGACCAGGCCGGGGGTCATGACGGCGCTGAAGGCGGCGCTGGTGCGCCGCTTTGGTGACGCGGCCGGGCCGATGGCGGATGGGCTCGCCGGGCCGGTCGCCCTGCCCGCGCTATGGCGCACGCTGGCTGCGCGCGGATCGGTTCGCGATTTCCGCGATCCGCCGCCCAGCCGGGAGGAATTGCGCATGATCGCCGCGCTGGCGCTGGCCGCCCCGACGAAGAGCGACCTTCAGCAGCGCGACATCATCCTTGTGAGCGATCCGGCGCAGCGCGACGCCCTCGCCGCGCTGGTGGCCGAGCAACGATGGACGGACGGGGCGCCGGCTTTCGTCGTGATCTGCGCGAACCATCGCCGCCAGCGGCTTCTGCACGAGATGCGCGGGCGCGCCTTCGTCAACGACCATCTCGACGCGTTCTTCAACGCCAGTGTAGATGCGGGGATCGTGCTGTCGGCCTTCGTACTGGCGGCGGAGGCGTATGGTTTCGGCGTCTGCCCGATCAGCGCGATCCGCAACAGCGCGCAAGAGGCGAGTGACCTGCTCGGCCTGCCGGACCATGTCTTCCCTGTCGCCGCGCTGGCCGTTGGCCGGCCTGCCGGAGAGCCGGAGATCAGCTTGCGGCTGCCGCTCGATGCGACCATCCACGAGGGACAGTTCGACGATTCTGTGCAGCGCGAGGCGATCGCGGCTTATGACGCCCGCCGCGCCGCCGAACAGCCCTTTGCGCGTCAGCGCCGCGCGCAGGAGCTTGGCCAGGTGGCGCCGTATACGTGGTCGGAGGACAAGGCGCGGCAGTACAACCTGCCGGAGCGTGCGGATTTCGGCGCGTTCATCCGCGCCAAGGGCTTCAAGCTCGACTGATCCGCGCAGTCGCATGCGATGTCATCGCGAGGCCCCAAGGGCCGAAGCGATCCAGCGGCAGCAGAGCAAGCTCTGGATTGCGTCGCTGCGCTCGCAATGACGAGTCGTCAGCCCTACGGCTCCAGCTCGGTGTCCCAATACAGGTAGTCCAGCCAGCTCTCGTGCAGGTAGTTCGGCGGGAAGGCGCGGCCGTTGCGGTGCAGCTCATGCACCGTGGGCCGATACGGCATCAGCGACGGCCACATCTTCGCCTTTCCGGGCATCTTGCCGCCCTTGCGCAGGTTACACGGCGCACAGGCGGTCGTGACGTTGTCCCACCGGGTCAGCCCGCCCTTGGAGCGCGGGATCAGGTGGTCGAAGGTGAGATCGTCCTCGGCGCCGCAGTACTGGCACGAGAACTTGTCGCGGAGGAAAACGTTGAAGCGGGTGAAGGCCGGGTAGAGGGCGGGGCGGACATATTGCTTGAGAGAAACCACGCTGGGCAGGTTCATCTCGAAGCTGGGACTTCGCACCACCCGGTCGTAGGTGGAGACAATGTTCACCCTGTCGAGAAAGACGGCCTTGACGGTGTCCTGCCAGCTCCAGAGCGAAAGCGGGTAATAGCTCAGGGGCCGGAAGTCGGCGTTCAGGACGAGGGCCGGGCACATCCCCGGCGAGACGGCTGCGGCG
>CAYFTI010000179.1:0-4713 GCA_964346065.1 uncultured Hyphomicrobiaceae bacterium
GTCGTCGACGACAGCTCCATCGATCATCGCAACTATCGCGTGACCAACCACAAGGCGGAGCACCACTTCGGCTACCGGGCGCCAACGACGATCAGTGAAGGCGCCAAGACGATCTTTGAAGCTCTGGAGCACGGCGTCGTCATGCGCTCGCCTTCTACTACTCGGCTGAACGGATATCGAACTATGGTCGCCAGCATCGCGATGTGACGACGCCCACACCATCATATGGCGATACGGTGCAGCCGGACGCTCGCTCGCCCCGCCGCCGCACGGATCCTCGCCGACGAATGGTAAGACGATGGAATTGGCGCTGAACACCAAGGATCTTACGCGGATATTGTGGCGCCGGAAGTGGTTCTTCTTGCTTCCAGCCGCGGTGATGTGCGCTGTCGCGGTGTCACTTATACTTCTTATTCCGCCGATTTTCCGCTCGGAAGCAACGATATTGATTGAGCAGCAAAATATCCCGGAAAATTTCGTGCCATCGCTGGTGACAGACCAGATAGATCGACGGCTCGACGTCCTGACAAGGCGAATACTTGTAAGCGGTAACTTGGCGCGAATTGCCGAGGAGTATGACCTCTATCCCGAGGATCGCGCAGAATTGTCGCGGATGCAGATCGCAGAGCGCATGCGCAAACGCATCGAGACGCGGACGATCCTCACCGATTTCAACGATCCGGAGACCGGCCGCAGCGGCGAGTCCACGCTGGCCTTCCAGGTCAGTTTCGCCGACGGGAACCCGCAAACGGCGCAGCGGGTGACCAACGAGCTGGTTTCCGCCTACATGGCGGGCAATCTCGAGACTCGTCGCGCCGTGGTCGAGCAGACCACGAATTTCTTTGCTGCTGAGCGTGAAGCACTGGACCGTCAGATCCGCGTCGCCGAGGATGAATTGACGGCGTTTCAAACGATCAATCGCGAAGTGTTGCCGGAGGAGGCGGCCGCCAAACGGCAGATGCTGTCCAACCTGGAGCAAGAGCTTCGGCTGCTGAATGGTAGCTGGCGCACGCTGCGCGAGCGGCAGAGCTTCCTGGCGACGCAGCTGGCATTGACCCCGGAGTTCGACAGCCGGCCCGTAGGCGGGCCGGGCGGTGCCGTCACGCCGGAAAGCCAGCTCGAACTGCTGCGCGCCGACCTCGCCACGGCGCGAGCACGGTACAGCAGCGAGCACCCCGACGTGGTTCGCTTGAGCCGCGAGGTCCGCTCGCTCGAGCAGGTCGTCGGGGCGCGCTCGGGAGGTTCGGCACTGGCCGAGCAAGAGGCGGCGATCACCGCAGATTTGTCGGCGGCGCGCGAACGCTACACGGCGGAACACCCGGATGTCCGGCGGCTCGAGCGGGAGTTGGCCACCGTCCGCCGGGCCGTCGCCGACGGCACCGGCGTCCGATCGGCCGCGGTGGGTTCGCTGCGCAATCCGACCTACGTGCAGCTGAGCGCTGAGTTGAACAGTGTTGAAGCCGAAATCTCCTCAATAGAGGAGCAGCGCACGGAACTCGTGGCGAAGCGAGTCGAACTCCAAGAACAGCTGTCGCGCGCCCCCCTGATGGAGCAAGAATATCTGCAGCTGCGCCGCCAACTCGATACCCTTTTGGAAGATCGTCAGATATTGGCTGAAAAAGAGGCATCGGCAGAGTTGAGTGGATCGCTGGAGGCACAGGCGATCAGCGAGCAATTCGTTCTTGTCGGGCCGCCGGTGACGCCACTCGCACCGGTCAGTCCGAAGAAGAAGCTGATCCTTGCGCTCGGCTTGGTGCTGGCCACGGGTAGCGGCACGGTGGGGGTGATACTGGCGGAGCTGTTCGACCGGTCGATTCGCGGTGCCCGTGACCTGCGGGCGCTGCTGGGAGATGCGCCGCTGGCGGTGATCCCCAACATCGTCTCGGCGCGGCAGCGGCGCTGGATCTGGGGATATCGTGCGGCGGGATTGGTGCTCGCGTGCCTGATCGTCGTTGCCGTCCTCTTCGGATTGCACACTTGGGTCGCACCGCTCGACGTGCTCGGCTATCAAGTTGCGAACGAAGCGGAGGCGTGGGTCCGAACCACCTTTCCCGGCGTGCTCGGCTCCGACGCGGCGCTGCCCGCGAACTAGCCGATGAGGCTCGCGATTGCCGTGACGCGTGCTGCTGCATCCGCTTCGACCCGGCCGCACCGCCGCGCGTTGCGACGCCGCGGCGGTGCCTCGTGCGATGACCCCCCGCCGGCCATCTCGGCGCGGGTGCCTGTGGGGAGCCGTCATTGATCTCGAGCCAACTCGCCGGCACTGCCGTTTCCGGCTCGTCCAGTGGCCGGGCGACGGTGGTCGCGCTGGGCGTGTCCTTGTGCACGCCCACGCTCGTGTTCTTCTTCGCGAGCGTCCTGGACAGGAACGACGTCTATATCCAGGCGGGGAGCGTCACCGTTTTTCTCTGGCCATTGAGCCTGCTCGCGGCGCATTTTGCGGCCAGCGAGGCGCAGGTGCGCCGCGCCTTCCTACTCATCGTACTCTGCACCGCCCCGCTCTGGTTCTCGATCGTCTTACACCTGCCTCTCTACGTGTTCGAGCATCTCGGGACCGCGGTGAGCCGGACGGTGTCCTTGACGATCTACCTGCTGACGATGGCCCTTTTGAGCGGCCATCCGCGCGGCGCCGACATCCTCCGCGACAGCTTCCGCTTGATGGCGGTCATCTTGGCCGCTTTGGCACTCTTCGGAGCGTTGGCGATGCCGGAGTGGCACTATCGCCGCTTCGATCCCGCCAACCTGCACCCGAACTGGTGGGGCGAAGTCTGCGTCGCCATCGTCTTCGGGGCGAGCTTCTTCAAGCGCTCGTCGTTGCGCTATCTGTTCTGGATCGGCGCCCTCGTTCTCTGTATTCTCGTACAGAACCGTAGTGCTATCGGTCATATACTTCTCATCATCGGCTTTGCGACCTTGGCACACGAGGGTATCAAGCGGCTCACGCTAATTTGGTTCCTGGCGATGTTCGTCGCGATGCCTGTTCTTCTATTGCTGGATCGGCTGGCGCTGAACGGTGCGATCTTCGGGCCGCTGATCGATTGGCTCCTCAAATCGGTGTTCCTGCTCAACGATCCGCGGCGAGGTCTCTCGACCGGCTTCACCGGCCGTGATGCGGGCTGGCTCTATGCCCTGCATGTCATCACCGAGAACCCCTGGACCGGCATCGGCTTCAGTCGCGCCAACGCTCTCCGCGACGCGCAGACCACGGAACTGATCCATAATGGTCATCTCGTCTTGCTCGCCGACCTCGGCCTAGTCGGCTACGTGATTCTCGCTTCTTTCATATTCGGCGCCCTCTTCATGGAGGGGCGCCGTGGCAATTTCATCGTCTTCGGCTTTCTGGCCGGCTTTGCACTCTTCAACATAATGCTCATCCCGCGAGCGATCAACATGAGCGTGCTGCCGATGTTATTCTGGATGCTGGTGATGCTCGCTTGGCTGCCGCCGAGGCGGAGCGAGCAAGAGGGTCAGGACACGGCCGGGAGTGTCGGCCACCGTCGCCACGGTGCGACGGGCATCGGGGCGCGCTGGGTGTCGGCGCTGCCCGTGGCCGCGGGAGAGGGTCAGAGGTCGCCGGCCGGCGCGCCGCACCGACCGGTGACGTCCATCGCCCGCGCCGCATCGCGACTGCCAAGGAAGGTGTGATCATGACGAACCCCAATTTCATCTACATAGCTCCTCAGAAAACCGGCAGCACATGGTTGTTTCGAAACTTTATGGAACATCCAGAAATATTCGTTCCGGATATCAAGTATACGAATTATTTTAACATCTTTCCCGACCGATCGCGGCAGTGGTATCTGAGCCATTTTGCGGCTGCCGCGCCACAGCATCGCGCGGTCGGCGAGTTCGGTCTCGGCTATCTACGCGAGCCAGCGGCGCTCGACGGGCTTTATGAAATCGATCCGGAGATGAAGTTTATCTATTTTTTTCGTGATGTCGTAGATCAGAAGATTGCGGAGATGTTTCACCTGCGGCGCATCAAGAATGAGACGCCGGAGGCGCTGATGGAGTTATTCAGGCGGCGCATGGAGGCCGGCGATCGGGCGTCGGAGCAACTGGAGCGATGGCTCGCGACCTTCGGGCGTGGGCAATTCTTTTTTGCGCGCTTCGAGGACATCAAGACCCGGCCGGAAGCCCTGCTCCGCGACGTGTACGCTTTTCTCGGTGTCGAGCCGCGCCCGCCGGTGGCGCTGACGGCGACGGGCGAGAACAGGCGGCAGGCGCCACGGCAGGTCTGGCTCGGTCTCGTCGCGCGGCGCGTGGCGGACGCGCTGCGGGCGCTCGGCTTCTATCGTTTGCTCAGCAGCTTGAAGCACAGCGAGCGTGTTCGCCGCCTCATGTTCCGGGAGCTCTCCGATCGCGAGACCGCCGAGCTGATCACAGGCTTGCGCGACCGGTATGCGCCGGTATTCGCGGAGGAGCAGGTGAGGTTGCTGCGGTTGATGACCGTCGAGAGCCCGACGGTCGTGCCGGCGACGCGCCATCCTGCGCCGGAGCCGACGGACGCGCTGCTGGATGGCGGGGGCGCGTCGGCGGCGTGATCGGCGCCACAGCGCCGCCGTAGGGCGCTATCGACAACGCGCACTGCGCATTCATCGGGATCGATCGACAGCCTTCGACCGCATTGCGCTCACCCGCGTCGTCGGCACGACATGTCAGGCCCAACTTGAACAGTGATTTTGGACAAAGAGAGAACTTGGTCTGAAAAGG
>CAYFTI010000180.1:0-4685 GCA_964346065.1 uncultured Hyphomicrobiaceae bacterium
GTGGGGGTAACCCCACCGAGGGTTCGAATCCCTCTCCCTCCGCCATTTTTCCCAAACCGCGGGCCATGAAGGGCTTGGGCGGGGCGCAGGAGGACCTTCTTCCGGCGTGGTGACCCGCTCTGTGGTTCGTGTCCATAGCGTTTTACGCGAGCAAATTCCGCGTACGTTCTACTCTCACGAGTGTGTCAGCTCGCCGGCACACGAGGCGGCGTCGCTTCTCCCGAGTGCCGAAATTCAGGGTGGGGACGGCCAGCAAGGTCAGCGGTGCGCGAAAAGCGCGTTACTGCGCGGGCGTGGGCACGCCGGCGGAACGGGTAAACTCGATCGCTTCGGCATCGTCAGCCATGCGCCAGGAAGGGGCGCAGGGTCGAGCGGCGGGTATTGGCGAGATCGGCTTGCAGGCGGAAATTAGCCCACGGGCTCGCGAGGGCAGATCACCAGTGCTCTACGGCCGCAGGCCGACGGCATCGTCGAGCGCTTCCATCGCACGCTGCTCGACGAGCACTCCCGCGTCGAGGGCCGGCGGACCTGGTTCCAGACGGTCGAGGCGACGCAGACCGCCCTCGACGCCCGGATTGTCGAATACAACGAGAAGAGGCCCCACCAGAGCCGTGGCATGCAAGGGAGCACACCACTACAGATCTTCCTGTGAGGCAGGCCCTGGTCAGCGCCCCCGCCGAGGCACCGTCCAACCGCCAGCTTGACCCGCAACCCACCGCTGCCTGAATCTCAGTCAACGAGCCGCAGTGTCAGCGGGTTACACTCGCTGCACAGCCTGTTTAACCCGCACCCCGGCGGGGTCCAAGCGCCGTTCGGGGCCATAGGGCGCGTTAGGACGACAATCCGGGAACCTTGACGAGCATCCCTAAGCTAATGAAGAACTGCGCATGACGAAATCCTCTTCAGTAGCCCAGGCAAATTTACATGTCTTTAAGACTTGGCCATTTTGCGAAAATTGGCCTCCATTTACCGATGCCGGTCAGCGAAGCTTCTCTCTTAGGCTTGCGCGGCTGAGAACACGCGATCCTCGTCGCAACCGACACCCATGTTGATAGAGAAGATGCCAGAAATTTCCTCGATCAAATGGACTAACACTTCCGTCAGAGCATTCGCCAAGGATACCGATCCTCTCATTGCGATAGAAAAAGCAACCCGCGCTCTTGTGTTGAAGGCACGCGAGAATGGCTGGGCAGGCCCGCCGTTCAATCCCCTGCACATAGCCGAAATGCTGGAGGTTCAGATTGAAGCCAATTCAAGCGTCGCCGATGCAAGACTGGTGGCAACGGATGGTGGCCCAAAGATCGAATTCAATCCGCAGCAACCACGAGAGCGGGTTCGGTTCACGATCGCTCATGAAATCGCGCACCTTCTCTTTCCCGACTGGCCGGAGCAGATCCGCAATCGCGGCGGCGACGAGACGTCGGATAGCTGGCAGTTGGAAATGCTGTGCAATCTCGCGGCTTCGGAGTTTGTACTTCCGATAGGCAGCTTGTCTGCCGCAGCGGACATTCCCCCAATCGAAGACTTGATGCGTCAGCGGCGCGAGTACGACGTCTCGGCTGAAGCCTTTCTCATTCGCCTAGCCAAGATATCGAAAAAACCTATCGGTATCTTCGTTTCATCTCCAAACGTGTCCGAGAATGGTAGGCGGCACTACAAGATCGACTACTTCGTTAGCTCACCGACCGCTCCTAAGCTTCGTCTTTCGGGGATGGCGATTCCCGATGAGAGCATTGTGCGTCGCTGCACCGCCATAGGCCACACGGATCGCTCGGTTGAAAGCTGGGTAAAGGGAACCCCCACACAGATCGAGTGCGTCGGGCTGACGGGCTATCCCGGAAGCGTTTACCCCAGAGTTGCAGGGCTGGTCAGATTTGATCAAGGCCAAGAAGACCATCTTCCGATACGCGTGCTCCACGGAAACGTTCTGGAGCCGCGCAACGGAGGAAAGAAGATCATCTGTCAGCTGGTCAACGATAAGGCCGTCAAATGGGGCGGTGGGATCGCGCGCAAGATTGCAAGGCGTTTCCCGGATGCGGAGGAGGCTTTCACCGAGCAAGTCATAAAGATCGCGCAGCGCGATCGCTTGGGGCACACGATTTTCACGAACGCGAGCGAGGATTTAACCATCGCAAGTCTGATCGGACAGGAAGGGTACGGCCCATCACTGTTGCCCCGAATAAGATACACGGCATTGCGAAACTGCCTTGAACAAGTTGCCAATCGTGCCGCATCTATGGGGGCCAGCATTCATATGCCGAAGATCGGTACGGGATCTGCAGGGGGAAATTGGTCAGTCGTGGAAGAGATGCTTGACGATGTGATGGTGCGTGCCGGTTTGTTTGTGACCGTCTACGACGTCCCGCCTAAGCGGGTGCAACTAGAGTTGCTCTAATTGGGTGCAGGCAACACAAAACTTCGTATCGTGCTGATTTCCGGTCCAATCTGTTCCGGCAAGTCGGCTTTGGTGCGATTGCTCAAGGACAGGCACGGCGCGAAGATCATCGAGACACGCGAACTCATTCTGAAGAAAGCCCCGAGGACCAAGCGCGAGCGCAAAGCCCTGCAACTAGCGGGACAGAGGCTCGACAACGCGGACGGCGGCGCTTGGGTTGGCGAAGCTCTCCGGCGTGCGATCGACGCCTACGCGACGAGCCAGACGCCGAAGGGCCTCTACGTTGTCGACTCAGTCCGGATCTTGGGTCAGATCAATGCAATCCGACGGGCATACGGCGCTGAAGTCCATCATATCCATCTCACCGCTACGGATGAGGAGCTGCGCAAGCGCTACGAAGCACGCAGCAGAGAAGACGACGAAGCGGTCTCCTATGACAAATTGAAGCGCAATCGGACAGAACGGGATATTGGGAAGCTCGCTGAGGTCGCGGATATCGTGGTCTCGACGGACCGTTGCAGCGCGGAAGCCGTGCTCGTGCGCGCCACCGCGCTCCTCAATCTTTATCCGCGTTCCAACGATGCGCTGGTCGACGTTCTGATCGGCGGTCAGTTCGGAAGCGAAGGCAAAGGGAACATCGTCGGCCACATTGCGCCGGAATATGATCTCTTGGTGCGTGTCGGCGGACCGAATGCCGGTCATCTGGTTTATGCGGAACCCAAGCCGGAGAAATACTATCACCTACCTTCTGGCACGCGGCGCGCTCCGAATGCGAAGTTACTCCTCGGTCCGGGTGCTGTGATCTACCCGAAGAAGCTCCTTGAGGAGATCGCGGAGCACAAGATTGATGCCGAGAGGCTCACGATCGATCCGCGGGCGATGATCATTACCGACGCGGACCGCGAAGAGGAGGCGAAGCGGTTCGGCAGCATCAGCTCAACGGCGCAGGGCGTTGGCATCGCTTCCGCGCGCAAAATGACAGGTCGGTCGGACTACAAGGAAGAAAGAGCAGCGTTCCTGGCGCGTGACTGCGACGTTCTCCAACCTTACTTGCGGAGCGCGCGCCAGGTCTTGGCGGACGCGATGGTGGCGGGTCAGCGGATTTTGCTAGAGGGTACGCAGGGCACGGCCTTGAGCCTTCACCACGGCGATTATCCTCATGTTACCACTAGGGACACGACCGTTTCCGGCTGTCTTGCTGATGCCGGTATCCCGCCATCAAACATCCGGAAGGTCATCATGGTCTGCCGCACTTATCCGATCAGGGTTGGCGGGCCATCGGGTCCAATGGCGCATGAGGTCAACATGGCTGAAATCCATGGACGCAGCGGTATCCCGCTGGAAGAACTTGAGAAGACTGAGCGGACGACGACCACTGACAGGCCGAGGCGGATTGCTGAGTTTGACTGGCTGCAGTTTCGCGACTCGGTTCAGCTAAATGGCCCGACAGACATTGCTTTAACATTTGTTGATTATTTTGCCGTAAAGAATAGAGATGCGTTTCGTTTCGAGCAGCTTTCGCAGGAGACGATCAGTTTCGTTGAGGAGATCGAGCGAATCTCCGGCCGGCCCGTCTCGTTGCTGTCAACGGACTTCAATTGGCGCAACGTCATTGACCGGAGAGCGTGGTGACTGAAGCGGAACTTGAAGAACTTATCGCCGACTGTACCACGCTATACCACATGGCGGAGCGCGGCTCTTGGCAATCGATCAAGCAATATGGGTTGCTCAGCACCAGCGCGCTCTTGGATCACTATGCCATTGAGCCGCCAAGACGGACAGAAATCGAACGCCAACATCGACCGATGAGCACTGAAGTGACTAGTGAGGGTTTACCTCGGGCTGTTGTACGCGACCAGCTCCCGATGAGCGATGAAGGTCTGAGTAGGGCTTTGCCCGATCGCCTTTCTCCGGCGGATTGGTATGAGCTGCTGAACGCCAAGGCCTTCTTTTGGCTTTCCGAGGAACGTCTTCACAAGATGACCAATGCCAAGGCCTATCGCGATCGCGAGCACGATGTTCTTGAGGTCGATACGAGATCACTCATTGAAGCGCATCGGGATGCGATTTGGCTGTGCCCGATCAACAGCGGTTGCACCAAGCCCATGCCGCATCCGCGCGACGAGACCATTTTCGCTCGCATTTCGGAGTATCCGTATGCTTATTGGCGGGAACGGCGAGGTCGCAGAGAGCGCGTGGTTGAATTAGCGGTTGACCGTTCGGTCGCAGACATCCGCGACCACGTAAGGCGCGTCATTGTCAAGCGAGGCACTGAGGTTCTTCATATCGT
>CAYFTI010000181.1:0-4666 GCA_964346065.1 uncultured Hyphomicrobiaceae bacterium
ACCGAGGACCGGCGCTCTTACACCAAGCCACGGGGCACGATCCCCCCGGGTAGCCAGGATCGCCACCGATGGAGCTGTTTGGGGCCAAATAAGGCATGTCCAGTAACGTTCTGATTAAACTCCTGTGGCATGTAGTCAACACCGGCTTGACTACGGCCGGCGGTCAGCCGGTTATCTTCGGTACCGGACTCGTCGACGATATCGCGACAAGGTTTGCGCGCGGCGAAGAACCGTTGCTCGACAAAGAAGAGTGCCTGCACCGAGCGGCCCAGCAGCTGGCGGTCAAGCAAACGGGCGCTTGGGGTGAAGAAGTGGTCTACAATGCGATTGAGATAGTTCGCGCAGCTCCGCTCGACTACGAGCTCGTGGCATCAGCTTTCGCTCGTGCCAGCCGCGTAAATCCTGCAGCAAGCGCTGCCGATTTGTTGGTAGACGATCTGTTTCAGCGAAGCCAATTGCGAACCTCTCTAGCCAGTCTCGACACGCCTACACGAAATCTTCTCCGATCTGTTTTTAGCGAGCTCTACTCGAACAATACGGTACTCAATGAACTTGCCGGCGCCATGCTTGGCGGAATTGCGAGGCGCCTTAAAAATCTCCACTCCGCCATCAATGATGGTCGCGCCCCTCCGCTCTCGCTGCCCAGGCAGTATCCCAGCCCCCTCAATCCGCTCTACTACGCAAACCGCGTGTTGCCGGTACTTGGGCGCGAAGCCGAATGGGAGCTTCTCAGGGTCTTCCTCGAAGCCGATGGCGAGATCCGCTGGTTCCAGCTTGCGGGCGGCGCCGGTCAGGGCAAGTCGCGCCTCGCCCTAGAGCTTTGCTTGGAGCGAGCGGGTAGCTGGGACGTGGGCTTTCTTTCGGGCGAGGAGCTGGCTCGCTTCGACAAATGGCACCTCTGGCAGCCGACCGCACCGACACTCATCGTGGTCGACTACATCTCACGCTGGGAAGAAGAGGTCCGCGGCGTCCTCGACACTCTCCTGGTCACACACCGCCGGTTCGACCATCCCGTCCGGCTACTCCTGCTGGAGCGCACGCCCTTCCGGAAAGCGAGCGCTTCACCTGTCCACCACGTCCATGCTCATCATGTCCACGGCGACGCGGATGAGCAGCACCACGACCCGGTCGGCGTCGACCAGGCCGAATTCTCGCCCTGGTGGCACACGCTCACCATCGGGCGGCAAGGCCTGGAAGAGGCGCTGTACGCGACCTGCTTCGAGGACGGAGTGCTGGAACTCCCTCCCCTCGGCGACGAGGACCTCGCCGAGATCATTCGTCAGCGCCTAGAAAACCGCGCCGTGGTGCCGTCGATTAACGAGATCCGTGACACGCTCAACCGAATCGACGGTGCTGGACGGCCGCTTTACGCCTACTTGCTCGCCGCGCACCTCGCCGAAGGCCAAAAGGCACCGCAGACGCAGGAAGAACTGCTGCGTAAGGCGCTGGAACGCGAACAGTCGCGCTTTTGGCACAAGAAGGCACGCTTGCTGCCCGCCGTCGTTGCAGATGATCCCGCCATGCGCCTCGCTGTGCTTGCAACGATGGCGCGAGGGGTCGAAGCAGGCGTTGCTCTCGCAATACTGGACCTCATTCACGAGCAAAAGCAGGACGAAGAAATCGTTGCTGAAGCCTGTTGTCTTGTCGGCTGTCCGGTCGCACCAGAACGCGTCACTGGTGACTTGGTGATCCCTCCACTGCAGCCCGATCTGCTCGCCGAGTACTTCGTTCTCAAAGCACTTGCGCCCCGACCAGATTACACCCTTCGTCAGGTCGCCACGCAAGTCCTCAATGCAGGGTGGCGGCTTGAACCTGGAAGCACGGCATTCAACCTTGCTTTGGCGGTAAATGATTTCCCCAACGACCCAGCGCATCTTGCTATTATGCGCAATGCGCCAATTGACAAAGACACTGCTCTTGCCTTAACCTTTACACTACCATTGATGGTATTAGGCGCCGAGAAAAATAAAACATCGTGTCTTATGGATGAAATCGTTGATCTGTTTCCTTCGGTTATCTCGATGCTTGATCTTACAGAGCACAGGGCGCGTTCAAACCTCGGCTCGGCCATTACCGCGGCCACAGCCTACTATGGCCGTCTGGGCTACTTTCGTTCGATGGAACGCGCTCGAAAGTGTCTAAACACAGTGTTGCCCAGCTCTGAGCACAACCGCGAGTTCGTTCTTGAGCGTCTAAAGAACGCTTCGATTGCTGTCCACTTCTATGGGAGCGCCGAGCAGTTCTGTGCGATGGAAAGGGCCAGCGGCGAGGTGCAGGCGGCTCTCGCTCTCTTCGAGGATGACCCTAACTTCCGTCAGTTGAGCCTGGCGTCTGCTGGATGTGCAATCAATCACTACTGTAAGGCCGGAAAATTCCAAGCGGTTGATAAAATGTTTAATGAGCTTCGGGAGAATTTATCGAATTTCGAGAGCCGGGGTGTCAATTTCGATCATTATCGTCAGCTTTGTCTTAAGTCTATTAGGATCATGGGCCATGCAGCTCACGTGTATGGTGTCGCGAGCCAGTTCGCAGCGATGCAAAGAGCGCGCAGTGAGCTTGAGGCCCTACTTGCCGGCTTCGAAGACGACCGTGAGTTTCGCCTTGAGCAAGTGCGGGCGGCGCACTGCGCCGCGGACCACTATGGCGGAGCTGGCGACCTCGACGCTATGGCACGCTCTCTCGACGAACTGGACACGGCTACCGCAGGCTTCCAGACGGACCGCGAGTTTCGACACATCAGCGTGGCAACTTTGGCCAATGCCGCCAACGCCTACGGCGCCGCCGGCGACATTGATGCGATGGAAGTCTGCCAGGACAAGTTGGCCGCGGCTGCGGAGGCCTTTGCGGGCGACCGCGAATTCCGCATGATTCAAGCGTTGGTGATCATCGGCGCCATAAACCGCTATGGTGATATTAACAATCTTGAAGCGATGCAACGGCTCCGCAAGCAGCTCGACGCGGTGTCAGCGGGCTTCGATGACGACCGCGATTTCCGACTAATACGGGTACAGGCGATTGGTCTTGTTGCACACCACTACGGTGTAATTGGGGACCTCGATGCGATGGAGAACACGCGGAGCGAGCTGGCCGAAGCCCACGCCGGCTTACAAAATGACCGAGAATTTCGACATTTGCGCATCGAGTCGGCCCAATGTGCTTTCAACCACTTCTTTGACGCTGGCGATCTAGACGCGATTGATAGGATATTGGATGAAATTGCAGAACTCGCCATCAGATCGGAGAGTGACCGCGAGCTCCGGTTTAAATGCATTAAGGCCATGTATGCTGTCTTGCATCGCTTTGGGAGCGCTCACAAACTTGAGGCGATGGCACGAACACAGCGCCAGCTCAAGTTGCTTCTCACAGGCTTTGAAAATGACCGCGAGTGTCGCCTTCAATACCTGGAAGCTATCTTTTGCGCCGTGAATCACTACGCCGACGCGGGCGAACTGTGCGCGATGCAGCGTTCGTACAGTGAAATCGAACATGCTCTTGCCGGCTTCGAAGACGATTGTGACTTCCGCTGCGTGCAGGTCAAAGCGTCCCACAATACCGCGGTAAGGTACGGGGTCGCGGGCCACCTTGACGCGATGGAGCGTAGTTTAAGACGGCTCATTACGGCTCTTGCCACTTTCGAGGACGAACGAGACTTACGCCTCCAAATTACAATTGGTGCGCATTACGCAGCGCACAATTGCGGTAAGTCCGGTGCGCTCGAAGCGATGCAACGCCATTTAGACGAGGTTGCTGCCGCCGCAGCAGGATTCGATGCCGACCGTGAGTTCCGCATCGTTCTCTTGAAGGCCGCTCACAACGCTGCTCTCTACTACGGGATCGGAGGCCGCCTCGACGCGATGGGATGCACTCTCGACGGATTGGACGCGGTTCTCGCTGGCTTCGAGGACGACCGCGAATTTCGGCTCCTTTACGTGGAAACTTTCGCGAACGCTGCCGCCGCGCACGGTTACGCGGGCGACATGAACGCGATGGAAAGCTGCAGCAGAAAGTGCGACATTGCTGCAGCTGGATTTTCAAACGATCGCGATTTCCGGCTGCTCCTCGCAAAGGCTATGCAAAACACCGCCCACTGTCACGGCGCCGCAGGCGACCTCGACGCGATGGAACGGGCCCGCAATGAAGCGGTCGCCGCTCTCGCCGGCTTCGAGGACGACCGCGAGTTCCGCCGCGAGCTGGCGGCGTCTGCCGCTTGCGCCGCTCATCACTACGGTGACGCAGGTGATCTCGATGGGATGGAAGGCGCTCGCAGGCAGCTGGATGCTTTCATCGCTGGCTTCGAGGACGACCGCGAGTTCCGCCTTCAGCGTGTCCAGGCGGCCTGCGAAGCTGCGAAGGCCTACGCCGCGGCCGCTTCCACCGATCAGATGAGCTTAGTGTTGGCCGAACTCGACCAAGTGGTCGCCGGTCTCGAAGACGACCCTGAATTCAGCACCGTGCTGGAAGAAGTCGCCGACCTCCGCTGACGGCCGTCGATCGCCTCGTGTTTCCGGGCATGAGATTTCGCGCAGCGGCGTAGTGCACCGACTGCGTCGGTGCGATCAGCTCCGACTGCGTCGACGATGCACTACCTCGGGTCTTTCGGCATAAAGGTACGCAGGGCTATGGTCAATCCTGGTGTATGGCGTCAGGCGGCGGCTTGCTCCTCGGG
>CAYFTI010000182.1:0-4654 GCA_964346065.1 uncultured Hyphomicrobiaceae bacterium
ATTCACGATGGCGCAACTGCCCGCGGGCAGGCTTCTGCGCCGATCTGCCCTCAGCGAGGATCGGCCCGCTCTGTTCTCCGCCCAATTTGCCCTGTCTCACGCTTGCTGGCTGCTGACCTATCCGCTGGCCGGGTGGCTTGGTGAGAGTGGCGGTCTCGGGGTGACGGCGCTTGTGCTCGCCGGGATCGCCGCGTTGGCTGCAGTCCTCGCTTACCGTATCTGGCCGGTCCCCGATGACGAAGCCGTTGTTCACACTCATCCGGAACTTCCCCCGGATCACCCGCATCTCGCCAGCGGCAAGCGCATCGGCGCGCACCGACACACTCATCCACCGGTCGCCGACGGGCTGCATAACGAGTGGCCGCGACCGACCTGAGTTTTCATCCCCGTTAGACTTTCTGCGCCGATGCGTATCAGCATCCGCCTGCCCCGTGGTGCATCCCGTCATGGCGAGCGCTGCGCGCCACGAAACAGGAACGGGACGATCAGGAATAGACCGAGAAGGCGCAGGAGCTGGTGCCCGGCGACGAATGCCGGGTCAACGCCAAGTGCCAGCGCCAGCGCAATCATGGTATCGAACCCGCCGGGCGCCATCGCCAGCCATAGCTGCATGAACGGAAGCCCCAGATACGATGCCGCCGGCCAGGCGATGAGTCCCGTCACGATCACGGCGATGGTGATTCCGCCCGCGCTCGCACCCAGGCATTCGGCGAGAAAGCGACGATCGACCCCGGCGAAACGCGCGCCAACCGACGCGCCCAACACGATAAACGCCGCTGCGACAAGCGGCTCGGGCAGCCGGCCCGAAACCGTCCCGGACGCGAAGGCAGCTGCCGACAGGAGCATTGCACCCGTAAGGGCTGGCGCGGGCAGACCGATACGCCGCGCAATAACGAAACCGCCCGCTGCGACCGCCAACAGCGCGAAAACCGACCATCCGTCCAAGAGCGGCTTCACCGCTCGCGACACATCACCCGTTTCCAGGCCGAAGCTGACGACGAGCGGCACCGCCATCATGAGGATCGCCAGCCGCAGCGACTGGAGCACCGCCACGCGCCGCTCATCAACATTCAGTTCGTCAGCGAGCGCCAGCACCAGCGAAACCGCGCCGGGGATCGCGCACAGCCGCGCGGTCGGCGTGTCTATGCCATGCATGCGCGTGAAATAGCGCGGCAGGATAACGACGAGCGCAGCCATTGCGAGCGCAAGAGCGAGAAGCGAAACCGGCCATTTTGGCAGCGCGTTCAGGGTATCCGCCGAAACTGTCGAGCCGACAACGACACCGAGCAGCAACAGCGCGGCATTGCGCAGCGCCAGCGAGATCCGTGCGTCCAGGCCGGCGAGCGCGGCCAGCGCGCAGCCAAGAATGGCGCCCGACAGATAACCGCCCGGCACACCGATCGAGGCGAAAAAGACGCCGCCCATCGCACCGATCACAAGCGTTCGTGTCTGGATGGCGATGCCGCGGCGCCTGACGCCGTCGGTCATGCCGGACCGCGCCGGCGCTGATCCGCCGTCAGCCTGATAGGCGCGGCGCCACGAGGTCGCTGAGGTGCGCACCGGTGGCCACCGGCTAAGGGTGCAGCGTTGCGGGTAAGATCTCGAGAAGCCATCGCGCTGCAATCTCCGGCCCGCTGCCTGCAATGTCAACCGCTTCGCCCGTCCCGGCAGGCGATCACGGGCCTCGAACGTGTCATTCGAGCGTTCCCTGCGTGACACCGACGCGTGTGCTCATCGCAGCGCTTTCTTGGGCATACTGGCGCCAGTCGCGCATCACCGCCGCCCGCCCGCGAGCTGTTGTGCCGCGGGACTGCGGCGCAGCCGCGCCATGGCCCGGATACCGACCAATGGGGCCAGATCCAGCAGGACGAAAGCATACTGCCAGCCGAGCAGATCAATGAACGCCGACATGAGATGAATGCTCTCCCGAGCCGAAAGAAAGCCCAGCGCGGCGTTTCCCGAGTGCCTTTGCCTGATTGCTTCTAATGGGTTACATCTCGCCGGGTTCAATCTGCTCGGGGGCACATGCTGTGGCCAGCCGCCTGAAACTGCAAGGCCGCAACCCGGTCGCGCGCTTGTCCGGCCCTGTCAAGGGAGTGGCCTTGCTGACGTATCTATCCAACAGAAACAACCAACAAGGGATCAAGATGAGCGCCTTAATGTTTCTCGGTCGATTCGCTGTTTGCGCGGCGGCCACAGTCGTGTGCGCAGCAGGCTCACTCGTTGCGCTTGCGAGCGCCGGGGAGCCCGGGGACGGCAAGAAGATCGATATGGCGCGCCCCACTTGGGACACGGGCTGGTTCCAGGCTGAAGTCTACAAGCAAATGTTTCAAAAACTCGGTTACGAAGTCGGGGCGTTTGAGACACTCGATAACCCCGTATTTTATCGCGCGGTTGGAATGGGCGACCTCGATCTCTGGGTGAATGCCTGGTTCCCCTTTGCAAACATCTACGAGGACGCCTTCAAGGACGGCGCGAAGAAGATCGGCTATGTCGCCAAGGGCGGGGCCATGCAGGGTTACCTCGTCGACAAGGCGTCGGCCGAGAAGTTCGGCATCACCAATATCAACGACTTCAAGAAGCCGGAAATACGAGAAGCCTTCGACTCCAATGGCGACGGCAAAGCCGATCTGGTCGCCTGCCCGCCGGGCTGGAGCTGCGAACTGAGAATCGCCGAGCATTTGGACAAGCTGGACCTGCGCGATCACATCAATCCGATCAAGGCGGGCTATTCGTCAGCGATGGCCGATGCGCTGGGCCGCTACAAGGCGGGCGAGCCCATCCTGTTCTACACCTGGACGCCGAACTGGACCGTCGGCATCTTGAAGCCGGGTGAGGATGTCGTGTGGATCGAAATGCCCAATGCGACCGAGGAAACGACCCACGCCGGTATCAAGGGCTGCGTGGATGATCCGTGCGCGCTCGGCTGGAAGGCCAACGATATCCGTCCCCTGGCAAACAAGGACTTTCTGGCCGCCAATCCAGCGGTGGAGACGTTGCTGAAGGAGGCGCGCATCCCGGTCGCCGACATCTTCGCGCAAAACGCCAGGATGAATGCGGGCGAGGACGAGCCGAAAGATATCGTGCGTCATGCCAGCGAATGGATCGAGGCGAATGCCGAGCGTGTCAACGGCTGGCTTGAAGCGGCCCGCGCTGCCGCCCGGTGAGCGCTGCGCGGCTCAAACCAGCGACGATCGAGCCCGACTGACCCGCCGGCAATGACCAAAGCGAGCGAGGCAATCCGAGCTGAGGCCCGCATTTCTGGCTTCCATCAGCGTTCCGCTTGGCCATTTTGCGGCCCTGGCAAATCGCCGTGCTTGGAGAAGTTTCCGTTCAGAAGCGGGGACTTGAGAGGTGGTGGGCGCACAAGGACTCGAACCTTGGACCCGCTGATTAAGAGTCAGCTGCTCTGCCAACTGAGCTATGCGCCCGACCTCGCGAAGACCACATTGGACGTAGCGAGCTACGCCGCCCCATGCAAGGCGGTTCAAAGTTATTGATCTACCACCTGCTCGAATTATTGTCCATCGCTGCCCAACCGCTGGCGACGTCGCCCGGGCGCGACCTTCGCGCCTGCCGTGTATTCGTCGTATGTGTTAAGCTCATGTGCAAATGCCACGCCGAAAATATAAGGCGGGCGATGGACGTGGCTTTTTCCTCTCATCAACAGGTCGGCGAACATGGGAACCACCAGCCTCACGCAGCTTGCCGTTTTTCTCGCCGTCGCGGCGATCATCGCGCCGCTTGCCCGGCGCTGCGGAATGGGCGCGGCGCTCGGCTACATTTTCGCAGGCGTGCTGATTGGGCCTTACGGCATCGGGCTGGTGTTCTCGCTGTACGAGGTGCAAACGATCCTGCACATCGCCGAGTTCGGCGTGGTGCTGTTGTTGTTCCTGATCGGGCTGGAGCTGCGCCCGCGCCGCTTCTGGGCGATGCGCAATGCAGTGTTCGGCGTCGGCGCGGCGCAAGTCTTTCTCACGGCCGCCTTGCTGACATGCGGGGGCCTGCTGCTCGGACTGGAGCCGGCGATTGCCGTGTTCCTCGGTATTGCGCTGTCGCTATCCTCGACTGCGCTGGCGCTGCAAGTGCTGGACGAAAAAGGCGAGCTTCGCGCACGCCATGGCCGCGCAGCGTTTTCCGTGCTGCTGTTCCAGGACCTCGCCGCGATCCCCGCAATCGCGATGGTGCCTCTGTTTGCCGCGGCCTCGCTCACCGACAGCGAAATCACGATGCTCGGCGCGGTGAAGCTGCTGGGCGCGCTTGCGGCGATCATCCTGGTCGGGCGCTTCGTCGTGGCGCGGCTTTACCGGCTGGTCGCACTCACCCGCGTGCGCGAGGCCACGACGGCCAGCGCGCTGCTCACGCTCGTCCTCGTGACCATGCTGATGGACTGGGTGGGCCTGTCAGCGCCGCTCGGCGCGTTCATCGCAGGCGCACTTCTGGCGGATTCGCAGTACCGGCACCAGATCGAGGCGGATATCGCACCATTCAGCGGGCTGTTCCTCGGGCTGTTTTTCCTGTCGATCGGCATGGCGCTCAATATCAACCTGCTGGGCGAGCGCCCCGGCGATATCGCCGCCCTCGTGCTTGGGCTGCTGGCGATAAAGATTGCGGTCCTGTTCGCGCTCGGGCGGATTTACGGGCTGGACAATGC
>CAYFTI010000183.1:0-4624 GCA_964346065.1 uncultured Hyphomicrobiaceae bacterium
CTGGAAGAGGGGTGAGGGTTCCGTTCCGGCCGCCCCCCTATGGAATTCGGAACGGAACGGCAGAGACGGTTGGATTTGGGCGATTCAGAAGAGCTCGATTTGGTCTGAGGCAGCGCTTCGGAGCGGAGTTGCGGTCGGAGAGTTCGTTTTCCACCCTTCACCAGTTCGCGAGATGAGTTTTCGATTTTCGAGGACGGTGAGTGTCTCGCCGAGTTTCTGATTGTTGACCCTGAGCAGAATTCTCAGAGCGCTTTTGGTCATCGGCTTTTCGGCCTGGGCGAGGGCAAGACGGACGCGCTCGACGAGAGGCTGTTTGGGAAGAGTGGAGTCAGCGAGGTTCGAAGGTTCGAGGTGAGTTTCGGTGCCGTCGGGTTTTGAGATGAGTGCGATGGGGATGGGTTCGGTGGACGGAGCGAAGCGGTGTTCGACAGAGAGTTGGAGGGTGTTTTTTGTTCTAACGAGGTAGGCGTTGCAGTCACCGAAGGCGTGGAGGTCGCCGGAGCCTCGGAGGGCTTGTCCGAGGTGAGCCCGGTGCTTTTTGCTCATGTGGTGCACGAGGATGACGGCGGTATGGAAGGTTCGTTGGATTTCTCTGAGATATCCGAGGATGGCGGATATGTCTGCGCTGGAGTTTTCATCGGCGCGGTGCAATCGGACGAGGGGGTCGAGGATGAGTAGTTTTGGTTTCAATCGTTCGACGGCAGCGCGGAGCTTTTCTCTGTCGCTGTCGAGGTCGAGTCTGAGCGACGGAGTGTCGATGAGGTGGAGGTCGAGAGAGTCGATGTCGATGCGTCTGTGTCGACAGATCCCGACGACGCGTTCGCGGACACGGGGAGCAGCGTCTTCGGCGAGATAGACGAGAGCGGGGCCTTTTTGCCGGACTTCGAAGCGTCCGAGGCATGGGTTTCCCGAAGCGACGGAGACGGCGATGTCGAGACCGAGCCAGGATTTGCACGTTTTGGGAGCCCCTCCGAGTAGGCCGACGGCGTCGAGGGCCCAGATGTGTTCGATGAGCCAATTGTTTTTTGTTGATTGGGTGGGGATCTCGGCGATACGCCGGACAAGGAGCGGTTTCGATCTCAAAGTAGCTCCTTTCTCGCAGCGATGACATGGGCCGAAGAGACCGTGGAGGACTCTTGCTGGGCGGCTTTTGCAAGGGATTTGAAGGCCAAAGAGTCGATGGCGCGCAGGTTCCCCCTGCTGAGCTCGAAGACGGACTCGACGGCGCCGTTGTCGAAGGGGAAGTCTGATGCTCCGGCGACGGCGCAGCGGTGTTCGAGGTAGCGCGTGGTTTCGTCGCGAGACAGGAGCCTCAAGGTGGAGCAGTGGTTGATGCGCTTTGTGACGCTTTGCATTTCGTCCTTGGCGAGCATTTTTTCGAGGCCATGCTGACCGGACAAGACGACGGACAAGACGAGCTTTGAGTCCATGTCGAAGTTGGTGAGGATGCGGACCATGCCGAGCGTATCGAGGCGCATGTCGTGGGCCTCGTCGAGCAGCAGCACGGGCCTGAGCCCGTCGATGGAAAAGCTGTTTTCGAAATGCTCTTGCAGTCCCCGGACCAAGGATGGATAGGTGCCGGCGGGCGCTATGCCGCAGACCGCGGAGATTTCGCGGCACATGTCGCGTTTGGAGAGGCTGGTCACCTTCACGTATCGCACGCGATAGCGGGCCTCGGGCAGCTTGTCCCGCAGAGCGCGCAGGATGGTGGTCTTCCCGGCCCCCGCCGGTGCGATCAGGGCGGCAGACATTCGGCCTGTTACCGCGTCATGGATCCCGTGCAGTGCCTCGTCGAGGTGCGGCAATGGCAAACGCTCGTTCGGAGCGATTTCGCGGGTAAATGGGGCTTTGTGAAAACCGAAGAGGGCTTGCTGATCTTTCATCTTAAGTCTCCTATTCCTTGTCGAAAAAGTCGCCGCCCGGTCCGACGATGGGTTGGAAGTCGTTCTCGAAAGCCAAGGTGGCGGCGGTCTTGGGCACCGCGTCGCCGCGCACGGGCTCGTCGTTTCGCATTCGGGCGGCTCTTTTGTTTTTCGCGTTCGCTGCGAGGTCCAAAGGGTGCAGACGCACGATTCGCCCGTCGTGCAGCAGCGACAGCTCGCCGGTGAGGAGTTGTCTGCGCACGTCGATCCACTGCCCGCCGAGACCTCGCGGCACTTCGTACTTTTGTCCTTCGTACGAAATCACGTGGTCCTTGGAGACCTTGCGCGCTTCGGTCAAAACGAAGCCTTCGCGCAAGGAGGCCACATCCTCGGGAAAGCGAAGCGCTCGTTCGTCGGCGTCCCAGCGCTGGTTCGGCGTTTGCCCGCCCAGCGACTCGTGAGGCCGGTTATTGTACTGCTCGAAGAGAAAATGTCGCAGCCGAAGCCGCAGCGATTCGACGTCCGGGTCCACGTCCGCAGCGCCGTCGAGACTACGCAATACCGCATCAGCCGCCGTGCGATTGAAGCGTTCGATCTTTCCGTGCCCTTCGGGGTACGCCGCCGTGCCGTGAATCAGGTGCACATGCGGCAGCTTCGCGATGACACGTCTGGTATCGTCGGAAATGAAGCCTGGTCCGCGGTCGAGAAAAATCACATTTCCGTATCCGCACGCCAAGCACAGCTCGAAGAAGCCACACAGAAACAGCTCTGTATCTTCGTCGGTCCCCACGACCACGTCGAGCCCTCGGCGTGTCGCGTCGTCGAGAAAGAAAAGTGCGACGCGTCTCGCGCGGGAAACTCCGGCGCGAAAGCGTTTCCCGTCACACAACACCATCATCATTCGGTGTGGATAGGCATAGCGACGCATGTCACCTTCGTTTTTCTGGGGCTTTGCTCCCATGGGCAGCCCCATGCGTTTGCACGCCCGCCACACCGTCACACGGCAGAAAGCTTGCGCAGAATCAATGACTTTGACGATCTCCGCTCGCCTCAGCAGCTCCGGAGCCGACGCCCGGGGATCGATTCGCTTCTCCGCGCGAATGAAGTCCGCCAGAGTCGAAGGCAATGCGACGCTCGTCTCGACCCGCGGCCGCGCCTTGGGCTCCAGACTCTCGAGCGGATTGTCTTCGTCATACTTTTCCAGCCACCGATAAAGCGTGCGCAAGCTCACGCGACGACCGCTGCCATCGACCAACACGTGGTCCCGGCCGCCGACCGCACGCACGGCCACCGCACGCACTTCACCGCCGAGCTCTCGGGAGAGCACTTCCGACACCAGGCGGTATCGAAAAAGAGCCTCGTCTTTGCGTTTTCGAGCTGAAGATTTTCGCTGTTCTCGTAACATCTGCCTCCTCCTGTCGACGGAAAGAGGCCTATCAGCCCTTCAGCTCGATTTCGCGGCGCGAATTCGTTGGTCTCTCGTACACACTCCACGTGTTTTCCGGCGCGACCGTTCTGACCAACGGGAACGCGCCGCTCCTTCATCCGGGTTCCCAGCGTCTCCGCGTCCGCCAAACAGCAGCCAGCTCGCCGGCTCGAAGAAGACGACGCCAAAGAGTTCCGTCCGCTCGAAGACGCGCGACCACATCCACAACCACGGCGCCTTTCTCGACATATGTCAGCGCTGCCGCATACGACCGCCTCGATTCGAAAAGATGCAAGTAGGCGATACCCAGCGCACCAGCGATCTGCTGCGCTGTCCGAGTGCTGAGTGCCGAGGAGAGCCCCAGCAACAATGCCGACAATTCCAGATGACGATCCTGGGTCCGTCGGCGACGCAGATCATCGGAAACACCATCACGGCTCCAGCGTTCCCCCCGACCGGCATCGATGGCCGCAGACATCAAGGTGCTTTCCCACGATGCTCCAGAGTCTCCCGCAACGGATATCTCGGCATGCCGAACAAGATTCCCCCTTGAGTCAACAGGGGCAAACCGTTTTCGGAGATACGGGCTATAGCCCGGTGGATATACCGCAAAACATGGACCGGAATGACGACGACACCTCAATAGCACAAGAGGATGGCAAGGACCGGTCTTCCGGTTTCGATACCCAACAACAACGAATCGGCATCGCTCAGATCCGCCTTCGCCGCGTGGACATCGAGTAGGCATTTCCACTCGTGGCAGGCGCCCTCCTTCGGTGAAGACGTACCGAGAAACGACAAATAGTGTTGTACTTTCAGCGTCGAGCTGTCATCATTTCCTTAGTTTGGGCGAGGAGAAAGACTGCCAATTCTTTGATTTCTCCTCGGTGTTAAGCCCGCGATTCCCGTCGCGGGCTTCTTTATTATCCGTGTTTTCTGGAAAATACTGAACCCCGGAATGCAACTCACCCGTGTCACGCGGCGTGAAACGAGAACCCTGTTTTCAGGACAACGGGCGGGTTACGTAACACCTCATCCGTGATCTACTAAGCGCAAACACGATTGCATAACTCACGCAGCCTCGCTAGAAATCATGCGGCAGTCAGAGGTTCTAGCCCGTTGGATACGCCGGGTGAGGCTCGGTCTGTCGTCATTTGGGTCGAGCATCGCCGCGAGAAGGAAATTGTCTAATAAAATTGTGAGGTCGCGGCCGATCGCGACCGAAACGACGTGTGGAAGGAGCAGCGGCCCAAAGATGGATAGGGCTTTGACCGCGCGGCGGGGCGATGCGGTTGCACACCTCGGCGTCGCGCAGCACCTCGCCCGTCGCCTTGTG
>CAYFTI010000184.1:0-4598 GCA_964346065.1 uncultured Hyphomicrobiaceae bacterium
TTGGCGGCGTGATCGTGGTGTTCTTCGTGCCGCTGCTCGACAAGCTGAAGATTGATGATGTGGTCGGCGCTATCCCGGTCCACCTGATCGCCGGCATCTGGGGTACGCTGGCCGTGCCGCTGACCAACCCGGGCGCTAACTTCTATGCCCAGGGAGTTGGCATCCTCGCGATCGGCGCATTTGTCCTGGTCTTCAGCTCGGTCATCTGGCTGATCCTCAAGTTCACGATCGGCCTGCGCCCGACCGAGGAAGCCGAATACGAGGGGCTCGACGCAAGCGAGCTTGGCCTGGAGGCCTATCCCGAATTCGGGACAGGCACTCAGAGGATGTAACTCCAACCGGACGGGGCGTGATTCCGGCAAATGCCGGGGCCACGCTCCGCTCCGCCCATCGGGCAGCCCCCGGGCGGGCTGACCAAGCCTATCGACATGCTGGTATCGCCCACGCTCCTGACTGCCCGGGACCTCGCGTCCCGGGCTTTTTTGCGTTGGCCGGGCACTCCGCCATTAAGCCTTCGTTTAACCTGTCTGGTCATCCTCACCTGCATGACGACAGCGATTCGGCGTTGTGCCGCGCCGCGCCAACAGGACGCGCGCGCCCGATGCAGGTCTGTCGGACTCAGGACAGCTCCGTGGAGGATCCACACATGCAACTGGCTGAATTCATCCATTGCAATCGGGCGATCGGCGTCATCGTGGAGCGCGCCCGCACAGCCGTGCGGGGCTGCGCGAACATCGTGATCGAGGGCGCCTCGGGAACGGGCAAGACGGCCCTGGCACGGTATCTGACTGGCGCTTGCGGCGGAGACGCTGAGCTCGTGCCCGTCTACTGCGCGGCCAACGAGCATCCCGGGAAAGACTGCGCGCCGGCCGGCGAGGACAATGTCACGTTGCTGCTCCACGAGGTCGCGGAGTTGAGCGCTCCGGCGCAGGCGGAACTCGCGATGGCGCTGCGCGGCGGGCATCGCGGCCAGATCATCACCACAAGTTCACGCAGCCTGCGCGAGGCAACGCTTGCCGGCGCCTTCCGCGAGGACCTGTTCTATCACCTCGCGGTCGTAACGGTTTCGCTCCCATCACTCACGGCGCGGCCCGAGGATATTCCGCTCCTGGCGCGGCATTTTGCGGCGCACTTCGCCGACCTGCACGGCCTCGCCGCACGGCCCCTCTCAGCGGATGCCGTCAAAGCCCTGCAAGAGTATCATTGGCCCGGCAACGTCCGGGAGCTTGAGAACGTGATGCACAGCGCCGTCCTGTTCGCTGCCGGCGATGAAATAAGATCCGAGGATATCCGCATGTCAGCGGATCGTCCGGCGCGCGAGGACAGCGTCTCCGCCGCGCTGGTGGGCCGAACGGTCGCGGAGGTCGAGCGCGACCTGATCCTTGAGACCTTGCGCCACTGTGATGGCAACCGCACGCAAGCTGCGGAGATACTCGGGATTTCCGTGCGTACCCTGCGCAACAAGATCCGGCAGTACAACGATCAAGGCGCGCAGGCAGCCCCGTTCTCGCACGCTGCCTGAGGCGATTATTCGATTGCACCACGGGCGCGGAGCTCGGCCTCGTGCATATCGGTCTCGTCATCCGCCGCGGCTTCGGGCGAGTTCTCCTCGATCGGTGGACGCTGCCCCTCGCCCTCGCCGGCCCCGGCCTGCTTCAGGCGTGGGTCCCACGAGCCATCCGTTGCGACGCCATCTTCGCCCACCCGGCACTGTGATGGCTCAAGAAGCCAGAGTTCCACGCTCGTTTCGAGTTCCTTCGCCAGGCTGTCGGGCAAGCCGAGGTTACGCGTGGCCACAACCGTGTTGTCGTTATGCGGGTAGAACTGAACCTGAAAGGCTTCCTCGCGTTCAGGCTCGATCTGGAAGATGCGGATGACGAACGGTTCGGTTTCGCCCTGGCTCTCGGGCATCGTGAAGGTGTGGGTGCCCACAAGTGGGCCGGATTCGCCAAACCAGCAGGTCCCGATCTGGCTCGCGAACTGCGTACGAACCGCTTCGGGCGCGCCAAAGACAAGCCGCTGAGCTTCAGATGCTTCCTGAACCGGCATCCTATCGGGATTCGTCGCGCAGCCGTGCAGCAGGAACAAGGCACACACAACCATGCTGACGTTCAGCGCACGCAAACGCCATACCCCCAAACCTGAGACGAAACTCTCCCCCGGACCCGCTCGACACTAGCGCAGATGATGACCGAATTGTGGGAAGATCGGCTTAGGGCTTTCGCTGGCCCCCACGCGAAAAAGTGAGTGTGGCCCTCGCGCTACGCGCTCTTTCCGCTGCCATCGGCGCAACCCGCGCCGCCGCCAACCCAACGGGCGATATCTCCGCGCAGCATGTTGGCCAATTCGTCTTCAAGCCGCCGGTTGGTGCTGCGCACGAGGGCGCCGCTGCCCTGGGGCGTGATCTTCACCTCAAAGACATAAGGACCGTATTTCCGGCCTGGCACTTCCTTGTAGACGTCGATCTCGGCTTCGGACGCATCGCCCGGTTCAGCCTGCGCGCGGAAGCCGTGTCCCGGCAGTCTTGGATCGCGCGGACCGAGCCAGCAGCGTCTGATTTGACGTGCGAGCCTGACGTAGACGTTTACGGTCGTGTCGTCCGCCGTGACGGAACGCGGGGCGACGGAGGGCGCGGACAACTCGATATCGCTGATTGCAGCGAGCAAGCCGCCCTGCGCGCTGTCAGACGCGGATTTGGCATCGCGGCGTCCCGGAAGTGGCGGCTGGCCGCTGCCAGCCTGGGCATCGGCTCTCTGCGAAGCCGGTGCGAGCGAGCCTGTTGTGCCATCGAAAAGAGTATTGGTTTGCGCGCAGCCGACGAGCGCGACACACAGCAGCACCATACCACTGATCGCGGCACGTTTATTCCCGATCGCGTCCGGTTTGAAATGGCCCGTCGCCACGGCGGCCCTTCACGATGCTTGCCCAAGACTACTGGGAGCAATGGGCCAGAGCGTACCTCGTGTCAACGCGACAGGCCACGCGAATGCGCGCTTTACACGGGTTTGATGCAGATTGACCGCAATGGGCTTATTCGCGCTGCAGCCCCATGTTCCGTGAATGTCTATGACGCGGGCCGCGCCCGGTACGGGAGACATCGCGGCTGGCCATCGCCTCGGCCGTCTGCATCTCGGCCCGCGCAGTCTCCAGTTCAGCCCGTGCGTCTTTCAAACGCGCTTCCAGGTCGCGAATCGACTCCATCAGATTATCGCGCCGCTGGCGCGCTGCCCTTGCATAAATCGGATAGGCGAAATGCTTCGGATCCTTTATGCCCGATCGGTGCTCCTCATAGCGCAACTGCCGCTCCAGTTCATCGGCCACGCGGGTAAAGTCTTCGATCATCGCTTCGATGTCGGCCACCTTCTGTTCACGCTCCTCCACTTCGAAGCGGCGCGACTTGTGCGTGCGACGTGACGGCATGGTCGGTCCTCATCCAGACTTGAATTACGCTGCGGACGATTTGCGCATCGCCTTCAGGGCCAATGCGGAACGTTTCACGACGAGCCAGTTTAAGCCGCACCGCTTAATCGCGGGTGAATCCGACGCCGTGACTCAGATGACACAGTTTCGCCATCAAATCCGCGCGCACCGAAATGCAACCTCGGGCTGATTGCACGAATCGGCTAATCAAACACCAAGGAAGGGTTATGCACACCCGCGTCCGTTGGGTCCCGAGCATGTAAGCCGTCAATTCCCGCCGATTATGGGACAGGATGACAGACGGCCGGTTCAGAGCACATGAGCCGAGTTATGCGCCGCGTCTTGCAACCAGAGATCGTAGTGAGCCGCTGCTGTTTCCCGGCAGCGGTGGTCTGAGCAGGTATGGGTCCACGTGCGCATGTCCTGTGCCGGTCCGAGACATGCCGGGCGGCTGCGTCGTGTCCGGGATTGCTGTGAGGGTGGCGGCGTTTCACGTACGCAAGCGCGGTTGAGAGGGGAACCGGAGGGGCCCACTCCGCCGGCGAAGTGAGATTTTATTAACTTCGGGGCCGTATGGTCCCGATGAAGACCTTAACCGAGTGTGACCAGAAAATACCGCATCGGCAAACAAAAGACGATCGCCGCGCAGATCGAAGAAAGAGGAATTGGGATGAGAGTTCTGCTGATCGAAGACGATAAGGCTCTAAAGCAGACCATCGAGCTTATGCTCATCTCGGAAGGCTTGAGCTCCGACACTGCGGAAAATGGCGAAGAGGGGCTGGATTTTATTAAAATCTACGATTATGATATTATTTTGCTGGATCTCGGGCTGCCGGACATGAGCGGTTACGACGTTCTGCGCAAACTCCGGCTTGGCAAGAACAAGACACCAATCCTGATCCTTTCGGGAATGGACGGGATCGAGGACAAGGTGAAAGGCCTTGGCTTCGGCGCCGACGATTACATGACCAAGCCGTTCCACAAGGACGAACTGATCGCCCGGATCACGGCTGTGGTCCGCCGCTCGAAGGGCCACGCGGAATCCGTCATCAAGACCGGCGAGTTGACCGTCAACCTTGAAACCAAGACCGTCGAGGTGAATGGCAAGCGCGTCCCGCTGACGGGCAAGGAATACCAGATGCTGGAGCTGTTGAGCCTGCGCAAGGGCACGACGCTGA
>CAYFTI010000185.1:0-4552 GCA_964346065.1 uncultured Hyphomicrobiaceae bacterium
CATTGCCACCGGCTCCGAGGTCGGGCTGGCGGTAGCGGCGGCAGAATCGCTGGAACAGCAGGGGGTCGGGGTCTGGGTCGTGTCGATGCCCAACCCGGGCCGGTTCCTGGCCCAGGAAGAGACCTACCGGCAGCAAGTGTTACCCGATGAAATCACTGCCCGGGTCGCGATCGAGGCCGGTGTGCGGCACTATTGGCACCCGTTTGTCGGCACCCGCGGCCGTATCGTCGGGATCGATACTTTCGGCGCCTCGGCGCCCGCCGACGAGTTGTTCAGGGCATTCGGGCTCACGGTAGCAAACGTTTGCGACATGGTCCGCGAGACCTTGGGGTAAGTAAGTGGATTCGGCCAAGTCGCTGCTCCGGCGCTTTGCGTAGTTGACTTATCGGTCAAACTCTGGCCAAGTCGTCGAGGATTGAGCCTAACGAATCCTCCTGACTCGTATCGCCCCATTGAAGCCTTCGACCGTTAACCTCCACGATCCAAGCGCACCCGGTTTGATAACGACGGGAGGATTCTCAACCTCGGGGACGAAAAAGGAGCGACCGTCTGTCTGCTCCCAAACCATGTCATTTTCCAGCGTGAAACGAGCATTACCATCCGAACCGTTGAATTTTCCGACGATGCGTGTCTCAAAAGCTTCACGCGCCATCTGGTCTATCGGCGTGGTGCGGACCCCAGGTTGACTAGGCAAGCTGCTTGTTTCCGAGACATCAGTGACTTGCTCGTATTCGGCCAGCGAACGCTGACGAATCCAGCGGTTCAGGCTGGCCAGTTCCTTCGGACTGAGCTTTTGCAGTCCGGCCTGGGTGAATTCTCGTCCGGTCATGCGCTCTTCAAGCGACGAGAATTCGGTTTCGGACTGTGCGAACCCCACGGCACAGGAAAGCGAGCAGACAAAAAAGACCAGCAGCTTGGAGTAATTCAACAATTCCGAGACTCCGAGATCAACTTTTCCCGATTATACGACACCACATTGGACCATGCCTGTGCGGCACTGCCAGTAAGATCGCAATGGCGAGCACTGTCGTTTCGAGGTGTTGCAGCCGTCACTGATGTCGCATAGGCTCGCATTCAAGGCTGGAGCCGGGGCCCGCCGGCTTCCATTGGTCGGTTCAGTTGACCATAGTCCGGTCATCGACAGTTTCAGTGCGTCGGCCCGGAATTCTCGGTGCGCTGCCAGTGACCGAACCCGCTGATCTGGCAAAAAAAACCGCAGGCCCGAAGGCCTGCGGTTGGTTGCTGCGGCTTTGCTTCTTTGCTACAGGCGATAGGTCGCACCGAAGAAGAAGAAACGTCCCGTGTCAAACGTGCTCGGGAAGGTGTTGCCGTTGCCGAGTGCCGGACCGGCCGAGGTCAGGATTGGGAAATCCGTGCCGGTGACGTTGTTTACGCCAGCGCGGAATTCCACAGTCTCCGTCGCTGCCCAGTTAAACGACAGGTCAAGATACTGCTTGCGCTCGGCCTTGAGGTCGGTAAACGGCGCAACGTCCTGACCCTGGGCATTGTCGGTGCTCGCGAAATAGCGCCAGGTCGCAGTGACCGTGATGTCCCACGGCGTCCGCCACGTGTTGAGCATGCGATGGCGGTAATCCGGGTTCGGCGAACCACAGGCACCCAGCACCTTGCCCGCGCACTCGACCGCATTGGCGCCCGGGAACGGGGTGGTACTCAGCTCATCGAGGTAGGTCGCGGCATAGTCGAAGCGAACCGATCCCCAGCCGTCGAGGTCCAGATCGTAGACCGCCTGGACGTCGACACCGCTGGTTTCAAGGGTCGCGATGTTGAGGTTAGTGGCCTCGAAACCGACGCCCGGCGTGCCGGCGATCAGCGATCCGAGTCTGTCTCGCGTGATCAGATCGCAGAACGTCGGATCCGCACTCGCAATACACTCGTCCAGAATGGTCTGGGCCGGAATACCACCGGAGATGGCACCATCAACCTCGATGTCGAAGTAGTCGATCGACAGGCTCAGGCCTGGGATCGCCGACGGCGTGAGAATTGCACCGAAGGTGATGGTGTCGGATTCCTCGGGATCCAGGTTCGGATTACCGCCCGTAATCGACTGGGTCTGGCCCGAGATCACGTCGGGGATACTGCCGAACTGATCAGCCGAGATGCCTGTAGCTATGCACTGCTCAAGCGTAGCCGAAGGGTTGGGTCCAGCACACGGGTCGAAGAACCCGTTGGGTCCGGCCGACAGGTTCGGCAGACCCGTACCCTGGGGCGTGAACAGCTCGATGACGTTCGGCGCGCGAATGGCGCGCTGGAACTGACCGCGCAAACGAATATCCTCGACCGGCTGCCAGTTGGCGAACACGTGCCAGGTGTCGGTGTTGAAACCGTTCTCGCTGTTTTCGTCCTCGGTCGTATAGTCGGAATAACGATACGCGCCACCGATGGCAAGCTGCTCAGCGAGCGGCGCATCGGAAATCAGCGGGATCTGTGTTTCGAGAAAGACCTCGCTGACGCGAATCTCGCCGGAGACCGGAAGCGTAGGTCCGCCGACCCCGGTAAAGCCGCCGTCCGGCTGCTGCGAGATCTCATCCGGTACCGTTACAAGCTGATCCTCGCGGTATTCGGCACCGATCAACAACCCCGGAGCGGCATCGGCGAACGGCGACTGGATGCCAAAGCGGCCGAGGTCGGTCTGAATGTTGGTGCCGAAGATCCACTGGTTGGTTTCCCCGTTGGTCAGGCCAACGCCGGATACATAGTCCACCTGCTCTTGCGTCACGCGTGTAGTACCGTCAGCATTACGCTGGAAAATATTAAACGGCACGCAACCCGGGTTGCCCGAGCGACATACCGGGTTGCCGTCTTCGTCCTCGACCACGAAGAAGGCATCCTGGACATTTTCGATAACCAGGTCATTGGTCGAAGTATTGGTTTGGAGCACCCGGGCGAACTGCCCGAAGAGCTCGAAGTCGAATTCTTCGGCCAAAGTACCGCGCAAGCCACCAACCGTCCGCCAGGTGGTCAGATCGAGATTGCTGTTACGCGGTCCGCCCTCGACCATGCGGTGCGAAGCGAAGATCGGAACCTCGTCGGGAATCTCGCCGGTTTCAGGATCCGGCACACATCCGAAGACCTGGCCCAGCGTTTCCGGCTGCTGCGTCTGGAGCAGTGGGTTGTCGCAGTTAATGTCCCAGAACCCGAACGAGGCCGACGGTGCGATCTGGGCATCGGACTTGGTGTTGTTGAAGCTCAGATCGGCAAACGCCTCAATATCGTCGGTGATTTCGTAATGAGAGCGGCTAAAAATCTGGAAGCGTTCGACCGGCCGCTGGAAGAAATTGAAGGGTCCGAAGTTGAACGTTTCCGCAGGACCGCCCTGGAAGGGCGTCAGGGTACCGTCCAATTGCTGGAAGCGGTCGGTGCCGGTGGCAAGGCCGAAGAATCTACGGAAGTTACTCGAACCGACGCAACCGACGCCCTTGAAGGAGAATTCTCCCTCGGATGCCCCCAGCGCACAGGCACTGCCATCGCGCCCGTCCTGGGTGATCTGATTGAGGTTCTCGTATTGAAAAAATGTCGTGGCGTTGCCGCGGCCATCAGGCGTGTTCGCGCCCATAGTCAACTGAACCCTGAGCTCGCGGCCGTCGATTTGCTGGCCCGGATCGTTCACTTCTGCCGCCGCTAGAACGCCAGCCATCAGACCATCGTCGTTGTCAGCCTGGTTGAACGCACCCTGCATGTCAAATTCGATTCCCTCGAAGTCCTTTTTGAGGACGAAGTTGACCACCCCGCCGATGGCATCCGAACCGTACACGGCCGACGCACCGCCGGTAACGATATCAATGCGTTCGACAAGACCGGTTGGCACGACGTTGACGTTGGCCGGAGAACTGAACGGCGATCCGAACGGCAAGCGCTTCCCGTCGAGCAGCGGAAGCGTGCGGATGGCGCCAAGGCCGCGCAGGTTCAGTGTGGCCGTTCCGCTCGCACCGTTCGAAACCTCGGTTGACTGACCGGCGAAGACCTGCGGAAGCTCGTTGGTCAAGTCCTCGATACGAGTGACCCCGCGGGACTCAATTTCTCCTTCGCCTACCGAGAGGACCGGGTTCGGCGCAACAACATTCGTGTTGGTTGTCAGGCGCGAGCCCGTAACGGTCATTCGTTCGATGTCAGGCGCTTCCTGCTCCGTCTCGGCTTCATCGGTTTCTGTGTCCTCTTGGGCGATGGCCATCATTGGCGACAAGCCGAAGGCCAGCCCTGCCAAAATTGGTGCCATTCCGCGCCAAAGAGCCGTCTGGCGATTCTTGAGTATTTCGGATTTCACTGTGGGTATACCTCTTTTTTATTGATACATAGAAAAGTGTTCGGATTTTGACCACAGGCGAAAGCAGGATTACTGATTCAGGCCTGAGGACACCCTGCGCCGTGGAGCATAATGCTAATTTAACTGAATATCAACAAAACGAAAGGATTTTCGTAACAATCGCAGATGTGGCGGCGCCCACCCTGGCTCAGGCCCGCAAAAATGGGGAGCTAGTATCGCGGCCCGGCTTCGATTGCCCGCCGTCGGCTTGTGAGTGACTCCGGCTCGGCC
>CAYFTI010000186.1:0-4539 GCA_964346065.1 uncultured Hyphomicrobiaceae bacterium
GCTCCAGCACGCGGTTGAGATAGAGCTTCGAGCCGCCGCGCCCGATAAGCTGCGAAGCGACGTCTTCCATCTCGTCGAACAGCACCGCCGCGTTTTTCGAGCCGGCCAGCAGCCGCAGCGAGAATACGAGGTCCGCCAGCCGCGCGGAGCGGTCCTGCTCGGCTTGCGTGCCCGCGTCTTCGCCCGCGCCGTAAAGCGTCAGGCCGGCAGCCTCGGCCGTGACCTTGCACAGCTCGGTCTTGCCCGAGCCGGGCTGGCCGTAAAGGAGAACGTTCACGCCCGCCGCGCCTTCGCGCGCCGCGCCGTGCAGCACCCCGGCGATCAGATCGCGGTCGGTTTCGATATGGTCATAGTCGCCCGCGCTGATGCCGGCCGTCAGCGGCGTCCCGAGGAAGGCGCGGCGCATCTCGGCGAAGTCCGTGAACTCGCGGTCGAGGCAGTTGTTCACGCGCGGCGGGATCTGGAAGCGCCCGTTGAAGCCGGAGACCTCGTCGCCTTCCTCGTCGAGCTTGAGCAGCCCCGAAATCACGAGATCGCCGTCCGGCCCGACGACCGGCTCGACGGCCCGCGCGGGCTGGCCGGTCAGCGCGGCGATGGTCCGGCTGAACGGCGTGATGACCTCGCCCACGCAGTCGCAGAGGTACTCCACCTGGTCGAACCGGCTGTAATGCGCGATCAGCGCCACGATGTCGGTGGAAACCGGCGGCAGCCCCAGTTCGCGCACCAGCATCTTGATATTGCCGGTGAGCGGCTCAGGCGGTGGCGTGGTCTGCGCGACAGTCTGAAGGTCCTGCAGCAGTTGCGCTTCATGCGCGCGATAGGCGCGCTCGAACTCCGCGACGTTGAAGCCGCCGCCGTAAAGATGCCCGATCACCTTCGCCAGCGGCTTCGGCACCGGCAGCGACAGGACTTCGGCGCGTTCGTTCAGCCAGTGCGTCAGGTGGCGCAGCGCGCGCAGGGGCAGGTCCGGGCGCTCCAGCACGCGCGACAGGTAGCCTGCAACGAGGCTGCGTTCTGTATCATTCATCGGATCGGGACCGCGTGCGCGGCCGAGGCGTCTTGTTTCATTCCCCGGTTGTAGGTCTTTCGCACCGGGTCGGGCAAGTGCCGGGCGCGAGAGCCTGTCAACGCCGGGTTATGGACAGCGGGTCATCATATTGCGGACAGGCAGCAAGATTTCGTTTCGCCGGGGCTCCCGCGCGTTTTCAAGCGGGCTTTGCCTTGCGCGGTGTCATTGCGTCGCAGGTCTGCGAGGCGGGCGCGTTCCGCCTGCAATGCCTTTGCCAGCGCCATGTGGCGGTTCATGTCGTAACTCCAATGGCCTGCGCGACCACGCCGGCGCTCCCCGCGCAAGGCTCGCTCCAGCGCCGCCACGACTCGTTGAGCAGCGGCTAGGTCCCGCGACTCGATCTCGCTCGGCCATAGCGGCACCAGACGTGACAGGTGCAGGGCGCGGGCATCCTGGCAAGGGCCGGCGGGGCGGCTGTCTTCCGGGGCGGGAGCACGCCAGCCGCGAATGCGCGGTTCGCGCTTTTCCCGATGCTCCCGTGGGGGATCGAAACTCCTGCTCATCTCTGCGACTCCTGGGTGAGGGAGCCGCGAGCATGTCACGCCCGCTGTCAGCGGGGATAAGTCAGGGCCCGGCGCGGTCAATCGCAGTTAAAAATATTTCAGGCTCAACACGACCGGCGCGATCCACGAGATGTCGGCATCATAGGTCACCTCCGCCCCGGCATCATGGGGGACAAGCGTCCAGCCGCCGCCACTGCTGCGGATCAATCGCTGGAACAGCACCTGCCCGTCGGTCAGTTGCACCAGGCAATCGGCACCGTGCGCGCTTGCATGGTCGGCTGTCTTCAGGCGGTTGGCCACCAGGATCGTGCCCCGGTCGTATAGACCGACGCGCACATCGAGCTGGGCCGCCACCGGATCGTCTGCGGGGACATGCAGGTGCAACACGTTGACCTGCTTGCCTTCGCTGGTGAGCACACGCCCATCCTGCATCACACGCCCGATCACGGGGATTTCCCGGCCGCCGGGCCGCGCAATCAGATCGGCCGGCTCGATACTGAGCGCATTGGCAATTTTCTCCAGCCAATCGGTGGAGACGGTCATGTTCGCGGTTTCAAGCCGCTGAACTGTCTGCGGCGTCGTTGAAATCCGGTCGGCCAATTCTTTCAGCGTAAGCCCACGCAGCTTCCGGAACTCGCGTATTCTTGTTTCCATATCGGGATCCTCTTGTTTTGGATCACTCTATGCGAGAATTTTTACCAGAGCTTTGTTCTTGTTTTTTACTTTTTACGTAAATTGTGACCGCATGAGTGTTCTGGACCCTTTTTTATCCCGAGCTGAGAGATTTTGGTGGTGCGTGCGCCAAGCGTTCAAGGAGTTGTGCATGAGCGATGTGCCCCGCCCCGACCACTACATGGGTATATCAACTGCATATCAAGCACAATATATTCAATTTTCATCGGTTCTTAGCCTTTTGGAGAGGACGGCGGGCATCTTGTTTGAGGTGCCGGTTCAGGACATTCGCGCGCCGCGCAGATGTGCCGCGCGCACCGCCTTCGCCCGCCAGGTGGCAATGTATCTCGCGCATGTCGTGTTCGGGCTGAGCCTGACGCGCGTCGGCGCGATATTTGGTCGAGACCGCACGACCGTGGCGCATGGGTGTGCGGTGGTCGAAATGCGGCGCGATGAGCCGCGCCTCGATCGCGCCTTGAGCATTGTGGAAATGGTGCTTCACGACGCGATCGTGCGGCATTCCAGCGACGGAGGTTATCGCCCATGACAAGAGCGGACTCGCTGAGCCCGCAGGCATTCAAACTGATGATGAAGCTGAGCCGGCCCAATGCCCGTCTCGTCCATGCAGGTGGCGACGAACAGGAAGAGCGGACGGGTTCTTTCATGGTTCTTCAGCGATCGGACCGAGGTGAAAAACGCTTGTCAGTCGCGGCTCGGAAGTTGGTGCGTGAGCTTGAAACACAGCAGTTTATTGCGTCTAACAATGGCGAGTTCGTGCTTTCTAATACCGGGAAAGCATTTTTGCGACGTAAACTTGCGCGAGCGGATGCTTTTCGCCAGCAACATCAGGATCGCGCCATCGAAACGACCGAAATCGAAGGGGTCCGCCGCCCTGCACTTGTTAATGAAACCGAGAGTCCGCTGGGCTGGCTTCGCCGCCGAAAGGACAAGACCGGCGCGCCAATGATCGACGCCGCGCAATTCGAAGCCGGCGAACGTCTGCGCCGGGATTTCTTCCATGCCGGGCTGACCCCGCGTGTCACGGCGAGCTGGGACGGGATCCCCGGCGACCGATCCGCGCGGCGCGCGGCCCCCGGCGCTTCGACAAACCTGCGTGAGCAGACGGTCGCGGCGCAGCAGCGCGTACGGCGCGCGCTGGACGCGGTCGGGCCGGACCTGGCCAGCATCCTGATCGATATCTGCTGCCATCTGAAGGGACTGGAAGAAGCGGAGAAGGCCAAGGGCTGGCCGCGCCGCTCGGCAAAGCTGGTCTTGCAGATCGCGCTCAGGGAGCTCGCCCGGCATTACGGGTTGATGCGATCAGCCTCCGACTCCGCAAGCGATTCGTCGCGTCACCTGCTGCACTGGGGCACATCCGATTACAAGCCCCGGAGTCCTTGAGGCCGTGATCACGCCGTGGCGGTATTCTGCGCCGCCGCGGCGTCCTCCTTGACGCGCTTGACCATGGATGCAAGCCCGTTCGAGCGTTGCGGGGTCAGGTGCTCGCGCAGGCCGATCTGGTCGAAGACCTCTTCAGCATCGAGTTGCGTGATTTCGTCGGCCTTCTTGCCCGAATACAGCGCAATAAGAATGGCGATCAGGCCGCGCACGATATGGGCGTCACTGTCACCCCGGAACTTCAAGACGGGGCCCCCGCCGTCGCGTTCCTGCTCAGTGACCAGCCAGACCTGGCTGACGCATCCGCGCACCTTGTGATCCTCGGTATAGTCCTCCGTCTGAAGCGGCTCCAACTCCCGGCCCAACTCGATCACGTAGCGATACCGGTCTTCCCAGTCATCCATGAACTCGAAGTTTTCGATGATCTCGTCGATACTCATGGTCATGCCAAATGCTGTTGTGTGTCCCATTCCCTTGGAGAGATAAGAGTGCGTGCTGCCGCTTGCCAACCCGAAATGCCATGTTCTTACGCGAAAATGGTCCGGGCGGATCGGGCACGTATAGCTCAGGAAGGTACGCAGGACCGCACGCTGCCCCACAGCCGCTCCCAGACCGGCGGCATGAGCGCCGCGGGCGCCTCCACGAATTCCATGTAGAACAGGTAGATGATGAAAGCGCCTGCCAGCACTTCGAAAAACGCTTCCGTGTATTTCAGCTCACCCAATTCGGCCAGGTCTCCGTCCTTGCGGTAGTCGTTTGCGCGCGAATGCAGCACCATGCCCACGCCGAACACGAACCCGATCGCGAGCAGGCCGATTTCCAGCAAGTTCAGGACCGTCAGGGTGAGGCAGCCGATGAAATTCGTGACAACGATCATGAAATTCAGGCCGGCAGGCG
>CAYFTI010000187.1:0-4533 GCA_964346065.1 uncultured Hyphomicrobiaceae bacterium
GAGGTTGAGCGCGCGGAACTCGTTCCATTCGGTCAGGATCACTAGCAGGTCCGCGCCTTGGGCCGCTTCAACCGTGCTGTCCGCCCAGTCCACGCCCGGCAAGAGGCTTTCGGCATTCGCGCGGCCCTGCGGATCGTAGGCGCGGACACGCGCGCCGCGCTCCATCAGCATGGGCAGGATCACCAGGCTTGGCGCCTCGCGCATGTCGTCAGTGTTGGGCTTGAACGTCACGCCAAGGCACGCGATCGTCTTGCCGCGCACTTCACCGCCGGCCGCGCGCTCGATCCGCGCGATCATGGCGATCTTGCGCTCGTTGTTGACCTTCTCGACCTGCTCGACCAAAGACACCGGTGCGCGCGCCTCACGCCCGGTGCGAACGAGCGCGGAGACGTCCTTGGGAAAGCAAGACCCGCCGAAGCCCGGCCCCGGATGCAGGAACTTGTCGCCGATGCGCTGATCCGAGCCGATGGCAGTGGCGACCTGCTGGACATCAGCGCCGACTTCCTCGCACAGGTCGGATATCTCGTTGATGAAGCTGATCTTCATTGCCAGAAAGGCGTTCGCGGCATACTTGGCAAGCTCGGCGGACTCGCGCCCCACGAAGATCACCGGTGCGCTGCGCAGACGCAGGGGCTCGTAGACCCGATCCATCGTTGCCCGTGCGCGGTCGTTGTCCACGCCCACCAGCACGCGATCGGGATGGGTGAAGTCCTGGATCGCCGAACCTTCGCGCAGGAATTCCGGGTTGGAGCACACGGCGAAATCGGCATCGGGGCGCAGTTCGAGCAGCCGCCGCTCGATCTCGCGGCTGGTGCCAACCGGCACGGTCGACTTGGTGGTAATAACCGTGAAACCGGTTAAATGCGGGGCAATCTCGGCGACCGCCTGATAAACATAACTGAGATCGGCATAGCCGTCGCCCCGGCGCATCGGGGTGCCGACAGCCAGAAAGATGAGATCCGCCTCGGGCACGGCCGCCGTCAGGTCGGATGAAAAGCGCAGCCGCTGGGCCTTGACATTGCGCTCGACGAGTTCTTCCAGGCCAGGCTCGTAGATGGGCATGCGCCCTTGCAGAATGCCGGCGACCTTGTCTTCGTCCCTGTCGATGCAGTGCACATGCCAGCCGAAATTGGCGAAGCAGGCGGCGGACACGAGGCCAACATAGCCCGCACCGATCATGCAGATATTCAACGTCGTTCTCCCGATCGTTGGCTCGCGGGTCCAGCCTCGGCTTGAGCCGGGCGACAAGAGCATGCCCACCGCGTTAGATAGCCAAAAACACGGGTCGATGCAAACGGCTCGCCCCCAGTACCTGGGGAACCCTTCAAGGCGCTGTGAAGCTGCTTTCCCGATAGCCCTGCAGAAAGAGCAAAGCCGTGAGATCACAGTGGCGGATACTCGCGTCCGCCTGCGCCGCGACCACGGGCTTGGCATGGTACGCGACGCTCAGCCCGGCGATCTCCAGCATGGCGAGATCGTTCGCGCCGTCGCCAACCGCCATGGTATCCGAAAGCGGGAGACCGTGCTCGCGTGACTGGTCGAGCAGTGTATCGCGCTTGGCCTCGCGCCCGAGGATCGGTTCGGCGAGCCCGGTCAGCTTGCCGTCCTCGAAGACGAGCCTGTTGCCGGAATGAGCATCGAAACCGGCCTGCTCGGCGATCGCACCCGTGAAGAAGGTGAAGCCGCCTGACACGAGCACCGTGATGGCACCGTGGGCGCGCATCGTGCTCACGAGTTGACGCGCGCCCGGGGTCAGGGTGATGCGTGTCGCGAGCACCTCGGCCAGCGTCGTCTCGGGCAGGCCGCGCAAGAGATCGATCCGCTCGCGCAGGGCATCCTCGAAATTCAGTTCGCCGCGCATTGCTCTTTCTGTGATGGCCGCAATCCGGGGCTTGATCCCGAGGCTCCCTGCGACTTCATCAAGGCATTCCTGCGCGATGATGGTGCTGTCCATGTCCGCGATCAGGAGGCGCTTCGGGCGGTTCTCGGCGGGCAGGATCGCATAATCGAGCTTCTCGTTGTGGATCAGTCGGGCGAGAGAGGCGTGCCAGCTCGCGAGAGCTTCGACCGGCGCATCGGGCAGGGCGATTTCGGCGGCCCTGCCCGGCGCCAGCCAGGTCACGGGGCCAGCGCCGGGCAGGGCCGTTTGCGCCTGTTCGACCGCCGCGCCAGGATGCCGTCCCCCGGAAGGCGAAATGATAATCAGGACGTAAGGCATCAGCCGTTCAGTCTTGCGGATGGTGGATGCGGGCGGGGCGGAGGGTCCAGAGTAAAACCATGATTCCAGAGCATGTCATACTTATTGCAGGCCCGACCGGAAGCGGCAAGTCCGCCCGCGCGCTGAAGATGGCCGAGCACCGCGGCGGGTTGATCATCAATGCCGACAGTATGCAGGTCTATCGCGAACTTCGGATTCTTACGGACCAGCCTGGTGAAGCCGAATGCAAACGCGTGCCCCACCGGCTTTATGGCGTCCGCTCAGGGGCACACCCCTATTCGGTGGCACAGTGGCTGGACGACGCGTCCAAGGTGCTGGACGAGGCGCGCAGGCAGGCTTTGGTACCGATCTTCGTCGGCGGCACGGGGCTCTATTTCAAGGCGCTGCTGGACGGACTGTCGCCTGTCCCGGAAATACCGGAGGACATACGTGATTACTGGCGCGAACGCGGGCGAATCGAGCGGGCCGGGGTCCTGCATGGGGTGCTGGCTGAACGCGATCCGGCGACTGCTGCGCAACTTCGCGCCTCGGACACGCAGCGCATCGTCCGCGCGCTGGAGGTCGTCGACGCGACGGGGCACTCGCTCGCCGCGTGGCAAGAAGCAGCCGGCACGCCGCTTCTGGATGCGGCCCGCGCCGAGAAATACGTTCTTGCGCCGGAACGCGCCGCGCTTTACCGCGCCTGCGACACACGAGTGGACAGGATGATCGAAGCGGGCGCGATCGCGGAAGTCGAAGCCCTGCTCAATCTTGGCCTCGATCCCGGGTTGCCGGTGATGCGCGCCATCGGCGTGCGACCATTGAGCGCATATCTCCGCGGCGAAATTGATCTGCCGGAGGCGCGTTTGCGTTTGCAATCAGGGACAAGGCGCTATGCAAAGCGGCAATTAACATGGGCGCGGCGAAATATGATTTCGTGGAACTGGATCGATCCGAAAGGAAGCGTCTAGTTCAGCAGCCGAAATCGTCGGTTTCGTGCGTGTCGCCTATTGACCGGGCAGACACATGCCGCTAACTTGCGCAGCGTTTGTGCAGTGCACTTTAATGCGGGTGCGGGCTTGATGCGCCGGACCTCCGGACCTGCAACCCATCACCGGTGACGTGGAGCGAGTGAAGATGAGCAATCAGATGACGGGCGCGGAGATCGTCTTGCGCGCGCTGGCCGAACAGGATGTCGAACTGCTGTTTGGCTATCCGGGCGGCGCGGTGCTTCCGATCTACGACGAAATGTTCAAGCAGAACGCGCTGCGTCATTACCTCGTACGCCACGAGCAGGGCGCGGTCCACGCGGCGGAAGGCTATGCCCGCTCGACGGGCAAGGTCGGCGTGGTGCTCGTCACCTCCGGCCCGGGCGCGACCAATGCCGTCACTGGGCTGACCGACGCGCTGATGGATTCGATCCCGGTGGTGTGCATTACCGGACAGGTCGCCACGCACCTGATCGGCAACGACGCGTTCCAGGAATGCGACACGGTTGGCATCACGCGCCCGGCGACCAAGCACAACTATCTGGTCAAGGATATCAAAGACCTGGCGCGCGTGCTCCACGAGGCCTTTTACGTCGCCCAGAGCGGGCGCCCCGGGCCGGTGGTCGTCGATATCCCCAAGGACATCCAGTTTGCCAAGGGGCCCTATGTCAGCCCGAACCAGATCACGCACAGGAGTTATCGCCCGGCCGTGAAGGGCGACCAGCAGGCGATCCGCGACGCGGTCGATCTGATCGCGTCGGCGAAGCGGCCGGTGTTCTATACCGGCGGCGGCGTCATCAACTCCGGCCCGAAAGCGAGCATGCTGCTGCGTGAACTGGTGAACCTGACCGGCTATCCGATCACCTCGACGCTGATGGGCCTCGGCGCGTTCCCCTCCGCCGATCCGAAATGGCTCGGGATGCTGGGTATGCACGGCACTTACGAAGCCAACATGTGCATGCATGACTGCGATGTGATGATCAACATCGGCGCGCGCTTTGATGACCGCATCACCGGCCGGCTCGACGCGTTCTCGCCCGGTTCTAAGAAGATCCACGTCGACATCGATCCGTCCTCGATCAACAAGAATGTCCGCGTCGATATCCCGATCATCGGCGATGTCGCGCATGTGCTGGAAGAAATGGTCAGCGTGTGGCGCCGCCGCGCGCCGCAGATCGACCAAAACGCGATCAAGGCGTGGTGGAGCCAGATTGGCGACTGGCGCGGGCGCAAGAGCCTGAGTTACAAGAACCGCCAGGACGTCATCATGCCGCAATACGCGGTGCAGCGGCTCTATGAGCTGACCAAGGACCGCGACACCTACATCACCACCGAGGTCGGCCAGCA
>CAYFTI010000188.1:0-4499 GCA_964346065.1 uncultured Hyphomicrobiaceae bacterium
GGAGAGTAGTATTTCCGGGGGCTGCACGGAGTGTTGCCAGCCGGAGCGTAGCTTCACTCTACGTGAGGACTGGCAACACGAGTACAGACCGCGGAAAGGCTGCTATACCGGGCAGCGCAGCGATTCCGGCCCGAAAATTTATGCAACGTTGGGGTAAAGTGTTTGCCAGCTGCGTCAGTTGGGTCGAGGTCGGCTCACGCACCTGCTGGCGCCCGCGTTTTGGGTCGTAAACGCTCGTTTACATTGATTTCAGCCGATTTGTGCGATTGTCTAACAGCGCCTTAATGACCTCAAATTCTCAATGACGTCCGCCATCGCTTTTCTGCTTGCTGCCACCTTCGTGATCTCCATTGGCGGTCTCGGCCTGCTGGTCTGGGCGCTTGTTAACGACCAGTTCACGATGGGACCTAAGGCCGCGCGGACGATTTTTGGTCCTGGAGAAGTCGGCACGGTCGAGGATCCAGCAACACCGCGTCCCATTGAAGACAGGATGCAGCAGGAACGCGGCGAGGTTGAAGAACCCGACGCCGATCAGAGAGAAGAGCTCGAGCTGCGGGCCAAAGCCGATCAGTCGTCCCGCGTTCCCGTCACCTGGTGGCTGGCCTCTTCGTTGTTCTGGCTGCTGCTGGGCTCGGTGTTAGGTGTCATCGCCTCGATCAAGCTTCACGCGCCCGAATGGCTTGTATCGGAAGCGGCCCTGACCTTCGGGCGGATACGGCCTGCTCACTTGAACGTCGTCGCCTACGGCTGGTCGTCGATGGCGGGGGTCGGTATTGGCGTCTGGCTTATTCCGCGATTGTTCAAGGTCACCTTGCAGGGCGGTGGCTATGCGACGGCGGGGGCAATCATCTGGAATATCGGGCTCGCGGCCGGTGTCTGGGCGCTGCTGGCCGGGCACTCGGACGGCATGGAATGGCTCGAATTCCCATGGCCCGTCGACATTCTGCTGGTGATCGGGGGCGCGCTCGTGGCACTGCCGCTGATCCTGTCACTGATGAAGCGCCGCGTGCAGCATTTGTACGTCAGCGCCTGGTATCTGCTCGCAGCGCTGATCTGGTTTCCGATGCTGTTCATTACCGCGAATCTACCCAACCTTTTCAGCGGCGTCGAGCAATCGATGCTCAACTGGTGGTACGCACACAACGTCCTGGGGCTCTGGATGACCCCGCTCGGACTGGCCGCGGCCTACTACTTCATACCCAAAATCGTGGGGGCCCCGATCTACTCCTACAGTCTGTCTCTGATCGGCTTCTGGGCGCTGGCGCTGTTTTATTCGCAGGTCGGACTGCATCATCTGATTGGCGGGCCGATCCCGACCTGGGCCGTCACGATTTCGATCGTGCACAGCGTCATGATGATCATTCCGGTCGTCGCCGTCGCCGTCAATCACCACATGACCGTCGCGCGCCACTGGCGCCTGCTGTTGTACTCGCCAACGCTGCGCTTTGTCGTGCTGGGCGCTATCGCCTACACGCTGTCGTCGATCCAGGGTTCAATGCAGGCGCTGCGCGAGGTGAACACGATTACCCATTTCACGCACTACACCGTCGCGCATGCGCATCTTGGACTCTACGGGTTTTTGTCGATGGTCATGTTCGGCAGCATCTACTTTGTCGTTCCGCGCCTGACCGGGCGCGAGTGGCCGTATCCGAAGGCGATCACCGCGCACTTCTGGCTCGTGTTCGTGGGCTTTGCGGTTTACTTCATTCCGCTGAGCATTGGCGGCTGGCTGCAAGGCCTTGCAATGCTCGATGCCTCGCGGCCGTTCATGGAATCAGTGAATGTCACCCTGCCGTATCTCACGGCACGCTCGGTCGGCGGCACGCTGATGACGCTCGGCCACGCGATCTTTGCGCTGCACGCCATTACCGCACTGGTCCGCGGCGGACCGCTGCGACGTGACGCGGCTTCCTTCCGGCCTGTGCCGCCAGCGCAGGCCGGGGAGGCGCGCTCATGACACGTGCGCTCGCTATCGTTGCCGCCGCAGCCATGATTCTCTTGTTCGCGGCCTTGATGATCGTCGTGATGCCGGCGATCCAACTGCAGGCGACCGTCGAGGCGCCCGACGGTCTGGAGCCGTATTCGGAGCAGGCCGCGCGGGGTCGCGAGGTCTACATCAGCCTGGGCTGCGTGTATTGCCACAGCCAACAGCCTCGTGATCCGTCGGTTGCACCCGACGCGCAGCGCGGTTGGGGCCGCGCCTCCGTGCCGGACGACTACGTCTACGATTCACCGCACCTGCTCGGCACGATGCGCACCGGTCCGGATCTGTTCAACATTGGCGTACGCCAGCCGAGCCAGGATTGGCACCTGACGCATCTCTACAACTCGCGCACGGTTTCGCCGATGAGCATCATGCCGTCGTTTCCATTCCTGTTCGAGGTCAAGCCCGAGGCCGAAGAGGGCGATGTCGTCGTTTCGCTGCCGCCGGACTACGCCGTCGACGGCGTGCTGGTCGCGAAGCAGGACGCGATCGACCTCGTCCACTATCTACTCGGACTGGATCGCTCCTACTCGGTCGACGTCATTCCAATGGCAGACGACGAATGATGGACGAGACCAGGCTCAAGGCGCAGAAGCGCGAGAAAGACGAACCGGACGAGCTGCAAAGCCCGGTTCCGAAACCTCTCGCCATCCTGTCGATCGCTCTGATCGCCTGGGGCGCCTGGTATTACTTCCAAAACACGGGTTACCCAACCGGCGCCGGTGACCGGCGCACGCCGATTCAGTTGGTGAGCGCCGACTCGGTCGACGGAAGCGTCGTCTACGCGGCGCAGTGTGTGGCCTGTCATCAGGCCTCTGGTATGGGCCTGCCGGGCGTGTTCCCGCCGCTCGTCGGCTCGGACTGGGTGCTTGAAAACGACGAGCGACTTGTGCAGATTCTCCTGCACGGCATCCAGGGCGAACTCGTCGTGAATGACATGACCTACAACGGCGTCATGCCGGCATTCCCGCAGCTCTCCGATGGCGATCTTGCGGCCGTGCTGACTTACATCCGGCAGGACTGGGGCAACGAAGGTAAGGCCATCACACCCGACCAGATTGCGAGCGGGCGCGAACGCTTCCCGGACCGCGGTACGTGGGACGGCGGTGCCGAGCTGAACGAGGTCTACCCGCCGGATGACGACGGCTAACGATAGCGACACCCTGCTGGTCGAGGGCATGTTTTGTGCGGCCTGCGCAGCGAGCGTGGAAGCCAGCCTGAATCGCCATCCCGGCGTCGCCAACGCGGCGGTCAATTTCGCTGCCGACGCGGCTGTCGTCGATTGGAACCCCGGCGCCCGAGACGTCGGCGGCCTGTTTGAGCGCATCCGCGGTCTCGGCTACCGCCCCGGTCTCGTCGGCGACACGGAGCCGACCGCCACGGATGAGGCCGATCCGATGCGTTATCTCGGTCTCCGTCTGATCGTCGCCGTGTTCTTCGGCATGTGGAGCATGCTGCCGACAATCGTGCTCTATCTTGGCGTCGTCGAGGACGCGCAGACCGCCTACTGGCTCGCGGTCGCGGCCGGGGTCTTCTCTTTACCCGTCATCCTGTTCAGCGGCGTGCCGTTCTATCGCATGGGCTTGGCAACGCTAAGCAACGGCGTCGCGGGCATCGATGCGCTGGTGACGCTCGGCGTGATCGGCGCAGTCATTCTCTCGGGGTTCTCGCTCGCTAACGGGAGCGACGCGGTTTACTTCGAAGTGCCGATTGCACTGATCACGCTGCAGCTCATCGCGCGCATGCTCGATCTCAAGGTCCGCCGCCGCGCGCGGAATGCGGTGCTCGGTCTCCTCAACATCGCGCCGACGACGGTGTCGCGTCTCGCAAACGACGGTGCGATCAGCCTGCTCCGCTTGAGCGACGTTGAACCGGGCATGCGCCTTCGCGTGTATCCCGGCACGCGACTGTCGGTAGACGGCACGATCGTGTCCGGCCGCGGGGATCTGGATCGCAGCCTGCTCAGCGGCGAGTCACAGCCCGTCAGCGTCTCCGCTGGCGAGCCCGTCAGCGCCGGCGAGCTCGTTATCGGGAATCATCTCGACATCGAGGTCACCGCTGCTGAGGGCAAGCGTCGCATCGATGCGCTGGGCCGTCAGGTGCGCCAGGCGCTATCGAGCAAGCCGCCCTGGCAGAGAATCGCGGACACGATCGCTCGCTATTTTCTGTGGCTGTCGTTCGTCGCGGCCATGGCGGGTGCGGCGGCGGCGTACCTGACCGGCGGGACCGCGACGGAGGCCGCCGCCCGCGCCCTGGCGGTGTTCGTCATTGCCTGTCCCTGTGCCCTGAGCCTGGCGGCGCCGCTGGCAGGACTGATGGCCTCTGCAAAGGCCTCGAAACACGGCTTCATCCTTCGTGACCTCAATGCGCTGACCGCCGCGGCGCGTCCTGACGTGATCTGCTTCGACAAGACAGGGACCCTGACCGAGGGTCGGCCGGTGATCGTCGCGCTGCATCCGGCCAACGGCGTCGATGAGACGGAATTGCTCCGGACGGCGGCCCGCGCCGAGCTCGG
>CAYFTI010000189.1:0-4491 GCA_964346065.1 uncultured Hyphomicrobiaceae bacterium
ATCGAGCCCGAGAAGGGCGAGAAGTTCGATCACCAGCGCCACCAGGCCATGTTCCCTTCGACGACGTGACCATTATCGAGGTCTTTTCGCCGGGGCTTTTGGTTATCCTCGGTCGCGACGCAGAGCGCGCTACCGGGTCCATCGAATAGCGCGCAAAGAGCCACGCGAAGCGCGTGCGCGGCGACGCTGGCCTCTGCCGGCGTGCGTCGGGCGGGCGATTCCAGCAAGATCGTGCTCGCGTGCAGCACATAAAGCGCCGCGCCCGAATCGTCGTGGCGCTGCGCATCCCGTTGCCCGATTGGCGCCGTGAAGCCGTGGGCAGCGCGATTCGGTGCTCTGCCCCGGCGTCTCTTAGGCCCGCACCCGGTTGACGCGTTCACCGGGTCACGCGCGCTGACTCATCATAGTGCGCTCCGAGGCCGAACCGGAATCGAACAGGAGGAACCATGCCGAAGCGGATGTCGTTCACGAAGCCCGGCGGGCCCGAGGTGCTCGAGTGGTCCGAGTTCGAGGCTCCGAGCCCGAAAGCGCATGAGGTGGTCGTCGCGAACCGGGTGGTCGGCCTCAACTTCATCGACTGCTACCAGCGCAGCGGGCTCTACCCATTGCCGCTGCCCGGGTGCCCGGGCGTGGAGGGCGTAGGCACCATCACCCACGTCGGGCCCGAGGTCGCGGGTCTCGCCGATGGCGAGCGCGTGATCTACTTCAGCGCGCGCGGCGCCGCCTATGCCGAGGAGATCTGCCTCCCCGCCGCGAACGCGATTCGCATCCCAGAGACGATCGACGACGAGATCGCCGCGTGTCTGGTCAACAAGGGCCTGACCGCGTGGTATCTGCTACGCCGCTCCTACCCGGTCGCGCCCGACGATACGGTGGTGATCTATGCCGCCGCCGGCGGCGTCGGACTCATCCTGACCCAGTGGGCGCGTCTCATCGGTGCCCGGGTCATCGGCATCGTCGGCACCCCGGCGAAGGCCGAGCTCGCCGCGGGCGCCGGTGCCGCCGAGACCCTCCTCGCGGACGACGATGTGCCCGCCCGGGTGCGCGAACTGACCGAGGGTCGCGGGGTGCCGGTGGTCTACGATTCGGTCGGCCGGGATACGTTCTTCGCCTCCCTCGACTGCCTGGCGCCGCACGGAGTGATGGTCAGCTACGGCAACGCCTCGGGGCCGGTCGAGCCGTTTGCCCTCAGCGAGCTCGCAAGGCGCGGTTCGCTCTATGTCACCCGCCCGATCCTGTTCGATTTCATCAGCGACCGCGCGACCTTCGAGACCGCCGTCGCAGAGCTGCTCGGCCATCTCGACAGCGGCGACATCCGGATCTCCATCAATCAGCGCTATCGGCTGACCGATGCCGCCGAGGCGCATCGGGATCTCGAGGCCCGGCGCACCACCGGCTGTTCGGTGCTGATGCTGTGAGCGGTGCGCTCGGGACGAGGGCGCAGGTCGGTATCGCAGGCTCCGCGTTCCTTTCCGCCAGCCGGTCGAGGCAGAATCTTCTGCGTTGCGCCGCGGCGCTTATGAGGCAGGGGAAGTCATGACATCGTCCGCTACCACCGTCCGCGTCTGGGACCTCCCGGTCCGAGTATTCCACTGGCTGCTCGTCACCGCGATCGTGGTCTCCTATGTCAGTGTCGACAAAGCCTACATGGAGGTCCACAAATACTCAGGGATTGTGATCCTGTCGCTGGTGCTGACGCGCATCCTTTGGGGTCTCGTGGGCAGCACGACCGCTCGTTTCGGGGATTTTCTGACTGCACCGGGCGCCGTTCTGCGCTACGTCAGGGCGTTTCGCGCAGGTCGGCCCGAGCATCCGCTGGGGCACAGCCCCGTCGGTGGCTGGGCGGTGATGGTGCTGCTCGCTGCGTGCCTGGTTCAACCAACGCTGGGTCTGTTCTCGAACGACGACTTTTTCTTCGACGGGCCGCTGGTCCGCTACATCAGCGACGATCTCTCCGACAAGCTCACCGCCTGGCATTACGACTTCTTCTGGGTGCTGGTTGCGTTGATCGCTATCCACGTTCTCGCGAACGCCTTCTATCTCGTCAAGGGCCAGAACCTGATCCGCCCGATGCTCACCGGCCGCAAGCGGGTGGACGAAGTGGATGCCTCGGCCCGCGCCGGCGAGAAGACCTTCCGCAGCCCCTGGCTCGCGCTGGTGCTCTGGATAGGGGTCTGGGCCGGCCTGATGACCGCGTTCGGGGAGTTCTGAGAAGGGCTTTCAGCGGGTCGGTCGGCGCAACCGTACGGGACCTGAGAAGTTCGCGCTCGAGACCGGACGGCCTTTCTGGGTAATCTCTAGGCGCCCGTCGTGCATCATCAGCCGCGCGACCTCACGGACCTCCTCCATATGCGTGCGCCAGTCCTCAGGCCAGACGATCCGGGCGGCCTCGCTCGGACAAATGCTGGCGCCGGGCCGGCGCCGGTCCAGCAGGGCCTCGATGGCTTCGATGACCGCGCCCCGCGAGGTATTGCGCCGCGCGCGGCGGCAGCGTTCGCTGCAGTAGCGGACCTCGTCCCAGACCCGGGCCCATTTCCTTCGCCAGGAAAACGGCCGGCCGCAGACCGCGCAGATCTTGTCTTCAGGGGTGTTCGCCACCGACGACTCCCCGGCACCCAGCCAGGCCGATCAACTCCCGTGGTACGAGGCGATCAGCGCGGTCAGCGCAATCCCGGCGCCGAGGAGAAGGAGCTGACTGAGCGCGGCTCTGCCGCCGACGCGGCGGTTCAGCGCCGGCATCAGGTCGGCCACGGCGATATAGATGAAACTGGCCGCGGCGACGGCAAGCACGTAGGGCAGGATGGATGAGACCTCGCGCATCCCGAGATAGGTGAGCAGGGCGCCGGCCACCGTGGTCAGCGCGGTCAGCACATTCAACGCGAATGCGCGCCGTCGCGAGAAGCCGCTATTGAGGAGGATTGCGAAGTCGCCGAGCTCCTGCGGAATCTCGTGCGCAATCGCCGCCACGGCGGTGACGACGCCGAGCCGGACATCGGAGATGAACGCCGCTGAGATGAGGACGCCATCGACGAAGTTGTGGACCGTATCGCCGACGAGGATCAAAGCGCCGGTTCTGCGGACGCCGTCGTGCGCGTCGAGCCCCTCGTGCCCGTGGTGGTGGTGATGGCGCCAGATCAGGCCCTTTTCGAGGAGGAAGAATCCGCAGATCGCGGCGAGCAGCGTGCCGGTGACAGCTTCGGGGCCGCCGGCGCCCTCGTGCTCGAGGGCACGAGGAATCAGATGCAGGAACGCGGTACCGAGCAGCATGCCGGTGGCGAAGCTGACCAAGGACTCCAGCGTGCGCGCCCTGACGCCGCTTGGGAGCAGCAGATAGGTGGCTGCGGCAAGGACGCTGATGAGGCTCCCGGCGAGGCAGACGGCGATGATGAGCGGCAGGAGCATGACTTGTTCGCGGCGCCCTCGGGGCGGCCTGAAGAGGGCATCGACGAAAAGCGAAATAGTGTACCATCGGCGATCCGATGGTAGCTTGTGTCGGTCCCCCCGCGACGCGAAGTCGTCAACCCCGTCAGGCCCGGAAGGGAGCAGCGGTAGCGATGGTTGCGGGCGCCGGGGTGTGGCTGGCGCAAGCTGCCGCCTTTTCCTTTTTCGTACGCGGCGCCAGGCGCGCGCCCGCCCCTCGCTGCGGCACCGGCCGCGGGCGTGTGCGGAAGGGTTCGCCGCCGGGACCGGTCGAACGGAGCGCCATGTCAAAGCATCCCGCCGCGTGCGCGGTCGCTGGGGCCCCGGGAGCCGGCGTCTGTAGCACCCGATGACCTATCAGGTCCTCGCGCGCAAGTGGCGCCCGCGCCGTTTCGCCGACATGGTCGGACAGCGCCACGTGCTCACCGCGCTGACCAATGCCCTCGACGGCGATCGGCTGCACCACGCCTATCTGTTCACCGGCACCCGGGGCGTCGGCAAGACCACCCTCGCGCGGCTTTTCGCCAAGGCCGTGAACTGCGAGGTTGGGGTCTCGAGTACGCCCTGCGGCACGTGCGGGGCCTGCCGGGAGATCGACGAGGGTCGCTTCGTCGATCTCATCGAGGTCGACGCCGCGTCGCGGACCAAGGTCGACGACACTCGCGATCTCCTCGAAAACGTGCAGTTCGCGGCCACGGCCGGCCGATTCAAGGTGTACCTCATCGACGAGGTACACATGTTCTCGAACCACTCGTTCAATGCGCTCCTGAAGACCCTCGAGGAGCCGCCGGCGCACGTCAAGTTTCTGCTCGCGACCACTGATCCGAAAAAGCTGCCGGTCACCATCCTCTCGCGGTGTCTGCAGTTCAACCTGACGCGCCTGGGACCCCAGCTTCGGGGTGAAACCCGGAGGCAACTCGAGGAAAGGGCCGACAACGGAGATTATGACAAGCCAATCCGGCCGTCCCGAAGCCCCCGCAGCTCGACCAAGGGTCCCTTTATCCCTACTATCGCGCTCCCTTGCGTGCATCCAGTGGAAGATGAAACGCGTACGTGCTGTCGCACAACGCG
>CAYFTI010000190.1:0-4488 GCA_964346065.1 uncultured Hyphomicrobiaceae bacterium
ATCTGCGGCTTCTCCGACTGAAACGCGCTCCGTGCAGAGTTATTCAGAGGTTCCTAGCCAGGCGCTGTTGGACGAAGCCGCGGTACTGACGGCCATGGCCTACGTGGATCTGAACCCGATTCGCGCTGGCGTTGCCGAAACGCCGGAGACGACCCATACGGCGTCACTGGACGCCACAATCGTCAAGCTACTGGAATTCAGCGACGACAGCAAAGACAACGCCGAAAAAACCACTCCGTATTCCAGGCCCGATTATCTGGAACTGGTTGATTGGTCCGGTCGTGCCATCGTAGGAGGCAAGAAGAGCTCCATCCCTGAGCATCTGCCGCCAATCCTCCAGCGTTTGAACATGCGGCCGGAGCAATACCTGGCCTATGTTCGGAAACCAAAATCACGGATTCGCCAGCGCACTCGGCGCGCTGGACAAGATCAAGGCGTGCGCCGAACACTTCGAAAAAGCCTTCCTCAGCCCACCTTGTTCACCACTGGGTAGTAGCGAGGGGCTGACAGGTCCTGTGGCCAGGGCGTTTTGGGACCGAGCGCACCGGAAGCGTACTCGCCTGTACGGTGAGGACGCGCGATCGAGCGAAACGCCCTAGACGCGGGGCATGACGGCACCGCAGTAGACACCGTGGTGAAAACGGTGGGCTCAGAGGCCAGACCGCGGCAGCCGCGCTGTTCTCACCCAGCCGATAAGCGGGCCAGTCAGTCCTGAATCCGCAGATGGCCTCGATGCCAGATTTTCCATGGCCGGAGTCAGAGAGCTTTCCGGCAGCACCCGACAATTTCACGAAAAAGCGCAAGCACATCGGAAAATTTCCAGATTTCGATCGCCAGACAGCGTGCGGTCCGGTAGATTCACTCTCCTAACTTATGCCTGTCTAATTGATTCGGCGAATTGATTCGTCCGCTGTCTAATTGATTCGTCCCCTCCTCGGCAGCGCCCTCCCGATAGAGCCATTTCATCCGTCACGGCTGGCTTCGCGCTCAGTCTGGGTCACGAGTAAGAGCCACGCGTCACAGCTCTCGGTATCGATGGCCACCGCCGCGTTCGTCAATTGCCTCGCAGACCTCGATGCGGCGATCAGCAAATTCACTGTACGGGTAGCTGAAGCGCTGGGCGGCGGCTGGTAGAGCTGCGCGAAGCAGCACGGCAATGAGAACGACGCGAAGAAGCTCAAGGGGGCATCCCCTGTATTCGGAGCGAGGATTCTACCCGCCCATCGTTGCCTTGTCGGCCAGCATCGGTCGTCCCAGGTGATAGCCCTGGGCGTAATGCACCCCCATTTCCAGGAGCGCCTCCATGACCGCCTCGTTCTCGACGTGTTCAGCGATCGTGGGAATCTTAAGCACAGAGGCAACATCGATGAAGGCCCGCACGGCTGCCAGCGCGAGATCGTCCTCGAGCATGCTGCGCACGAACTGGCCATCGATCTTCAGGTAGTCCAACGGCAGGGAGCGGAGATAGCCGAAAGACGCCATGCCCGAGCCGAAGTCATCCAGCGCCACGTGCACACCGAGACGCTGAATCGCCTCGAGAAATTCACGTGCCAGGGGCAGGTGCGTGATCATCGACGTCTCGGTGATCTCAAATACCAGTCGGCCGCGCAGGGGGACGTCCATTTCTTCAATAAGGCCAAGGGCAAATCGCTGGAATACCCGATCGCCAATCGAACGTCCGGAAAGATTGCTGAAGAGGATCGAGTTACCGCCAGGGTTGCACTCCAACCAGCGTCGGGCTGTCTCGATGACCCAGCGATCGATGCGACTGATGAGGTGGAATCGCTCCGCGACGGCGAGAAACCCCGCCGGGGGAATCAACTCCTCCTCGTCACCGCGCATACGCAGCAGCAGCTCCATACGCCGCGTGGCCCGGCTTCGTGCGAACGGATCCGCCGGGACGATAGGCTGCATACAGAGCACGAAGCGGTCCTTCTCCAGCGCCGCCTCGATCTTTCTCACCCAATGCGTCTCGCGGCGCTGCCCAACGATGGCATCGTCGCTGTCGGCGTACACGTGCACGCGGTCGCGACCAGCCTCCTTCGCGGCATAACAGGCCGTGTCGGCAGCCTGCAGCACGGCGGACACGCTGGGCCAGCCGGCGCGCATTTGAACGACACCGATACTCGAGCCGATGTGGAAACGGTGCTCTTCGTGAACAAACTGGAAATCTCGCAGGTTTTCGCAGACCTTCTCCGCCACGCGCAGGGTCTGTTCCGCCGGGCAGTGCTCGAGGATCATGCCGAATTCGTCGCCGCCCAGTCGTGCCACCGTGTCGTGGGAACGAACGGCTCCGCTCAGAATACCGGCAACATTCTGAAGCAGTTGGTCGCCCACGGAATGGCCGCCGGTGTCGTTGACCAGCTTGAACTGATCGAGGTCGATGTACAGCACACCGTGCTGCGCATCGTCGTCATCATTGCGGCTAAGGAGCGCCTCGAGGCGGCTTTCGAATTCGGCGCGGTTTATCAGGCCCGTCAGCGAGTCGTGCCTGGCGCGATAGCGCATTTCGACGGACAGGCGTCGCTGCTCCGTCACGTCGCGAAAAACCATGACCGCGCCGAGGAGCGAGCCGTCCTCGTTTAGGATCGGCGCAGCAGAATCTTCGATGCCATGCTCGGCCCCGTCCTTCGACAGCAAAAGCGTGTCCTGCTCGAGGTTGACAATGCGCTGCTCCGCCAGGCAGCTGTTGATGGGATGCGCGACCGGCTTCCGCGTGTGTTCGTTCACAAGGTAGAACACATCGTCCACGGGGCGGCCCTGCGCGATCTCCTCATCCCAGCCCGTCAGCCGTTCGGCCACGGGATTGAGCCAGCTGATGGCACCCTGCCGATCTGTTGTGATGACGCCGTCACCTATCGACTCGAGGGTGACACGCAATAGCTCCCGGCTGTCGGCGACCGACTGTAGCAGTTTGCGATGCTCGGTGATGTCCTGGAAGGCGCCGAAAAGCCGCACGGGCTCCTTACCTTCTAATTCGACGCGGCCCTGGGCATGCACCCAGATTTCCTCCCCGTCCGCGCGGATCAGGGGCACTTCGAGGTCCCATGGCGTGCCCGTTTCCAATGCTTCGTCCATCGCGTCGCGTATAGCCTGTTGCGCCTCCTTCGTATAGAACGCCACCGCGGCTTCTAGGGTCGGTACATAATCCAGGCCGACGCCGTGAATGCGTTTCGTTTCGTCCGTCCAGGTCAGTTCCTCGGTCAGAAGGTCGAGTTCCCAGCCGCCGACATGGGCCAATTTGCCCGTGGATTCGAGGAGTTCCCGTGCGCGACGCAGGGTAGCTTCCTGGGCCTTGCGCTGCGCGATATCGAGATGCACGCCGAACATGCGCAGTGGCAGGCCATCGGCGTCGCGCTCGAGAACGCGGCCGCGCGTTAGCAGCCAGACCCAGCGTCCATCCTTGTGACGCATACGGACCTCACACTCGTAATCCCGCGTCTCGCCCCGCAGGTGTCGCTCCAGAGCGGTCCGCATGGGCGTGAGGTCATCCGGGTGAATGCGGCTATCGAAGGTCTCGAGCGTCACGGGTTCGAGCTCGGCGCGCGTCTGGCCGATCAGGCTCGCCCAGCGGTCGTTGATCTCGACCTTGCTGCTGGGAATATCGAGTTCCCAGATAGCGACTTCCGTTGCTTCGATGACGCTGGCCAGTTGCTGCCGCTCCCGCTCAAGGCGGTCCTGGGGCGTCTTCGGCTGTGGGCGTCGAATGTCAGCCTTCGCAGACTTTTCAACACGATTCTCTGCCATCGCAATCGGGCCTCCATTTTCTTTTCCGGCATCCCCGCCGACAATTCCTGGGAAGTGTAGCTCATGTCAAGAGACTCGACCAAGGGTGCGAAAAGGGATCGCGAGCGCACCTGCGTATAGGAAGAATAAACGTCCCATTTCCTGAAGTCGCCAGTCGCAAGCCGGAGGCGATCGAGAAATTGCACGAAGATCTGCAGACCGCGATCGGCAAGCTGATGCCGTTCGCCGAGCAAGCGCCGGATAATTCAGAACCCGCGATTACCTATCAAATTCGGGACTACCTGGAGCTGTTGGACTGGTCCGGCCGCGCTGTCGTCGACGGCAAGCGCGGCATTATTCCGAACAACTTGACGCCAATTCTCCGCGGCTGAAGATCGGCTCTGCTGCCTACGTCAAATTCATCAACCGGAGCGAAAAGAGCCGCTTCAGCAATTTAATAGGACCTGTCGAGGCGTTGCGGAACCCCGCCGAGCGGTTCGGCAAATCTTTTCTCAACGGCCAGACGGCGGCGCAACTGTTCAGTCCGGGCTGAAGCCACCAAAATCCAGATTTTCTCCGGCTGGTCGCAAGGCCAGCTTTGGCATGCCTGAAATTCGGCGGATTGGTCAACAAACGACCTGCAGCGAGCCGAGCGCCCGAATTTCTTGCCATTCTTCGCGGGTGGGGCAACTCCCGGCAGGCGCCTGGACAAATTTTCCAATTCGATGGGTGTCCGTGTTGTGTGAGCAAGGTTGGGGTGCC
>CAYFTI010000191.1:0-4468 GCA_964346065.1 uncultured Hyphomicrobiaceae bacterium
CCCGGCTTTCCGGCGATCCTGACGGGCTCGCTTCGGCCTTGATGAAGCTGGAGCGTTACCAGGGCCAGTTCTGGGAAAACATATTCATGCCGGGGCGCAAGAATCCGGCCCCCTCACTGCTCCGCTCGCACCCAAGCACGGAAGACCGCGTGGCGCGTTTGCGCGAACTCGACCCGCACGATCTGGAGCCCTTGGCCCTGCCGAGCAATCCGCTGGAACGCATGGCCGAAATGGGCGGGTTCTTTGCCCGCCCTCGGTATCGTTGGATCAGCGGGCTATGGTACTAACCGTTTCCGCCCGACCACCGAGACACAAGAAGGCGCATCATGCCCGATATGGCCGGTTTCTCCGCAACAAGCGCGCTCTTTACCGACCTTTACGAACTCACGATGATGCAGTCCTATTTCGATCGGGGCATGCATGATCGCGCGGCGTTTTCGCTGTTCGTGCGCGAGTTGCCGGAGAACCGGAGCTTCCTGCTCGCCGCCGGCCTGGATGACGTGCTCGATTTCCTCGAAAACCTTCGCTTCGATGACGCCGATATCGCCTACTTGCGCGATCTGGACAAGTTCACGCCCGCATTTCTGGATTGGCTGCGGACGTTCCGTTTCACCGGGGACGTGTATGCGGTCCCCGAGGGCACGCCGGTCTTCGAGAATGAGCCGCTGTTGGAGATCGAGGCGCCGATCGCCGAGGCTCAGTTCGTCGAGACCGCGGTGATGAACTTCATCCACCTTCAGACCCTGCTCGCGAGCAAGGCGGCGCGCGTCGTCGAGGCGGCGCAGGGGCGCACGGTGGTCGATTTCGGGGCGCGGCGCATCCACGGCCGTGACGGCGCGAGGAAAGCCGCGCGCGCATTCCATATTGCCGGCTTGAACGCGACCTCGAATGTCGAGGCTGGCCGCGCTTACGGCATCGACGTCTCGGGCACCATGGCGCACAGCTACATTGAAGCCTTCGCGAACGAGGCCGAAGCCTTCGCCGCCTTTACACGGAGCTACCCAGCGACCGTGTTGCTCGTCGATACCTACGACACCGTGCAGGGCGTGCAGAATGTCATCGACCTTGCGCGCGAGCTCGGCGATGAGTTCAAGGTGCACGCGGTCCGGCTGGATAGCGGCGACCTGCTGGAGCTGAGCCGGAAGACACGTCGCATGCTGGACGAGGCCGGGTTGCAGAGTGTCGGCGTGTTCGCCAGCGGAGGGCTGAACGAATACAAGATCGCGGAACTCGTGGAGGCCGGGGCGCCGATCGATGGCTTCGGCGTCGGCACCGCGATGGGCGTTTCGGAGGATGCGCCGTCGCTTGAGATCGCCTATAAGCTCACGGCCTATGCCGGGGAGGGCCGTCTCAAGCTGTCGCCCGGCAAGGCGTCGTTCCCCGGTCTCAAGCAGGTGTTCCGGCACGAGTCACCGGACGGACACGCCTTGCATGACACGCTGGCCCTGCGCAGCGAGACGCGTGAGGGACGTCCGCTATCCGAATGCGTCATGCGCGGGGGCAAGCGTGTAAAGCCCGCCCCGTCGCTGGACGCCATCCGCGCCTACGCCGCTGAACAGGTGGCGTCGCTGCCGGCGCATATCCGGGCGATTGCACCAGAGGGAGAGCCATACCCCGTCAGGATCAGCACGGCGCTTGACAGCTACACCGAAAAGGTCCGGACCCATCTCAAGGGGCTGGAGCGCCGGACCTCGGGTATCAGCCCTCGATCGTGACGCCGGCTGCGCGCATCTCCTCGCAGGCTTCCTGACCCCCTTCCGGCGTGACCGGCAGCGTCGCATCATCCAGCACGTGGGCCTCGAACCCGGCCTTGGCCGCGTCGATCGCGCTCGCCTTCACGCAGACATCCTGCGCCAGCCCGCCGATCCATAGCCGCTTGATCCCGCGGCGGTTCAACTCCTCGGCCAGCCCGGTCTCGTCGAAGGCGGAATACTGGTCCTTGTCGAAACGTGTGCCCTTGGTGACGACGATCGCGCCGTCCAGCGCCAGGGACTTGTGGAACGCCGCGCCCTCGGTGTCCTGAACGCAGTGCGGCGGCCACGGCCCGCCCTGCGGCGTGAAGCTCAAATGGTTTGCGGGGTGCCAGTCGCGCGAGGCGTAGACGGGCGTGCCGGTTTCGCGCGCCGCCGTGATCCACTGGTTCAGCGGCGCGATCACCTTGTCGCCTTCCGGGATCGCCAGCGCGCCGCCAGGGCAGAAGTCATTCTGGACGTCGATCACCAGCACCGCGTCGCCGTCGCGCAGGTTCTCACGGGGATCAGTCATCGTTTCGGCTCCTTTCGCTTGCGCCCGGCCCGCGCAGATCGGGCAGTCCGAATGCGGCCAGCGCCATCGCCACCCAGCCGAAGATCAGGAAGAAACCGCCGAGCGGCGGCAGCGGCAGGTTGATCGCGAAGCCGGACACGGTCTGCAAGTATAACACGCCCGAAAACAGCACGACGCCGGCGATGAAGGCGGCGCCGGCGATCTGGGGCAGCCAGCCGCTGCCGAACCTTCGCTGCGTATGGAGCGAGACCAGCCAGGCGACCGCCAACAACGCCGGCACATGCATGATGTGGTAGCGCAGGGCGGTGTCGAAAACACGCTTGGCCTCGTCGGGGTAGCCGAACAGGGCGTGCGCGCCGACCGAGCCGGCCAGCACGGCCAGCATCCCCAGCGTGGCGGCCGCGAAAACCCAGAACCTGTACGACATCCGCCCCCCTTGCGGTTATTGGTCAGTGCGCGACGACATTCTCCCGCATCAGCTTGTAGGTGATCGAGTCGATCAGCGCCTCGAACGATGCATCGACTATATTCGGCGAGACGCCGACGGTGAACCAGCGATCGCGCGTGCGCGTGTCCAGCGTTTCGATGAGCACGCGGGTGACGGCGTCCGTCCCGCCCGTCAGGATCCGCACCTTGTAGTCAACCAGCTCCAGTTCCTCGGTGTATTTCTGATACGCGCCGAGATCCTTGCGCAGCGCGCAATCGAGCGCGTGGACCGGGCCGTTCCCCTCACCGACGGATAGCACCGCGTGGCCATTGACGCGGACCTTGACGGTCGCCTCAGACACCGTCACCAGTTCGCCGCGCGCGTTGTGCCGGCGCTCCACCATCACGCGGAACCGCTCGACGTCGAAATAGCTGGGCACGTTGCTCAGGTGGCGCCGGGCCATCAGTTCGAATGACGCGTCCGCGCCCTCGTAGCTGTACCCGAGCGCCTCCCGGCGCTTCACCTCGTCCAGAAGGCTGCTGACGCGCGGATCATCCGGCGCCGCCGGGATGCCGACGCGTTCCAGTTCCGCGAGGATGTTCGACCGGCCTGCCTGGTCGGACACAAGCAGCTTGCGCGCGTTGCCGATGGCTTCCGGCGGGACGTGTTCATAAGTGCGCGGGTCCTTCTGCACGGCCGAGACATGGATGCCGCCCTTATGCGCGAAGGCCGAGGTGCCGACATAAGGCGCGCTTCGGTCCGGGGCCTGGTTGAGCGCTTCGTCCAGATAGCGCGAGACATGGGTGAGCGTCGTGAGCCGCTCCGGCGTCACGCCCGTGACGAAGCGGCTGCGATACGGCTCCTTCAGCGCCAGCGTGGGGATGATCGAGGTCAGGTTCGCGTTGCCGCAGCGTTCGCCCAGGCCGTTGAGCGTGCCCTGCACCTGCCGCGCGCCGCCGGCCAGGCCGGCGAAGGTGTTGGCGACGCCGTTTTCCGTGTCGTTATGCGTGTGGATGCCGAGCCGCGCGCCGGGAAGCTCGCGGGCCACCTCGCGCACGATATCCTCGATCTCGTGGGGCAGTGCGCCGCCGTTGGTGTCGCAGAGAACGACCCAGGACGCGCCAGCATCATGCGCCGCCCTCGCGCAGGCCAGCGCATAGCCGGGGTTCGCCTTGTAGCCGTCAAAGAAGTGCTCGCAGTCGATCAGTGCCTCTTGCCCGTTCGCCACGATGGCTTCGGTCGATTCCGCGATGGCTTGCAGGTTCTCCTCGTTGCTGATGCCCAGCGCGAGGTCGACGTGATAGTCCCACGACTTCGCGACGAGGCACACGGCCGGCGCGCCGGCGCGCAGCAGGGCTGCGAAGCCGGGATCATTCGAGGCCGAACGCCCCACGCGCTTGGTCATGCCAAAGGCAACGAGCTTGGCGTTCGACAGCGCCGGCGGGGTCTCGAAGAACGCTGTGTCCGTCGGGTTCGCGCCGGGATAGCCGCCTTCGATATAGTCGAGGCCCAGCGTGTCGAGCCGCTCCGCGATCAGCCGCTTGTCCTCGGTCGCGAAATCCACGCCCAGCGTCTGCGCGCCGTCGCGCAGCGTCGTGTCGAACAGATAGAGGCGTTCTTGCCCGTTCGCTCCTGCACTCATCCTATTGCCCGTCTTGTTTCTTGTGTATTGCCCTCAGCCATGTGAAATGCCCGACAGGTTCAGCCCGACGATCCCCGCGACGATCAACGCGATGGAGGCGAGCTTCAGCGCGCTGACTGAATCGCCGAAAAACA
>CAYFTI010000192.1:0-4459 GCA_964346065.1 uncultured Hyphomicrobiaceae bacterium
GTCTCGGCAGTGCGCGAAACCCGCCAGCCGACGATGCGGCGGGCGAAGACGTCGACGACGAAGGCGATGGCAACCGGGCTGCTCAAGGCGACGATGGAAAAGCCCGAGGGCCGGCCCCCTTTTGGCCCGACCGAGGTGGAGGCAGCGCCATGACAGCCGACGAGGGCAGGAACACGGTTAGGCACTATCTTGACCGGCAACCCATGATCTGATATGCGCTTACCGCAATTATATAAGCAAAAGTAAACTCGTCGAAACACTTGTCCATATCTGAAATTTATCAAGTTATTTGTGTCATTGATTGATGCTACCATTTCTCCGAGATAATTCCATGCTTTCATTGCGCAAAGATCTTGGAACTGGCAAAAAAATTTGAAGAAAATCGGTGAGCATCTTATTGGGAAACCCGCCGATCGTGATCAAAAGCGCCGATCGCGCGACCCGGAGCGCCTGGATCCGTTCAGATCGCACCAAAAGCCGGTTGGCGATGCCCTCTAACCGGCCTCAGAGCGGCATCGCAGCGGGCATCTGGAGAATCCTCGATGAAGCAATCCGGCTCCAAGACAAACCATGCGAACGATCTCCATTTATATTTTCTTCCAGCGTGCTAGCGCGGAACACAGAGATGCACTTGAAAAGCGAAAGCTTCGCAATCTCCTCCGCTTCTGCGGGGTTCAGGTCGCCCATTTATACGCCAGCGCGCAAAGCAACGTATCTGGACTTGGAAAAACACCATGGATATTGAAACAACGGATCTTTCAGGTGTCCCGGTGTCCTTAGTCAACCTCGATCGCGCGGTCGGGGCTTTTTACGACATGGTACTTGACGGCCGAGAAGGCCTTGTGTCAGTGACGAGCGCTCATGGGGTAGTATACGCGCAGCAGGACCCGCGCCTCAGAAAGATTATCCAGAGCGCCGTGCTGTCGCTGCCGGACGGGGCGCCGCTGGCGCTCGTGGCAAAGTGGCGGAGCGGGGGCAGCGCGGCGCGGGTGCCGGGCGTGGAGTTCTTCAGCCGGGTGCTCGATGACCCGCGCAGCAGCTGTCAGCGGCATTTCTTCTACGGTGGCCACCCTGCAACGCTGGATGTCTTGATGGCCCGAGTGCGCGAGAACCTGCACGACGATGCGATCGCCGGAGCCTACAGTCCGCCGATGCGACCGGCGGGCGCGCGCGAGGAAACGGCAGTCATCCGGCGGATACGGGACAGCGGCGCCAACATCGTCTGGGTCGGCCTCAGCACTCCCAAACAGGAGTACTGGATGGCCAATCATCGACCGCTTCTGGCTGGTGTCATTTGCGTTGGCATCGGCGCAGCCTTCGATTTCTATGCTGGCACCAAGCACCGCGCCCCCGACGTCATGCGGCGTTCGGGGCTCGAGTGGGTCTATCGCCTTCTCGCCGAGCCGAAGCGGCTCGGGCCGCGTTACATCCACGTGGTGCCCGTCCTGTTGACCATCCTGGCACGAGAGTCGGCCGCTGATGCTTGGCGGCTGGCTCAGCGGGTGCGACGCAGTTTGGTTTCGAATTCCCCTTGAGCCGACCAGCAACCGTCATCATCACCGCGCTGCTGCAATGTAAATACTCCTAAAGCCGGAAGGTGAAAAATCTTGCGTATGGACAAAGATGGCCTGGTACTGGTGACCGGTGGAGGTGGTTTTATCGGCGGACATTTGGTCCGTGACCTCCGTGAGCAAGGCTTCACGAAGATCCGTTCCGTCGACATCAAGCCACTGCACGAGTGGTACCAAGTCTTGGACGATGTTGAGAACGTTCAAGCCAGCATGACCCTGCGCGAGGCGGCCTACGCCGCCACCAAGGGCGCGCGGTACGTGTTCAACCTTGCCGCCGACATGGGTGGGATGGGTTTCATCGAGAACAACAAGGCGTCGTGCATGCTGTCGGTGCTGACCAGCACGCACGTTCTGATGGGCGCCAAGGAGCAGGGTGACTGCGAGCGCCTTTTCTACAGCTCCTCGGCCTGCGTCTACGCCGCCGGCAAGCAACACGACCCAAATTTGACGGCGCTCAGGGAAGAGGACGCCTATCCCGCGGAAGCCGAGGACGGCTACGGCTGGGAGAAGCTATTCTCGGAGCGGATGTGCCGCCATTTCCGCGAGGATTACGGTGTTCAGACCCGGGTCGCGCGCTACCACAACGTCTACGGCCCGAACGGCACCTACGACGGCGGCCGCGAAAAGGCGCCGGCTGCCATTTGCCGCAAGGTCATCGCCGCGAAAATGAGCGGACGCCAGCAGATCGAGATTTGGGGCGACGGCGAGCAGAGCCGCTCGTTCATGTACATCGACGACTGCGTCTGGGGCAGCAAGGCCATCCTCGAGAGCGAGATCCTTGAGCCGATCAATCTCGGCAGCGCGGAGCTCGTGACGATCAACCAGCTCGTCTCGATCGTCGAGAACATCGCCGGGCTGAAGCTGGAGCGCACGTACAAGCTCGACGCGCCGCAGGGCGTGCGCGGCCGCAACAGCGACAATGCCAAGATCAAGAGCCATCTCGGCTGGGAGCCGTCGATCAGCCTGCAGGATGGCATAGAGAAGACCTATGCCTGGATCTACGACCAGATGGCGCAGCGGCGGGCGGCCTGAGCGCTGCCGCCGACAAGCCGAACCTACCGAACCTAAGGCCATCGACTGCCGTGGTCGGGGGCACCCCATAAAACCCCGCGGCTCTTCCGCTCGCCGTCATCCATTGACGCTCGCGTCCCCCAATGTGAGTAGCTCAGCCTCCCTCCGACCTCAAGCGCATGCACGAAACCAACGCTACTGAACTCAAGTATTTCGCTGCAGACGTAAACGTCATACGCGAGATCATGGCTTTCGGCCGTCGAAATGCGGCGTTGGTCGGCGTGATTTGGGTCGCGTGGGTGGGTATTGCGCTATTCGCGCTACAGGTGATACCGCCAACTTATCAGGCTACGGCGAAGGTCAGGATATCGCCGTCGGCGCCAGCCGCCCCCGGTGTGCCGCCGCAGGTCGATTCAAATCGCCTGGAAGGCGAGGCGGCGATCCTGCGCTCCGACGCCTTCTTGAGCCGGCTGGTAACACCATCGACGTCATCGACCGATGTCGCTGCCAATCCCGGAAACGAGGCCGAGCAGATTACTGCTCGGACCATCCCCGACATCGCCAAACGCCTGCATGTCCAGCGGATTTCGGGCTCGGCGCTGATGGAAGTCTCGTTCACGGCGCAATCGAGGGCTGCGGCTGAGACGATGCTGACGAGAATCGTCAATGCCTATGTTCAGATGAAGCGTGACGAGGTCGACCTCGCGCGAAGGGAAGCGCGCAGGGCGCTAGCCGGGGCGCTCGATGACGCCCGCGGCCGCGTCATCGATGCTGAGGTGGCGTTCCTGGCGGCGCTGGCAGAGGGCTCGGAGTTCGTGCCGCGCGACGTATTGGCAGCGATGTTCGCGCCCGGTGGAACTCGTGATCGGGGGAGCCTCTTGGCGACACGGTTGCCGAAGGTGGCGCTGCGTAGCCTGCAGGACGCGAGCCTGCGCCTGGAGGCTGTCGAAAGGGAACACGAAACCCTGCTCGGAACGCTCGAGCGCGCGACCGCCGCGGCGGCATTGCCGTTGGAAGACGTCCAGGTCGTTTCATTGCCCACCGCCGGAGCTGAGCCCATTTCGCCCCAGCCGGTTCTTTTCATTGGTCTCGGCAACGTCATAGGCATCGGGTTTGGTGCCGCAATCGCCTATTTGCTCGAAGCCTACCGACGCCCGGTCCTCGTCGAAAGAGACATTCGAGCGGCGGCGCCGCAGTTGTTCAGTGGTGTCCTTACCGGTCGGTTCCGTCGTCGCTGGTCGCTGCGCTCAAGGCGGCACCACACCGCGGATGGCGAGCCGGGCTGTACCGTTGCCCTGGAGATCGTGAGCATCCTCGACCACGCGCTACATGCCGCCGGCGAGTGCTCGCCGCCTGCGCCCTTGAAGCTGCTGGTGACTGCGCCGACGACGCCGATGCGACGCGTCGACCTTGCGGATCTGCTGGCGCGGTCAATCGCGAGGAGGGGGCGGAGGACCTTGCTCTGTGGCAGCGTGCGGTCGGCCGGTGGACCTGGCGAGAAAGAAGCACCGGCGATGATCGCCGACGAGAGCGAACCGTGCTTGTACCACAGCCGTCAGTCGGCATGGGCGGCCATGGACGAGGGCGTCTTGGAGAGCGCGCCAGGCCGGGCTCCCGTGAGCGAGCATATGGCTTTTGACGTGATCCTCGTTGATGCTTTGTCCGCGCGCATGGAAAGTTGCCTCGATCTCGTTCAGACCGCCGAGGCGATCGTGATGGTCGTACCGCTTGGGCGCATCGGCGAAGCTCAACTCGCGGGGAGCCTTCGTACCATCGAGATCCTCAAGCGGCGTTCCACACCGGTCGTCGCCGTCGGCATTTGCTAGGATGACAAAAGCGGGGCCCGGGGTCGAGTGCTGGCTTATGGGTCGGCTCGC
>CAYFTI010000193.1:0-4421 GCA_964346065.1 uncultured Hyphomicrobiaceae bacterium
CATAGAAGAAGTCGAGCGCGATGAAGAGCGGCTTGGTGATGAAGTGGAACCAGCCCCAGTCAATAATAAGTTCGAACTGCTGGATGCCGCGGTTTTCCTCGTAACTGTCGATCAGGCTGCTTTCCTTGGCGCCGGCGAAAAGCTGGGTCCTGACTTCGCCAGTGCCGCCCGCGGCAACCTGAACGGCCGGGAGGAGATAATCGGTTTGAAAGCGCGCCTGCGTGCCCTGGCCGTCCCCGACGAAGCGCGCATCATAGGCCGCGCCCTGCGGCGGCACCAGCACGGCCGCCCAGTATTTGTCGGTGATGCCGAGCCAGCCCCCCGTGCCGGAATAGGTGCTTGGCGAGCCATTCTCCAGAAGGCTGTCATAGTCGAACTCTTCGAGCCCCTCCTCCCCGAGCACGCCGATCGGCCCCTCGTGCAGGATGAAGAAGCCCTGTGTGTCCGGTATGCCGTGACGCGAGATCAGGCCATATGGGAAGAGCTGGACCGCCTCGCCGGTGTTGTTCTCCACCCCCTGGGTAACGGAGAACATGTAGTCGTCATCCACCTCGATGGTCCGGCGGAAAACCAGCCCCTCACCATTGTCATAAGCCAGCGTGACCGGATTATCTGGCGATAGCGGGCCTGAGCTTTCCACGCTCCAGACCGTTTCGGGGCCCGGCGCGTTCACCCCGCCACCCGCGGCCGTCCAGCCGTGCTGGGCGTAGAAGGCGCGATTGGGGCCAGGGCTGCCGGAAGGCGACAGGAGCGTGACACTGGCGCTGTCCTTGGCGACATCGACACGGTAATTCTTCAAGATGAGGTCATCGATGCGCCCGCCCTGCAGATTGATGGACCCGCGCAGGCGGGGCGTATCGATCGGGACGCGCTGGGTCTTGGCGAGTGCGGCCTCGCGGCTGGTGGTGGCTGCCGGCAGCCCGGGGCCGCTGGCACCGGGCGTGCTACTTGTCTGCGGCTCGCCGGTCGTTGATGGCGACGGCGTGCCGGTTTGCTGCTGCCCCTGAGTCGCGGATTGCTCGGATGTCTGCTGCTGCGGCGTCTGCGGCGGCTGTTGCGGCCCTATGACAAGGGCCTGCCAGACAAACAGCACGACGACCGACAGCACGACCGCCAGAAGTAGGTTACGGTTCTTTTCGTCCATCACAGCCGGATTGCTCCCGCGCGGCCAATTTGGCTTGAATGTGGGATTGATTTAGCCTTTTCGATACTGGCGGCGCCACAATTTTCGCGTTCGTCAAGTCCAGTGCGACGCTCTGTGGCGCTTCATCTGCCGACCAGATCCATGCACGCGGGCGAACGCTTTGCGCAAGTCCTTTAACAACTCGTCGAAGTCCCGTTCCAGCGCGCCGGCTCGCCCCACCACCACATAATCGAAATCAGGACGTGCATTGGCAGGGGCGATCAGCCGCACCGCCTCTTTCAACCGCCGCCGTGCCCGGTTGCGGCGCACCGCTCCGCCACGCTTGCGGCCCTGCGGCCCGTCTTGCGCAACGGCGTGGCGCGACACCGTGAAACCGAAGCGCGGCCCCTCGCCGGCATTCTCGCCTTCGGGACGTTGCGCTGCCTGTAGCACGAAGCCGGGCGTCACCCAGCGCCGACCGGATTTCAACCTGACAAAGTCGCGCCGGTCTTTCAATGTGCTCAGTCGCGCCATGACGAGGCTTGCCGCACTTTTCCATGCTCGGCCCGCTCCCGCTCACGCGGACAGTTTCTTGCGCCTGCGCACCCGGCGCCTCGCGAGAATTTTCTGGCCCGCTTTCGTGCTCATGCGCGCGCGGAACCCGTGACTGCGCTTGCGCCGGAGCTTGCTGGGCTGAAAGCTGCGTTTCACTGTTGCTCTCCCTGATGTCGAATCCTTGCTTGCTCGCGTGCTTATAGGATCGGTTGGCTTTTCGTGTCCATAGGCCTGCCCGCTCGCCCCCGAAATCACCGCCGGGAACATCTTATCACGAGCGCTTTACAGGCCATTCCCGCGCCGTCCCGCCCCCCGTAGATGAGGGTTGAAAACCGATGCTCAACGGAGGGACGAATGGGCCTGTTATTATCACGGGGCGGCTCCATGGACAGGCGAGGACTGTTTCGTCGCGCTTTCACGCTGGCGGTTGCCGCCAGTTTGCTTGCCGGCGTCAACACGGCTGCTCGCGCGCAGAGCCTTGCCGACCGCTTCGCCCAACATGACGCTCAGGCACAGGCGTCCGTGGACCACGGCGCCTGGACCGGGATGCTCAAGCGCCATGTCAAACGCGACGGCGATCTCAACCGCGTCGATTACGCGGCCTGGAAGCGTGAGAGCCGCGACGAACTCCTGGCCTATATCGACCGCCTCGAGGGGGTGAAGGTCACCGGCCTGAGCCGCCCGGCCCGCTACGCATACTGGGTCAACCTGTACAACGCCGTCACCGTTGCGCTGATCCTGAGGCATTATCCGGTCGACAGCATCCGCGACATCGATATATCGCCCGGCTTTTTCTCCGATGGTCCCTGGGGCGCGAAGCTGGTCGAGGTCAGCGGCGTCAAGCTCAGCCTCGACAATATTGAACATGACATCCTGCGCGTGAACTGGGACGACCCCCGCGTGCACTATGCGGTCAACTGCGCGTCGATCGGGTGCCCCAACCTCGCGCGCAAGGCGTATCGCGGCGAAACACTCGATGACCAGCTCGACGCTGCCGCCCGCGGTTACGTCGCCAGCGAGCGCGGATTTTTCCTTGAGGGCGGCGAGCTCACGGTCTCAAGCATCTACGACTGGTACGAGGAAGACTTCGCCGGCTCGGAGGCCGGCGTGCTTGCGCATTTGCGCCGGTATACCAGCGGTGAACGCGCCGCGCGCCTGGAAGAGGTGTCTTCCATTGACGATTACGAATACGACTGGAGCCTGAACGATGTCCAGCGGTAAGCTGAACGCAGCTCAGTATGGAGCCGATCCCTTGACGAAACGCAATCAGCAGCCAGACGACACCGACGCTGGACCCGGCGAAACCCAGGTGAACGGACCCGACATCGGCGAGGCCGTGCCGCGCAAGAGCTGGCTGCGCCGGCTGCTGCCGCTGATTGTGCTGGCTGCCGCTGCCGGGCTTATCCTGTCGCAGGGTTGGCACAACCTGATATCGTTTCAGCAACTCGCGCTGAACCAGCAGGCGCTTCAGGCGTGGATCAGCCAGAACCTGATCGGCGCGCTTGCGGTCTACATGGCGATCTATGTCATCGTGGTAGCGCTGTCGCTGCCGGGCGGCGCAGTGCTGACGGTCGCCGGCGGGCTGTTGTTCGGCTGGCTGTTGGGCGGTGCGGTGACGGTTATCGCGGCCACGCTCGGGGCGACCGCGATCTTCCTCATCGCCCGTTCATCGCTTGGTGAGCCGCTTGCCGCCCGCGCCGGGCCCTGGCTCGGCAAGTTCCGCACCGGCTTTCAGGAAAGCGCGCTGAGCTACCTCCTGTTCCTGCGCCTCGTGCCGGTATTTCCGTTCTGGGTCGTGAACCTGGCGCCTGCGCTGCTCGGCGTGAGCTTGCGCCAGTACGTGATTGCCACCGCGCTCGGCATCATACCCGGCACGTTCGCCTTCGCGTTCACCGGCGCAGGGCTGGACAGCGTCCTCGCCGCGCAGCGCGAAGCCTATCAAGCCTGCCAGGCAGCCCGCGAGGCGGGTGATCCGGCGTGCACTTTTCAGTTCGACGCGGGCACGCTGATCACGCCGGAACTGTTGATTGCCTTTGCCGCGCTCGGAATCGTTGCGCTGATCCCGGCAATCGTCAAAAAACTCAGGAAGCAGCCAGACGCGTGACAGCTTGTCCAGCGCGGGTTGCCAGAGAACAAGGGGAAGGGGGCATAACATGGCGGAGCAGTTGACGCCTGACCTGTGTGTCATTGGTGCAGGCTCCGGCGGTCTGTCGGTCGCTGCGGCGGCGGCGCAGTTCGGGGTGGACGTCGTTCTTGTCGAGCGCAGCAAGATGGGCGGCGATTGCCTCAATTACGGCTGCGTCCCATCGAAGTCACTCATCGCCGCTGCCAAGCGCGCTCAAACCATGCGCTCGTCCGGCCCCTTCGGCATCAAGCCGCTGGAACCCGCCATCGAGTTCGACCGGGTCCATGATCACATCCACGAGGTCATTGCGGCTATCGCGCCAAACGATTCGGTGGAGCGGTTCACCGGGCTCGGAGTCAACGTCATCAAGGGCGAAGCGCGTTTCCGCGACAAAGAAACTGTCGTGGTGGACGGACGGGAGATCAAGGCGCGCCGGTTCGTTATCGCAAGCGGATCTTCTCCCGCGCTGCCGCCGATCCCGGGCATCGAGCGCGTGCCCTACTTCACGAACGAAACGATCTTCGACAACAAGCAGAAGATCGACAAGCTCATCATCGTCGGCGGCGGCCCGATCGGCATGGAGCTGGCGCACGCCTTCCGCCGGCTGGGCAGCGAGGT
>CAYFTI010000194.1:0-4409 GCA_964346065.1 uncultured Hyphomicrobiaceae bacterium
CATCGTGCTGCCGGCCGCGAGCTGGCGGCTGCTCGGCGATCGCTCCATGGACGACCGGCACGTGCACTGGTGGCGCAACGCGGCGGCGTTCGTCATGAAGCTCACCGAAACGCGCACCCGCCGTATCGGCTGGATCACCGGCCTGATCGCCGTGCCGCTGGCGGTCGCGGCGTTCCTGCTGCCGCCGGCCGACTACCTGCCCGAGGGTCAGCGCAACCTGGTCTCGGCGTTCGTGCTGTCGCCGCCGGGCATGGGCCCGGACACCGCGCAGCAAGAGCTGGTCGATGTCATCAACGCGCGGTTGAAGCCGTACATGGAAGGCGAGAAGCAGCCGAAACTCAAGAACAGCTTCGTCGGTTTCTTCGGCTCCGGCGCGTTCATCGGCGTGCGCACCGAGGACCAGGAGCGCGCCGACGAAATGATCCGGATCCTGAATACCGAGATCCTGGCCGGTTTCCCGGACACGTTCGGCCGCGCGACCCGGCGGCCGATCTTCGGCGGCCGCGGCGGCCGGCGCATCGACGTCGACCTGCAGGCCGGCGACTTCGAGCAGCTGCTGGCAGCCGGGCGGGTCGGCTTCGCGACCATCGGCGAGGTCATGCCCGACGCCAACGTGCGGCCCGAGCCCAACCTGGAGCTGGCCGAGCCGGAGCTGCGCATGAAGCCCGACGATCGCCGCATCGCCGAGCTGGGCTGGACGCGCGGCGACGTGGCGACGATGATCCGGGCGATGGGCAACGGCGCGTTCCTGGGCGAGTACTTCGACGGCGACCGCCGGCTGGACGTGATCCTCAGGGGCGAGCGCTGGGAGACGCCCGAACAGCTGCTGGCCACGCCGCTGGCCTCCCCCACGGGCGAGATCGTCACGCTGGGCGAACTGGTCGAGCTGGAGCGCACGGCGGGTCCGAACGAGATCCGCCGCGTCGACCGCAGGCGCACGCTGTCGCTGCAGGTCACGCCGCCGTCGGGCATGCCGATGGAGACGGCGATCGCGACGCTGCAGCGCGAGGTCGAGCCCGCCATCCGCGACGCGCTGCCGGCCGACGGCGTGGTGACCTACCGCGGCACCGCCGAGGCGCTGGGCGAGACGCTGCGCAACCTGGCCGGCAGCTTCGTGCTCGCCGTCGTGATCCTTTACCTGCTGATCTCGGCGCTGTTCCGGTCGTTCAGGGACTCGCTGCTGGTCATCCTGACGCTACCCATGGCCACCGTCGGCGGCGTGATCGGACTGCGCGTCGTCGATCTGCTCTACGGCCAGGCGATGGACATGCTGACGATGATCGGCTTCGTGATCCTGCTCGGCCTGGTCGTCAACAACGCCATCCTGCTGGTCTATCGCGCAAGGGACGAAGAGCGCGCCGGCAAGGATCGCCGGGAAGCGGTTCGGCTGGCGGTCGGACTCCGGCTCCGGCCCATCCTGATGAGCACGTTCACCAGCCTGTTCGGCATGCTGCCGCTGCTGCTGCTGCCGGGCGCGGGCACTGAGCTGTATCGCGGGCTGGCGGCGGTTATCGTCGGCGGCATGGCGGTTAGTACTTTATTCACATTGATTCTTCTGCCCAGCCTGTTGAGAATGAACGAAGAAAAGCAGGCTCCGCAAGCCGCCGGAGCGCCGGCGGGCAAGGAACAGTTCGCATGAAAAGGATATTTGGCGCGATTGTTGTAACAAGCGTGGCGATCGCCAGTGCCGCCGGTTCAGCGTGGGCCCAGTTCGGCGGCGCCGCGCCTGTGGAGGTCGACGAGGCGCGTCTGATGGCGATGGCGCCGACCATGCAGGTCGCCGGCACCGTGCTGTCGCGTTCCGATGCCGAGCTTTCGGCCGAGGTCGACGGCCGCGTGATCGAAATCTCCGAGGTCGGCGAGCGCTTCGAGGCCGGCGACGTGCTGGCGCGCATCGAGGATACCCGGCTTCAGTTGCGAGCCGAAGAGCTTGACGCCGAAATTTCCAGCGTCCGGGCGCGGTTGCAGTTTCTAGATGCTGAACTGGCGCGTTACCAGAGCCTGGCCGAGAGCAATCTTGCCTCGCGCACCCAGATCGACCAGACCCGCTCCGAGCGCGACGTGGCGCAGAGTGATTTGCGGGTTGCACGCAGTCGGCTGGAACAGGTCACCGACCAGATCGAGCGCACCCGCATTCAGGCGCCGTTCGACGGCGTGGTTGCAGCGCGCCTGGTGCAGGCTGGCGAGCGCGTCTCTGTAGGCACGCAGATGATGCGCGTCTACAACCCGAACGACCTCGAAGTGGTCGCGCGGGCACCGCTGTCGTTTTATCGCTACCTGCAGCCCGGCGACGAGCTGGCCGTGCGCGCCAACGACGAGGTCATCGCCGCGACGCTGCGCACCCTGGTCAGCCAGGGCACCGAGCAGACCCACGTGTTCGAGATTCGCCTGAACCTGAAGGAAAACCTTCCAGTGGGCCAGACCGTGCGCGTGACCATTCCCACCGCCGACGTGCGCGAAGTGCTGGCCGTGCCGCGAGATGCGCTGGTCCTGCGCGGAACGGGCACTTCGGTATTTGTGATCGACGACGAAAACAACGCTCGAAGGGTCAACGTCGCGGTCGGCATCGGCTCGGCAAACATGATCGAAGTCAAAGGCCCCATCCAGCCCGGCGACCGCGTCGTCATCCGCGGCAACGAACGCCTGCGCGAAGGCCAGTCCATCGAAGTCATCCAGGGCGCCGAGGCGACCGAATCCGCCTAGCCAAGCGCCCGTAGGAGCGACATCCCCGTCGCGACCAAGCCCGCCTGAACCTTGCCTGCTGCGGTCGCGACGCTCCCGTCGCGGCCGGCCTCCGAAGCCCCTTGCCCCCGCAAAACCTCCAGGTGTACGCTCGACCCAGCGTTGCAGCAATATACGGTGACGCGGATGGGGAGGCCATTGCGAATACCGAATCCACACCTGGCCGGCAGCCCGGGCAAGCGAATTGCAACCGGGAAGCCGGCTCAGCGCGTCCGGCGAAGCGGATCGCTTGTCAACCGCAGCCCCGCGGCGCTAGACTCGACCGCATGGGGAGGCGCCTGTGGCGGCAGGCAGGCGGCAAGGGTGACCGGGAACCACGCTTCATGTCATTCCATCCAGCGGGCTCCTGGCACCCGGCGCGCCACGCTGTACCACGTGCGTGTAGAGCATCGTCGTGCGCACGTCGGAATGGCCAAGGAGTTTCTGAATCGTCCGGATGTCAGCGCCGGACTCCAGCAGATGGGTCGCAAAGCTGTGCCGGAAGACATGGCAGGTCACCGGCTTGCGAATCCCGGCGCGCGAACTCGCCGTCTTGACGGCCCGCTGGACCGAATTGTTGTACACATGATGGTGGGCCCATTTCCTGCTGCGAGGTTCCCGGCTCAGGTTGAGCGCCGGAAACACATATTGCCAGGCGTCGTCGAAACGGGCGTTCGGGTATTTTCGCGCCAGCGCGCAGGGCAGCAGCACACCGCCGCGCCGTTTCTCTCTGTCTTCGGCGCTGATTGCCAGAGACCGTTCAATCTGCCCGCGCATTGCCGGAATACAGGAATCGGCCAGCACCGTCACCCGGTCCCTGGCGCCTTTGCCGTCTCGAACCACCAGGGACCGGCGCTTCAGATCAACGTCCTTGACCCGCAGGCGCGTTGCCTCGCCAATGCGCAGTCCCGACCCGTACAGAAGCCGCACGACCAGGTCGTAAGGCGGAGCGAGATGAGCCAGCACGGAGCGCACCTCGGCCACTGTCAACACCACCGGGATTCGCTCGCGACGTTTCGCGCGCACGAGTTCGTCCAGCCAGGGCAGGTCGATCTCGAGCACGTGGCGGTACAAGAACAGTATCGCGTTCAACGCCTGATTCTGGGTCGACGGCGCGCAGCTCCGCTCAACCGCAAGGTGGCTGAGGAATGCCGTGACTTCTTCGGCGCCCATGGATCGGGGATGACGCTTTCCGTGAAACAGTATGAAGCGCTTCACCCAGTGCACATAGGCCTTCTCCGTGCGCAAACTGTAGTGTTTCACCCGGATAATTCGCCGCATCCGGTCCAGAAGTTTCTCCGCCATCGCAAGATTCCCTGTGGATTCGGGCCTATGCAACCAAACCGCAGAGGTTCGGTGCATCCGAAAAATGGCCGAAATGACGTAGGAAAATTGGAGGATAAACATCCGAATCGTGCCTTATACACGCTGACCGATATCGAGAATCAGCCGGAAATACAACCAGATTCGGCGAAACGATGGTCCCGTTCGGGGATAAAAGAACAAGGCGTTTCTCTACCCGACAAAAACACAAATCGCAACAGATTTTTTAGTAAGAAGCTCGGCCAAAGGAGGCCATGAGCATATGTTAGAAACAATATTAATAGGGTCCATCTCCGGATTGTTTGCCTCTTCTCTGTTTTTTATCTTGCTGAGAAGAATCAGGCCACAAATAGAAATCTCTCCTT
>CAYFTI010000195.1:0-4378 GCA_964346065.1 uncultured Hyphomicrobiaceae bacterium
GGCTGGGCGTCGAACTCGAAATACCCGTTCCTCGGCGCGCTGCGCTCGGCGGCGCAGATGGTCTCTTACGAGGTGTCGATCGGCTTCGTCATCATCACCGTGCTGCTGATGGCGGGCTCGCTGAACCTGAGCGACATCGTGAACGCGCAGCGTGGCGACTGGGGTCTGTTCAGCTGGTACTGGCTGCCGCTGTTCCCGATGTTCATCGTGTTCTTCATCTCGGCCCTGGCGGAGACCAACCGGCCGCCCTTCGACCTGCCGGAAGCCGAATCCGAGCTGGTGGCAGGCTTCATGGCGGAATATTCCTCCACGCCCTACCTGCTGTTCATGTTGGGCGAGTATGTCGCCATTACCGTGATGTGCGCACTCACCGTGATCCTGTTCCTCGGTGGCTGGCTGCCGCCGTTCGACGTCGCGCCGCTCAACTGGATTCCGGGTGTGGTCTGGTTCACGCTGAAGGTCGTTCTCGTTTTCTTCATGTTCGCGATGATCAAGGCGATCGTGCCGCGCTACCGCTACGATCAGCTCATGCGTCTCGGTTGGAAGGTGTTCTTGCCGCTGTCGCTGTTCATGGTCGTGGTCGTGGCCGGAGTGCTGCAATACAGCGGCGGCGCGGCGCAGTAAGGAGGTTCTCATGAGCCGAATCGTTCGCGCCTTCAGGGTCGCGGTTCTGGCGGAGTTCGCCAGCGCGCTCTGGCTGGGCCTGAAATACCTGGTGAAGCCGAAGGCGACGCTTGATTATCCCTTCGAGAAGGGGCCGATCAGCCCGCGCTTCCGCGGCGAGCACGCGCTACGCCGCTATCCCAACGGTGTGGAGCGCTGCATTGCCTGCAAGCTGTGCGAGGCAATCTGCCCGGCCCAGGCGATCACCATCGAGGCCGGCCCGAAGCGCGCCGATGGCACCCGCCGCGCGACGCGCTACGACATTGACATGGTCAAGTGCATCTACTGCGGCTACTGCGAGGAATCCTGCCCGGTGGACGCCATTGTCGAGGGCCCGAATTTCGAGTTCGCCACCGAGACGCGCGAGGAACTGCTCTACGACAAGGAGAAGCTGCTCGCCAACGGTGACCGGTGGGAGCGCGAGATCGCCAAAAGCCTTGCGCTTGATGCCCCGTATCGTTAAGCCTCGCACCGGCGAGTGAACCCAACGGAACGGCAGGCATGGTCGCGGGGGCGTTTTTCTATATCTTTGCGTTCATTACCATCGCTTCGGCGCTGATGGTGATCACGGTACGCAACCCCGTTCACGCGGTCCTGTTCCTGATCCTCGCCTTCTTCAATTCCGCCGGCCTGTTCCTGCTGCTCGGCGCGGAGTTCCTCGCGATGATCCTGGTCGTCGTCTATGTCGGCGCGGTCATGGTGCTGTTCCTGTTCGTCGTGATGATGCTCGACGTGGATTTCGCCGAGATGCGCGCCGGCTTCATGAAGTACCTGCCGATCGGCGCGGCCGTCGGGATCATTCTGCTCGTCGAGTTGAGCCTGGTCATCGGGGCGTGGACGATCTCCGCGCAGAGCCTGGCTCAACGCGCTGAGCCGATACCCGGGGGCGGGGTGACCAACACCGAGGCGTTGGGGGCTATCCTCTACACCGATTACGTCTATTTCTTCGAGCTTGCCGGCGTGATCCTCCTCGTCGCGATGATCGGCGCGATCGTTCTGACGCTGCGCCAGCGCGAGGGCGTAAAGCGCCAGGATATCAGCGCGCAGGTCCGCAGGCGGCCGGAGGAAGCCGTTGAAGTCCGTCACGTCGAGCCCGGCCAGGGACTGTGACGCCTCTTACGTCTTGCAGCATTCGCGCTGGCGCGATAAGGCATCGCGGCAGTCGGGCGCGGCCTACGGGAGCATGAGGCATGGAAATCGGTCTGGCGCATTATCTCACGGTGGCCTCGATCCTGTTCACGCTCGGCGTGTTCGGCATCTTCATCAACCGCAAGAACGTCATCGTCATCCTGATGTCGATCGAGTTGATGCTTCTGGCGGTCAACATCAATCTGGTGGCGTTTTCCGCGTTTCTGAATGATCTTGTCGGCCAGATCTTCACGCTCTTCGTCCTGACGGTCGCTGCCGCCGAGGCGGCCATCGGGCTTGCGATCGTCATGGTCTACTACCGGAACCGCGGCACCATTGCGGTGGACGAGATCAACGTTCTCAAGGGCTGAAGGCGCGAAGCGGGGAGATAAGCAAGAATGTATACCGCCATCGTGCTTCTGCCCGCGATCAGCGCGCTTTTTGTGGGCCTGTTCGGCCGATACATCGGTGATGCTGCATCCGGCTGGATTCCCAGCATCCTGCTGGTCATCAGCGCCATCCTCTCCTGGATCGCGTTTTTCTCCGTGGGCTTCGAGGGCGAAACGGCCCGCATCATGCTGTTCGAGTGGGTCGTGTCGGGCGACATGGTGGCGGAGTGGAGCCTGCGCATCGACACGCTGACGGCGGTGATGCTGGTCGTGGTCACGACCGTGTCCAGCCTCGTGCACATCTATTCGATAGGCTACATGGAGCACGATCCCGGCCGTCCGCGCTTCTTCGCCTATCTCTCGCTGTTCACCTTCGCGATGCTGGCGCTGGTGACGGCGGACAACCTGTTGCAGCTGTTTTTCGGCTGGGAGGGCGTCGGCCTGGCATCCTACCTGCTGATCGGCTTCTGGTATCACAAGCCCTCGGCCAATTCCGCAGCCATCAAGGCGTTCGTCGTCAACCGCGTCGGCGATTTCGGGTTTCTGCTCGGCATCTTCGCGATCTTCGCGACCTTCGGCACGATCAGCCTGGATGCGATCTTTGCCGCCGCGCCGGGCAAGGTGGATGAGACCATCAACTTTCTCGGGCAGGACTTCGACCTGCTGACTGTCGCCTGCCTGTTGCTGTTCATGGGCGCGATGGGCAAGTCAGCGCAGTTCCTGCTGCACACCTGGCTGCCCGACGCGATGGAAGGCCCAACGCCGGTCTCCGCGCTCATCCACGCCGCGACGATGGTGACGGCCGGGGTGTTCCTCGTTGCGCGGATGTCGCCGCTGTTCGAGCTTGCGCCGGTCGCGCTCACGGTGGTGACGGCCTTCGGCGCGATCACCGCGTTCTTCGCCGCGACGGTGGGCATCGCGCAGAACGACATCAAGCGCGTCATCGCCTACTCCACTTGCTCGCAGCTCGGCTATATGTTCGTGGCGCTGGGGGTCGGGGCCTATTCGGTCGGTATCTTCCACCTGTTCACGCATGCCTTCTTCAAGGCGCTGCTGTTCCTCGGCGCCGGGTCGGTCATTCACGCGCTGCACGAGGAGCAAGACCTGCGAAACATGGGCGGGATCGCACGCAAGATTCCGCTGACCTGGGCGATGATGCTGGTGGGCACGCTCGCGCTGACCGGCTTCCCGCTGACGGCCGGGTACTACTCGAAGGACGCCGTGGTCGAGGCCGCATACGCTGCTTCAAACCCGGTCGCGATCTATGCCTTCTGGGCGACGGTGATCGCCGCATTCCTCACCTCGGCCTATTCCTGGCGGCTGATGTTCATGGCTTTCCACGGCAAGCCGCGCATGGGGGACGAGGCGTTTGGCAAAGTGCACGAATCGCCGCCGGTGATGACGGTCCCGCTGATCGTGCTGGCGATCGGCGCGCTGGCCGCGGGCTTCGCCTTCAAGACCTACTTCATCGGCGATGGCTATGCCGGGTTCTGGGGCGGGTCGCTCTTCACCGCCGAAGGCAACACGATCATCGAGGATCTCCATCATGTCCCCGCCTGGGTCGTTGCGTCGCCGTCCGTCGCGATGCTGATCGGCCTGGCGGTGGCCTCTCTGTCCTATATCGCGTTCCCCGCGCTGCCCCGCCTGCTGACTCGCGCGTTCAAGCCGATCCACCTGTTCCTCCTGAACAAGTGGTATTTCGACGAGCTTTACGACTGGGTCCTCGTCCGGCCCTACAGATGGCTCGCGCGCCAGCTCTGGAAGGTCGGTGACGGCGCGATCATTGACGGCCTGGGACCGGATGGCATATCCGCGCGCGTGACCGACATCACGGCCCGGGTCGTGCGCCTGCAGACCGGTTTTGTCTACCACTACGCCTTCATCATGCTTGTGGGGGTCGCGCTCATCATCAGCTATTTCCTTTACCTGATCCTGAGCCGGGGAGGCTTTTAAGGGCATGTCCGACTGGCCGATCCTCTCAGCGACGATTTTCCTGCCTCTCGCCGGGGCAGTGTTCATCTTCCTGATCCGCTCGGATGATGCCATTGCCGCGCGCAATGCGCGCTACGTGGCGCTGTGGACCACGGTCATCACCTTCGCGCTCTCGCTGCTGATCTGGGCCCGGTTCGATCCGACGACCGCCGATTTCCAGTTCGTCGAGAAATACGAATGGTTCGCGACCGGCATCACCTACCATG
>CAYFTI010000196.1:0-1744 GCA_964346065.1 uncultured Hyphomicrobiaceae bacterium
CAGCGCTACCTCGACGAATATGTCTTCCGCTTCAACCGCCGCCGCGCCAAGAGCCTCGCCCACGGCTTCGCCCGCGTCCTTCAAAACGCCGTCCGCATCCCGCTCGCGACGCATCGGGCGATCGTTGCAGCCGGCGCTACCTGAGGATTCTGGAGAGGCAGTCCCTGTCATACGACGTAACTCAAGTCAATTGTTTGAGCATTAGCGCCACAAAGTCGGGGTCGAGTTTGTCGCCGAATGCCAAAGTGTCGGGCACGGTTTCGGGAAAGAGAAGGTCTGATGGCGACCCGGGAAGCCGGAAACGATGCTTAAGACGCGCGTTGTCGGCCTCGAACTGAGCTTGGAATGCGCTCATGGCGTTGACATTGGCGAAAAATGAACGTCCGAAAAGTCGCGCAAGTTCGCTCGCCGGAAGGCGTGATAGCATACGATCAACCCGACGCTGCAGCTCACGTCGTGACGTGGAACTCCGGTTCGTCAAACGCTTCAATATTACTGCGTCGCAGGGCCAAGAGGTGTTTACACGGCGGGCAGGCGTTAGGTCAGCCATTGGCAGCCCCAGGGATTGCGCAAAATCTTCTGCTGGCCGACCGCTCGCGGTCAGTCGCTCAAATGTCAGCATTTTGAGCCGCGAGAAATAGCGCCTCCAGTGTTCGGCCTGCTGAAGATACTTGAAATGAAACCAGAATTGGTCCAAAAAGTGTTTAAAGATCTTATTGTATCGAGTAACTTTTACATGTTCTTGGTATAAGGCATGCGCGTATTCGGCTTGACGTCGAAAAACGACGACTACCTCGGCATCGCCTATCACTTCTCGGATCATGCGAATGTAGCCCTCTCGTGCCGCCCAATAGGAATCAGGGTCCTGGATGGTCGGCGCGCCTTTGTCGCCGATTACGTGGCGGTAGAAGGGCTCGGCACTAATGATCGTGGTATCGAAATCGCGCGCTCGCTCGCGAACTTTGGCGAAGAAGTCGGAGGCATCCGCGGGCGTCAGTTTGTCATGGTGCCCGGACAATGCATTGACGATTCCCAGATGGGCGTAATGCGGGCGCTGGCCGATCAATCCATAGTCCGGGTAAAAGATGCCGCGTCTAGCCAATTCTTCACGATTATCAAAGAGGTAATGCTGAATCGAGGTCGTTGCAGTTTTGTGGGTTCCGATGTGCAGAAGAATTCGGCCCACTGGATTAATTCCCTAGTGCATTTAGATGTTAAGCGGCAGCGCTTGCCGGCGCGGGCATATTGCCGACCGCGTCGCTACGACGAGACGCTGTTCACCGGCGGGAGCATTCTGGCATCCCAACCCGGAGAGAGAGCCGACCTCTCACCGTTCGGCGCCCGAAATGCGCTGTGGGGCGGTCCGTTGGGCTGTTCCCGCGGTCCCGTCGATCATCGGGGTACGAGCGGTGGCAGGCTTTCCAGGGTCATCCGGCGCCGGGCGGCCAAGTAAAACGTCTTCCCATCGAGCATACACCTTTTCCGGCGCGAACGGCGCTACCGACTCGGGGCCGGCTGCCCCAAGCGACTCACGCCGCGCTTGATCGCGCATAAGCTCGGCCAACGTGGCTGCAAAGTTGGCTACCCTGTCGCCCTCGGCGGCGACCACCAGGCCGTTAACGCCATGGTCGATGAGCTGGTTGACGCCTGGGCAGTCGGCGAATGCAACGGCAGGTGTCCCGGCGGCCAGAGCTTCCGTCACGGCCAAACCCCAGCCTTCGTGCCGCGCGGGATGGGCAAGTAT
>CAYFTI010000196.1:1844-4375 GCA_964346065.1 uncultured Hyphomicrobiaceae bacterium
GACGCCACACGTTTGAGCGGGTAGTCGACCTGCGCCCGACCGAGGGCGACGATCGCTGGCGGCATGAAGGCCACGGCGATATCCGGGCGATGTACACGCAGGTGTCGCGCGAGAGCACGTTGGAAGCCACCATGGGCGTTGAGCCACAGTAAGTGGTCGAAAGGAAAGGCGAAGCAGCGAACGTCCTGCAGCAGACTGCGCACACGATCGAGCGCCCGCCATAAGTGGCCGCGAGCCTGGATAGGGCGCTTGAGGTTGTAATGGGCAACGCCGAACCGCAATGGATAGAAAGGCGACTTACCGCGGCTCTCATAAGAAATGATCTGGACCTGCCAGTCCTTCGCAGCGAGATGATTAGCGAGCTCGATTAACACGCGTTCCGCGCCGCCACTGCGAGCGGCGAGGCGCTGCATAATCAGGCAGACACGGGGTGGATCGCATTTTGACCAGGGAATGTCATTCACCAGAAACGATCTTTCTCGCGAACTTCCAACTCATGACCGCTTCAGCGAGCGCACGCAAGCGGATCGATGTCAACGGCAGGGCCGGTGTCAAGCCCTGGAGACCGTAGCTGTCCAACTCGTCTCGCACTGCATTGGCTAGTGCCGCCGGCATGGCTGCAAAGCCGTGACTCACTATCAGAGCAGGGATCTCGACCTCAGTGAGCCTGTGGGCAACCGCGTTTAGCAGCACGTTTGAGAAGAGAGCGTCCTCCGGCTGTAAGACGGCACGGCTCGTATCGACACACTCCGCCGGCATTCGCGCCTCCGCAAGCGCCATCGCCAGCCGACCTGCATCATCAGACGCGGAAAGCAGAACTGGTTCAAGGCAACCCTCTGGATCAGAATTCTTGTCGATCGCAAATGCGTGGACCACGACACCGTCAGCCGCACCGGCCTCCCATAACGCGAGCAGCAGAGCCGCGACATTTTCGGTGTTGTCATGTGTATTCGAACGAAATAGCAGGACTGGCTCGACTCGTTCACCGAAATCCTGACGCAGTGCTTGCGCCAGCGCGAGCCGCTTTATGTCCGTAGTTGCAAGAAGTGGAGAGTGAAAAAAATTGTTCTTTGCTGTTACAAGCCAACCAGAATCGACTAGAGCCACCGGTCGGCTGCATAAGCGGTCAACAAGCGTATGAAAATCTGCGCTTTGAGGCCGCAACAAGGCCTCAGCTGCCACGATCACGTGTAAATTCATGGCGCGTAAGTGCCCGAGGCCAGCCGCGACACCGCTAAAAATGGATGAGTCCAGAAAGTCCGCGCTACGAACTTAGAGATTTGTCCCGCGTGGCGGTTGTTGCGGGCGACGCGCATGCCCAACATTGCCGCGTTAAACCTGCGCATGCGAACAAATTTATTTCCATAATGAAGCAAGAATGGTTCATATTTTCGCAAAATTATTTGATTACATTTAAAAATCTCTTCGCCATTGCGACCGCTATCCGATTTATAATACCGGCACAAAAAGCGTTTCGTCTCCGGTTTTGTAATTTTACCTCCCGCTATCACAAATCGAAGAAAATAATCTAGATCTTGCAACCGCGGAAGACTTTCGTCAAACCATCCAATTTGGCGGAAGGTTGACGCGGGGGCCAAAATGGTCCATAGGTACGCACGCAAGCGTGTACCCATGAAAAGCTCTCGAATTTGGTCTGCTTCGACCTCTTGTCGATACGTGCGTAAGCGCCCATTTTCCCAAATCCATTCGTAGTTGCAAGATATCCAGAACTCGCTACAGGGGGAATTTTTCAGTCGCATTTGGTTCAAGTGATTGAACTGCAACGTGAGCTTTTTCGGGTGCCATGTGTCGCCGGCATCGAGCCAAGCAACAAAATCGGCGTCGACCTGATCGAGAAGGCGATTGCGGGTAAACGGTCTACCCCGGTTCACCGCGTTCCGAAGCACAATGCACGGCACGTCGATTTCGGCTAGGAACGTCTCGATTCGCGCAAAATCCGACGACGGGGACGCGTCGTCGACCACAACCAAGCGGTAATCTCCGGTCCAGGTTTGCGCAAGAACAGAGGCCACTGATCGCTCAAGACCTGCCGGATTGCAAAAGTGCGGAATTAGAACATCCAACGTGGCCATGTCACATCCAAGTCCTAAGGTTCGTCATGCGTCAATCACGCTGCCGCGTCCGGTCAATGAAACCGAGTACGTATGGTTCCGCGGGACGGGTCGGCGAAACGACGATCCAGCGAAAGCAGTAGCGCGTTCGTCGAAATAAGGAAAGGCTCGTTGCATTCGATGCCACGCCAAGGATGCCCGAAACCCTAATGATGCCAGGTAATTGTCATACCGGCACGTCGACAGCAAAAAGACGCGGCGCTGATGAGCGCCACATCTGCCGGTGGCGGGCGGACCAACTCTCCCAGTAGGCGAGCCGATCCAGGTTCATGGCGCCCGTGTCCATACCTGTTCGTCGATCCGTCATCAGTGATCCCGGCCGATGCGCCCCGAGCGTAAGGGTCTTTCGCACGCGCTGCCACCTGAATGGGCCAAAAGCGAGCTTCAAACGGGCAAGGA
>CAYFTI010000197.1:0-4345 GCA_964346065.1 uncultured Hyphomicrobiaceae bacterium
ACCGGATCTATGGCTGCGACGATTGCCTCGCGGTGTGCCCGTGGAACAAGTTCGCGCAAGAGGCGAGCGAGGCGAAGCTGCGGGCGCGGGACAGCGCTCGCTCGCCTGCCTTGAGTGAACTCTTGGCGCTGGATGATGCGGCCTTCCGCGCGCGGTTTTCCGGCTCGCCGATCAAGCGGATCGGGCGGAACCGGTTTATCCGCAATGTCCTGATTGCGGCGGGGAATTCGGGCGATCAGAGCCTGCGGCCGCAGGTTGTCGGCTTGTTGCGCGAGCGCGAGCCGGTGGTGCGCGCGATGGCGGTATGGGCGCTTTGCCGGCTCAGCGCCGCGGTGGGCGACTTGACAGATTGGGAGCGGCTGAAGGCCGCGCATTTACCGGGCGAAACGGACGCGCAAGTACGCGCGGAATGGGAATCGGGGGCATAGAATGTCGGTATTGCTCGCAGTCGGCTTGGGTTACTCGGCGAAAGAGTTGGCGCGGCGGTTACATGCCCAGGATTGGCGTATCATCGGAACCAGCCGCACAGCGGAGGGCGCGCGCGCCCTCGACGCGATGGGCTATGAAGGCATCGCGTTCGACGGGAGCCCCCCAAGTCCCGCACTGTCCCGCGCGATCGGCGAGGCGACGCACCTGCTGGTCTCCGCATCACCGGGCGAGGCTGGCGATCCGCTCCTGTCGCAGCACGCCGAGGATCTGCGCACGGCAAATCTGGAGTGGATCGGCTATCTGTCGACCATCGGCGTGTACGGCAACCATGACGGCGCATGGATCGACGAGGAGACACCGGTGGAGCCGACAGCACGCCGCGGCCGCGCGCGTGTGGAAGCGGAGCGTGCCTGGATGGCGCTTTCCGAGGAAACGGGCGTTGCGACCGGCATTTTTCGGTTGTCGGGCATCTACGGACCGGGGCGCGGGCCGATGGAAAGAGTGCGGCGCGGCGACGCCCGCGCGGTCATCAAGCCGGGGCAGGTGTTCAATCGCATTCACGTCAAGGATATCGCGACGGCGCTGGAGGCTGCTATCGCCCGGGCCGGAGATCGCGCCGGGCCGCGGGTTTACAACGTCACCGACGATGAGCCTGCTCCGCCTGAGGAGGTGCTCGATTTTGCCGCCGATCTGCTCGGCGTTTCGCATCCGCCGCGCGTGCCGTTCGAACAGGCCGACATGTCACCCATGGCGCGCAGCTTTTATGCCGACAACAAGCGCACGTCCAATGCCCGGATGAAGCAGGAACTGGGCGTGACGCTTGCTTATCCGACCTATCGGGAGGGGTTGCGCGCGCTCGCCACGCAACCCGGCTGAGATCTGGGCTTAATAGTAGTTGTCCCGGCCTGCGTCGGGCAGGTAATTCTTGCAACGGTCCCTGACGCGGTTGTCATCGCCGATGACGCGGCAGACCTGCTCAGCCTTGCCCGGATTGAAGCGGACCTGGTCGAAGGAGACCCGGATACCATACTCGCGGGCGACCTTGACGATGTTCAAATCCTCGCAATAGGGCACGGCAAACCGGCGGCCGTCCTGTACCTGGAAGTTGCCGTCACACCGGATTGCCGCCTCGGCCGGCTGGACCGATATGCCGGCACCAAGCGCGGTGAAGGTGAGGGCCACGGCCGCGGCCAGTGCGCAGAGTGGTATCGGGGAATGGCGTGTCATTCGGTGTACCTCCAACTTAGCATACAGATCCCTGTAAGGTTAAAAGGCGAGACACATCGCTAACTAGATCTGAGATTGCCTGCGACATGGATGTTATAGCAGCGTCCGACAATGGGGCTCATGATTTTGTGATTATCCCTCGCGATTCGGGATCTGCCGCGAATGGGGAGACCGAAGGATTGGACAGGGGTCCGATTGGCCAAGTATTGTTTTGATCATGAGCGATTTGCATAACCAGAACGATCCCGAGGCCGCCGAGGCGCAATGGCGCCGTCTTGCTGAGAAGGCTCTCGGGGGTGCGCCCGTGGCGACCCTGAACACCGCACTCGACACGCGTGCTCAGGTGGCGCCGCTCCACACCTCGCTGAGCGCGGCAGAAAAGGCTCTGGCGTCCGGCCATCCCGGGGCGGCGCCATTCGCGCGCGCGACGTCGGCGACCCCGCGGTCATGGCAGGTGTTGCAGCTCGTGGACCGGCGCGATGCCGACGAGGCGAACCGTCAGGCGCGCGAGGACCTGGAAAACGGTGCGGACGGCCTCTGGCTGGAACTGCCTGCGGGCCCACCGTATGGTGGCGGTGCCCTCGCGCTGCGCAATCTGGCGGGTCTGGAGCGGGTGCTGGCTGATATCCCGTTCCATGAGACAGCGATCTACCTCGCGCCGGGCGCGCAAAGCCTGCCGGTGATCGCGCTGTTCCTTGCCCTGGCGCGCAAGCGGGGAGTGGCGCTGGACACGCTTTCGGGCGCGATGGGGCTTGACCCGCTGGCGGCGATGGCCGCGCATGGCGAAGCACCCGTGCGCAGCGATCGAGCGCTCGCCGATGCTGTGGACGCAGCGCTGCATTTACGCCGGCAAGAGGCCGTGATTATCCCCTTCCTCCCGTCGGGGCGGGTCTGGCATCAGGCGGGCGGCTCGGCGGTGGAAGAACTTGCCTGCACGCTGGCGGCGGCGGTCGCCTATTGGCGCGCGCTGGCCGAGGCCGATGTGCCGCTCGACGAAGCCGCGCAGATGATCGGCTTTCACCTCACCGCCGAGCCCGATGTGTTTCTGTCGATCGCGAAATTCCGCGCGGTGCGAGGGCTCTGGGCGCGTGTGACCGAAGCCGCCGGAATCGCGCCGCAGCCGGCCGTTGTTTCAGCGGAAATGTCCTTCCGTACGATGACGAGCCGCGACCCGCACACGAACCTGTTGCGCGCCACCGCGGCGGCTTTTGCGGCGGCAACCGGCGGGGCGCGCGCGATCCTCCTGTTACCCTTCAGCGCCGCGGCAGGGGTGCCTGACGCCTTTGCGCGACGGCTTGCGCGCAATACGCAGGTGATTCTGGCCGAAGAGTCGGCGCTGGATCGCGTGGTCGATGCGCCGGGCGGCTCCTGGTATATCGAGACGCTGACGCATGATCAGGCGGAGCGTGCCTGGTCGGTTTTCCAGGAGATCGAAGCGGCGGGAGGGCTACCGGGCTCGCTCCGGAGCGGTGCTATCCTCCGTCGGCTGGCAACTGTGCGTGACCAGCGCATGGGCGACGTGTCGCGCCGGGAAAGACCGATCACCGGCGTATCGACCTATCCGTATCTTGACGAGGCGAGCGCGCAGGTGGCCAGCGGTCCTGGCGAGCTGTCCGAAGAGGATGCGGCGCGCGCATCGCTCGAGCTTCCCCCTGCAGGGCGTGGCGAGCGAATGGCCGCTCTGGCTGAGGCCGCCGATGACGGTGCAAGCCTCACCGAGCTGGCGGCGGCGTTGCGTGAGCCGTGCGACCCGCTGCCCCCGTTGCCGGACCTTTCGCGGCGCGAGGCGGCCGGTTTCGAAGCGTTACGCGCGGCCTCGGACGAGGCGAAGGCCGCCACAGGCGTCCGTCCGTCGGTGTTTTTGGGCAATATCGGTTCGCAAGCGGCCTTTACCGAACGTGCGACCTGGGCAAAGAATTTCTTCGAGGCCGGCGGTATCACGGCAACCGGCGAGGACGGTTTCGACACTGTCGAATCGCTGGCCGATGCGTTCCGCGAGAGCGGGGCGACCATCGCCTGCCTGTGCGGGCGCGATGAGGGCTACGCGGCGCTGTCCGGCATCGTTGAAGCGTTACGCAATCGCGGAGCGGTGGCCGTCTATCTGGTTGGCACGCCCGAAACACTGTCATCGCTGTCCAATGGGGATGAGCGGCACATGGACAGGCTGCTGTTCAAGGGGTGTGACGCTCTGGCGATCCTTCACGAAATCCATGAAGCGTTGCAGGTCGAAGGGGTTATCGAGGCTGCCCGCCGCCGCGCGAGCGAAGACGCGAGCCCCTGAACGAGTTTCCATACGGAAAGACCATAATGAGCAGGATTCCCGATTACAGCGCCATACCCTGGGAGATGCCCGCCCCGAGCGCCGCGCCGGAGCCCGAAAGCGAGGCATGGCAGACGCCGGAAGGCATTGACGTCAAGCCGGTCTATGACGCGACCGATCTGGGCGGGCTCGACGCGGTCGAAAGCTATCCGGGCGTGCCCCCTTTTCTGCGCGGGCCGTACCCGACGATGTATACTCAGCGGCCGTGGACCATTCGCCAGTACGCTGGGTATTCGACGGCCGAAGATTCCAACGCCTTTTACCGGCGCAACCTCGCGGCGGGACAGAAGGGGCTGTCCATCGCCTTCGATCTGGCCACCCATCGCGGCTATGACAGCGACCATCCGCGCGTTTCCGGCGATGTCGGCA
>CAYFTI010000198.1:0-4266 GCA_964346065.1 uncultured Hyphomicrobiaceae bacterium
CTGGAGGAAGGTGATGGGCAGGCCGCAGGCTTCGACGCTGCACTGCACGCCGACACCGCCCGTCGCCGCGAGAATCGCCGCGACCGGATCATCGTCCTTGGAGTTGACCGGTATGAAGCCCATCTCCTCGGCCAGCTGGAGTTTGCGCGGCTCGATATCGACGATGAAGACGCGCGCGCAGCCGTGGATGCGCAGCCATTGGGCGGCCATGTTGCCGATGGGGCCGGCCCCGAAGACGACGGCGTCGCTGCCCGCCCGCACCCGCATTTTGCGCACGCCGTGCAGGGCGACCGCGGCCGGCTCGGTCATGGAGGCGTGCAGGAGATCGACGGCGTCGGGCACGGGAAACAGGTTCCACTCGGGGATGCGCAGGTATTCCGCGAAGGCGCCGTCGCGGCGCGAACCGTAGTAATCGTATTCGCGGGACTGGGCGTAGTTGCCGGTCTGGTTGGCGGGGTCGGTGTCGATGTTTTTCGGGATGAGCGGGAAGACCGCCACGCGGTCGCCTTTTTGAAAGCGTCCGCCGGGGACGGGCTCTTCGACCACCCCACTGAACTCATGGCCCATGACCAGCGGATAAAAATAGGCCTTGCCGCCGAATCCACGTGGGAGGTCGGAGCCGCAGATGCCGCAGGCGGCGACCTTGATCAGAGCGGTGGGACGCTCGTCGGGCGCGGCGGGAATCGGGTGATCCTCGGTGTAAACGAGTTTTCCCTGTGCTTCGAGAACGAGGGCTTTCATGCGTCCTCCCAGTTGATGATGACTTTGAGCGAGTCCTTGTCGGCCGCGCGGTGGATGGCGGCGAGCAGGTCGCTGTGGTGGAAACGTTCGCTGGCGTAGGTCATTTTATCGAGTAGCGGCAGCTGGCGCCCGTTGATCATCTCGCGGGCGAGGCCGATGCCGTGCCAGTTGGAGCCGTGGGTGGCCTGGTAGCACTGGAGCTTGTAGTGGATGTCGTTGTTGAGGTCCACCTCGTGCGCGATGCGGGGCTTGCCGCCCGCGCCCTTCACGCCGGCGTGGGCGTCGAGCACGGTGTTGTAGCCGAGCAGTTCGGTGGAGAGACGGTAGCCCGCCTCGGCCGGGGCGTTCATCATGACGAAGTGGGGCTCGTTGAAGGGTTTGCAGGCCGCCAGCACGTTCGGCACGACTTGATCGTCCCAGGGCACGCCGACGACACGCTCGTTGCCGAAATCGCGCAGCACGCGCTCCAACCGATCCTTACCGCGGTTGATGAGGATGACTTTGCGCGCCCCCATGGCGAGGGCGCACTGCAGCGCGTAGGTGCTCTGCGAACCGGCGCCGATCAGCACGGCGATGCGGTTCTCGATGCAGTTGTTGACCCGCGTCATGCCTTCGAGGCAGCAGGCCAGCGGTTCGACCTGGCAGGCGTGGTCGGGGTCGATGCCCGCGTCGAATTTCGCGATGGGGCCGAGATCGACGAACCAGTCGGGCAGGACGGCGTGGCTGCGGGCGAAGCCGGGGAACTCGTGGCCGGTGGCCTGGGTGTTGGGGCAGGAGGTCCAGTCGCCGGAGCCCTCGTCGCCGCAGTAGATGCAGTCGCGGTCGCCGCAGGGGATGTCGCAGCCGATGCCGACCAGATCGCCCGGCGCGAACTTCGTCACGCCCGCGCCGATGGCATCCACCCGGGCGCTCACCTCGTGCAGCAAAATCGCGGGCCAGCTTTTGATGCGCGGCAAGCCGACATTGTAAATGACCACATCGGACTGGCAGACAGAGGTGCGCAGGACGCGGATGCGGATTTCACCGGGGCCCGGTTCGGGCATGGGCTCTTCGACGGGCGTGAAGGCGCCCTCGGGTTTATCCAGATAATAGACTAGATTTTTCATAAGTTTTGAAGGGGACAGGGGACAGGGGACAGGTCAGGCGGCGGATGGGGTCTTGGCTTGGCCTTCCGCGATGGCGGTTTGCAGTTTTTCCAGATTATCCTGCCAGCTGGCCGAGGCGTGGAAGATGCTGCTGGTGCCCGCGACGAGGTTGGCGGCTCCGGCGGCGACCATGCCGGGGATGTTCTCGAAGCTGACGTTGCCGTCCACCTGGATCGGCATGTCCGGGAAGCCCCGCGCATCGAGGAACCGGCGGCAATGGGCGATCTTGCGCAGCGAGGCCGGAGTCAGCTTTTGCCCGGCGAAACCGGGGTTGACCGTCATCAGCAAGACGTAGTCGAGGCGTTCCAGCGCGTAGTCGAGCACTTCGACCGGCGTGGCCGGGTTGATCGCCAGGCCCGCCTTGGCGCCGGACTCGCGGATGCGGCTGAGGGTCCGGTCGAGGTGGGTGCAGGACTCGTAATGCACCGAAATCTGGTGGATCGGCAGGTGTTGCAACAGGCCGACGAAAAAGTCGTTGTTCTCGACCATCAGATGCACGTCGATGGGCAGGCGGGTCTTCTTGCACAGTGCCTCGATGGTGGCCAGACCCATCGGCGCGTTCGGCACGAAGTGGCCGTCCATCACATCCATGTGCAGCATGTCGGCGCCGAGCGCTTCCACCCGGCGCAGGGCGGACTCGAAGTTGAGCGGATCGACGCACATCATGGAGGGCGCGATGAGCACTTTGTCCTGCGGGCTGGTCAGATGCGTCACGGGGGCGCGTTCGGCGATGGCTGCGCTGGGCGCGGTTTCTTTCATGAAGTGCTCCCGCAGGTAGGCGATCGATTCGCGCAGCTGCGCTTCGAGTTGGTGGTCCGAATAGTCGCGCCCCAGCTTCGGACCGCCGATTTCGAGATAGCAGTGGAGGGTATCGACGGGAATGGTGGCGGCGTTCTCATCGATAATCCGGCGGAAATCCGCCACATCGATGATGCCGCGGGCCACGTTGGCCGGCTCGAAGCCGAAGGTGGAACCGTAGTGTTGATCGGTGTTCTTCAGATGCACTTCGTAGAGCCAGGGGAGCGAGGCTTTGAAGAGATCGATGTGGCTCACGCACTCGCTCTGGTCGGCGTTCCAGTAGCCGTGCGATATATCGGAGCAGTAGCCGATCCGCGCCGTGTCCCCGGCGTGCTCGGCGTGGTAGGCGGCGAGTTCCTCCGCCATGTCGATCATTTCCCGCGGCAGGGTCGGCGGCTCGGCCAGGCAGGACATGGGCTCGATGGTCAACCACTCGACGCCTTGCCCGTGGGCGAAGTGCATGAGTTCCTTCATGTGGTCGATGTAGGTGCGCAGTCCCTCGGGCTTGCGCCCCATCAGATCGCGGGGCAAGGCCCCGGGGTTCGAGCCCACCGCCGGTGCGCCCAGCAGCGCGGCGATCTCGATATAGCGCTCGTAGTTGCGCCGGGCCACCGGTATCCACTCCGGATCTTCGCGGAAAAAGCCGCCCAGCTCGCGGTGCGCGGTGAAACAGCTGTCGATGCGGATGCCGTGGTCCGCCGCCTCTTTGCGCAGCCGCACAAACCAGGCGTCGGGCAGTTGATACATCTCGAAAAAGGAGCCGAGTTGCAGGGAATGCACCCCCATGTCCGCCATCAGACGGAAAAGCCATGGGAACGAGTAGCGGTAATTAACCGGATCGGATTTTATGCCAAGCTGGAGTTTCATAAGTTCGGCATCTCAATGGATCCAAGCGATTACCGCCAGCGATTCATGCTTGCAATTGATTGATTTTGCTGCAAATTAATGAGCGATTATGAGCGAATCACTCTCCCAAGCCGATGAATAAAGGAGAACGGCATGAGCGAATCTTGTCGCTGGCGGGCGAGCGAGGGCTCTTGTATCAGGAGCGTGTCGCGGCGATGACCGGCGCGAGCGCGGCCACCATCCGGCGGGACTTTGACGAACTCGCGCGGAGCGGCGCGTTCGAGCGGGTGCGCGGGGGCATCCGCGTGACGCGCAAAGAGGGCAACGTGCCCTTCAACCTGCGCGAGGTGCAGCACTCCCGCGAAAAGTCGGCGATTGCGGCGCGCGCCTGTCGCCTGCTGCGGGCGGGCGACGTCGTCTTCATCGACGGCGGGACGACCACCTACCACATCTGCTTTCACCTGCCCCGCATGCCCCTGCGCATCGTGACCAACTCGCTGCGGCTCTCCGCCTACCTCGACGCTGCGGCGACCCGCTGCCCGGACTGGGAAATCTACCTCACGGGGGGGCGGGTGCATCATGGCTACAATATGCTCACCGGGCCGGGGGCGCTCCACAGCCTCGATTTCTACCACGCCGACTGGGCCTTTCTCTCGGTCGGCGGTATCACCGGCGACGGCCTCTACAACACTTCGGAGGCGGTTGTGGAAACCGAGCGCAAAATGATCGAACGCTG
>CAYFTI010000199.1:0-4242 GCA_964346065.1 uncultured Hyphomicrobiaceae bacterium
GCCGTGAGTTTCAAAGGGAACCCCGGTCTCACGCCCGAGGAGTCGATCGGCTGGGATGTCGGTGTGGAACAGAAATTCTGGGATGATCGTGTCACCGTCGATGTGACCTATTTCCAGGCCGATCTCACTGACGAAATTGGTTCGGGGCAACTTGACGTTGACGGCGACGACATTCCGGACAGCACCGTCATTAACCAAACCGGCACGAGCGAGCGCCAGGGCGTCGAAGTATCGCTCTCAGCGCAAGTCACACGAGCGCTGCTCGTCACTGGTTCTTACACCTATCTCGATGCTACCCAGCCTACTTCGCCAATCTCCCCCAATCCGCCCGGAAAATTCACAGAGATCCGGCGGCCAAAGCACTCAGGGGCATTCACCGCAAGCTACACTTTCCTCGATAACAGAGGAAAATTAGATTTTTCGGCGAATTATAATGGCGACATGAAAGATGTAAATTTCGGTGCAAGCGAATTCGTCACACTCGACGACTACCTCCTCGTCAACGTTGCCGGCTCCTACAAGCTCGACGAAAACTTCGAAGTGTTCGGCCGCGTCGAGAACCTGCTCGACACGGATTACGAAGAGGTGTTCGGCTACTCCACCGCGCCGGTCACGGCCTATGGCGGCGTCAAGCTCACGCTGGGCGACGCGCCCGCGCCGCTGGAAACGGGTTCAAATTGATTTGCCGGCAGGGATCGGGCAGGGCCGTTGCTTTTTTGACCAGCGATGACACGGCATCGGTCCTGCCGGGGTGCGCTGTCGAACGGGACATGCCACATGACAGGTTTTTCTAAAGCGGTCTTCACCTATGGCCTTGCGCTCATGATGGCGGCAATCCCGGTCTTGCAGGCCGGCGCCGCCGCGCCGAAACGTGTTGTCTCGATCAACGTATGTACCGACCAGCTCGCCATGCTCATGGCGCGGCCCGGACAGCTGCATTCGGTGTCGTTTCTGGCGCGGGACGGGGAAACCTCCATGATGGCCGAAGAGGCCGCCGGCTACAAAATCAATCATGGCCGCGCCGAGGAGGTCTTCGTGATGAAGCCGGATCTCGTGATTGCCGGCTCCTTCACGACGCGTGCGACGATCGACATGCTGCGCCGCCTCGGGTTTCGCGTCGAGGTGTTCACACCCGCTTCGTCATTCGCCGGTATCCGCGATAATCTCCGGCGGATGGGCCGCCTGCTGGGGCGGATCGCCAAGGCCGAAACGCTGATTGAACGCCTCGATCAACGTCTTGCGCGTCATGTACACCGCGCGGGCGCGAAGCCGCTGGCCGCGCTGTACCATGCCAACAGCTACACATCGGGAAGTGGAACCCTGGCGCATGAGGCGCTGGAAATGGCCGGGCTGGACAACCTCGCCGAAAACCTCGGTTATGCCGGCTCGTCACGTCTGCCTCTGGAGGTGCTGGTGAACAATCATCCGCAGGTCGTGATCGGCGGACACCATGTGGAGCGCAGGGCGGGCCGGTCATATGACAACCTCGTCCATCCGGCCATCGAGGCACTATCCGGTGGCGGGTCGCTCCGCAGCGTGCCCGACAAGTACTGGATCTGCGGCACACCCTTCACCGCCGAGGCCGTTCGCATGCTTGCCGATATCGCTGCGGACACCGGAGAATGACATACAGGCTGCTGCTCATTCTGCTGGCGACATTGACGGGCGCGCTGTTCATCGCGTCCCTGACGGTGGGGCCGGCCGGGCTCGGCTTTGCCACATCGCTTGCGGCGCTGTTCGGCGGCGAGAACGAAGCGTCGCGCCTCGTGATGCAGGAAATCCGGTTGCCACGCGCGCTTCTCGGGCTGATGATCGGCGCCACGCTCGGCCTGACGGGCGCTGCCCTGCAGGGCTATCTGCGTAATCCCCTTGCCGATCCCGGCGTGCTCGGGATCAGCGCCTCGGCATCGCTGGGCGCTGTCATCGCCATTTACACGGGCCTTTCATCGGCCTTCGCGTTCGCGCTGCCCGCGCTGGCCATATGCGGGGCAATCGCCGCGGTCGTCATCCTTCAGGTCCTGTCGGGCCAAACGGCGAGCATCCTGACGCTGATCCTCGCCGGGGTGGCGATTTCCTCGCTAGCCGGCGCGCTCACCTCGCTGGCGCTCAACATGTCGTCCAACCCGTTCGCGGCGCTGGAGATCCTGTTCTGGATGCTCGGCTCGCTCAATGATCGCTCGATGGCGCATCTTGGGCTGGCCGCACCGCTTATCCTCGCGGGATGGGGCATGCTGGCGTTCCTTGGCCGCGGTCTGGACGCGCTGACCCTTGGTCATGACGTCGCCGCGACGATGGGCATCAATATTCGCCAATTTCAGCAGTTGATGATCGTCGGCACCGCCGTGGCCATTGGAAGCGCGACCGCCGTTGCCGGCGCGATCGGGTTCGTCGGCCTGGTCGTGCCGCACATGCTTCGCCCGCTTGTCGGCGGTCAGCCGAGCCGGCTGCTGTTGGCCAGCGGGCTGGGCGGGGCATCGCTGTTGCTGGCGGCGGATGTTGCCGTACGGCTTCTTGCGCCGGGCCAGGATTTGAAGCTCGGGGTTTTGACCGCGCTGGTGGGGGCGCCGTTCTTCCTCTGGCTCGTGGTGAGAACACGCAGGACGCTGCCATGAGCCTGCTCGATGTCCGCGACGTCAACGTCACGCTCGGCGCCAAGCATGTCGTGCAGGACGTGACATTCTCGGTTGGGCGCGGCGCGTTCGTCGGGCTGATCGGACCGAACGGGGCGGGCAAGTCGTCACTTCTGAAGGCGTTGCTGGGCCTGATCCCGTGCCGGGGGACCGTTCAAATCGCCGAACAGGCTCTGGGCCGCCTTGCGGCGCGCGAGCGGGCGCGCCTCGTGGCTTATCTCCCGCAGGAGCGCGAGATCGCTTGGTCCCTGAAAGCCGAGTCGATCGTCTGGCTCGGGCGTATGCCATACCGGGACCGTCTGTTGCCCGGGCGCGAGGAAGACTTCGCGGCTGTGGAAACGGCTATGCGCCAGACTGACATCCTGCATCTGCGTGAGCGCTACATCTCCGAAATGTCGGGCGGGGAGCGCGCGCGCGTGCTTATTGCCCGGGCCCTGGCGCAGGGCGCGCCGCTCCTGCTGGCCGACGAGCCGGCTGCCGGCCTCGATCCGGCGCACCAAATCGCCCTCATGGAGATGTTCACGGCATTCGCGGGCAAAGGACAGACTGTCATCATCACGCTGCACGAGCTTCATCTCGCGGCGCGCTGGTGCGACAGATTGTTGCTGCTTGACCGCGGTCTGCTGCGCGCGGACGGCAAGCCGTTCGAGGTGCTGAGCGAGCGGATGCTGGACGAGGTCTATGGCGTCGAGGCCCATGTCGCCACCCATGACAGCCGGCCCGTCATCATGCCCGTCAGCCGGACACAGACACCACGCACAGGGTGAAGCCCGGGGCGGTTCCCGCAGGCCCGTCCAGTTTCGGCGATGCAGCGATGCCGCGGCGAACCAACACAGCAGCGGTCCCGCCCGCGCAAGGCGGCCAACTCCTTCGCTCTGCCGGCTCGCGCCCACGCGGCCTGCCGGCGCCGGCCGTTCATCCGGCAAATTCCGAAAACCATGCTGGGCCAGGCGGACCGCCTGCTGAAGCCCCCTGTGCGGTTGCCCGATCCCCCGATTCCGGGATCGAACGGCGCCGCGAACGCCCTGCCATTCGCCCGGGAACTCGTAGATCGATGTAATTGTTCCACATTGTGGAATGCTTGGGCGACCGGAATGGCTTGCATTGATACGCATTCTGCGCTTAATCTACCGGAGAAATGATAATCGTACGCTATGATGGAACAGCGCCAATGAAGCAGATGGATTGCGATATCCTGATCGTCGGAGGCGGCGGCGCGGCACTCTATGCGGCGCTGCGTGCGCATGAAAAAGCGCCGTCATTGAACATCGTCGTGGCCAGCAAAGGGCTTTTCGGGAAAAGCGGCTGCACGCGCATGGTCCAGGGCGGCTACAACGTTGTACTCAACCCCGAAGACAGCTTCGACAAGCACTACGACGACACGCTGCGCGGCGGCTTCCTGCTCAATGATCAGGAGCTTGCCTGGACGCTGGTCAATGACGCGCCGGAGCGGATCTACGAGCTGGAAAACCGCTACGGCTGCTATTTCGACCGCAACGAGGACGGCACGATTCATCAGCGGGCGCTGGCTGGCCAATCCTTCAACCGCACCATTCATCGTGGCGACCTCACCGGCATCGAACTGATGAGCCGCCTCTCGGAACAGGTCGTG
>CAYFTI010000200.1:0-4215 GCA_964346065.1 uncultured Hyphomicrobiaceae bacterium
CTCGTCGCGTTTGCCGCCGCGCAGGTCACGCAGCGGCGCATGGAGATCAGGCGGCGCGCCGTCATTTCGCGCGTGATGGCATCGGATGTCGGCGGCTACGAAGATCGGGCCGAGGGGGCGGGCAAGCGTCAGTCGCTTCGTTACCAGAGCTTGTCGGACGTTTCAGCGACGCTCGCCAAAGCCTCGAAGACCGGGTTCGATGAACGCGGCGATATTCCCAAGACCCAGATCGAGCTTATCAAAGCCGGGTTTTTCGAAGCCAATGCGCCGACCTATTATCAGCTCAGCCGAATTGGCCTCGCGCTCGCCGCGCCGATCGTTTTCTTTGTCTCGGTATCGTTTCTCGCGCCGGCGATGAAGGCGTCGACCGTGTTGCTGTCCGCACTCGTGCTGTCCGCCATCGGCTTTCTGCTCCCCAGCGTCTATATCTCGCGGCGGCAGAAACGCCTTCGGGATCAATGTGCGGCCGGCTTTCCCGACTTCATGGACCTTCTCGTCGTCTGCACACAGGCCGGGCTCAGCCCGCGCGCCGCCATTGACCGGGTTGGGCGCGAACTCACGCACACGTACCCGTATCTGGGCGCGAACCTGTACCTTCTCAGCCTTGAGTTGCGCGCCGGCCGCTCGCTCGCGGAGGCGATGAACAACTTCGCGCATCGCGTCGACCTGGAAGAGGCTTACGCCCTCGGCGCCCTCCTGCAACAAACCGAACAGCTCGGCACCAGCATCAGCGCCGCACTCACTGTCTACAGTGATGAAATGCGCGACAAACGCCTGTCGCGGGCCGAGGAGAAAGCCCATGCACTGCCGGTGAAGCTGGTCATCCCGCTCGGGATCTATGTTTTTCCGGTCATGCTGGTCGTGATTATGTTGCCAGTAATCATGAGGATAAAATCCACGCTTTTCTGACAGGGGCGACGTGTTTTTGACGGGGGAAGAAAGATGAATTGGGGTCTGAAAAGGGGCGTTTTTCTCGTTTGCACAGCCATACTGCTGGCCGGGTGCACCGCGGGATTTGGCGACAATGCCGGCCATGATATTGGACCGGCCATGACGTCGAGTTCAATGTTCGGCGATACGCCGAGCAAGCTCTTCATCGCGAAGGCCAAGGAGAACTATCGTCACGGCAAGTTCGGCCACGCGGAACGCTTCTACCGCAAGGCGATCGAGGTGGATTCCAAGAATGCCGAAGCCTGGCTCGGTCTCGCCGCCTCTTACGACCGGCTCCGTCGCTTCGATCTGGCCAAGCGCGCCTATGATAACCTTGCCGGCCTGACCGGACATACGCCGACGGTGCTGAATAATCTGGGCTATCACTACATGCTGCGCGGCGACCTCGACAAGGCGAGACACACGCTGGAAGCCGCCTATCGTCACGCGCCCGATAACGCGCATATCGCCAGAAATCTTGAATTGCTGGATTCCTGGCACGCTTCAAAAGAGGACTGGCGCGTCAAGGCGGGCTGATGGCCTGACGCGGCCCGACCTTACGTTCGTCCACAACGGTGTGACCGGCGAGCGCTTGGGGTAAAATGCCAATGGCAACTGTTGCATATGCCGTGTTCCCGTTTGTTTTCGTCGCTTGTCTTGCGTGCGCAGCGGCCAATGATCTGCGCGACATGCGCATCCCGAACTGGATCTCGCTCGCGCTGGTCGCGTTGTTTGCTGGTTATGCCGTCATCAACGGGGCGGCATTGCCGGTTCAAGCCCACCTTGCTGTCGGGGTCGGCACGCTGGCGGTCACGTTCGTGATCTTTGCGGCGGGTGCCCTTGGCGCCGGAGATGCCAAGCTGCTGTCTGCGCTGGCGCTGTGGATGGGGCCGGAAAACGGCCCGGCCTTCCTTGCCATGGTTGCGATCCTTGGCGGGTTATTTGCCTTGTTGTTAATGGCGGCTCATCGTCTCGCGCGCCGCTACGCCGGCCTCAATGACTATACAGTATTCGCGACGTCGTCGCGCTTGATGCGTGCTGGCAAGCTGCCCTACGGAGTTCCGATATCCTTGTCCGCCGCGGCGATGGTACCGACGATCTTCTGAGACATTGACACTGGATCGCGTCCAGTTTTTCCGTGCGGGCGCGACCCCGTTGGACGAGTTCACCGATGCAACACAAATGCGATGCGCGAACCCTTCCCAACAAATTCCGCCAGCCCATTCCGTCGAAGCCGGGATGGAGCGATACCGACTATGCCGCCGAAATCCTGACGCGCATCGAGGAACTGCTCGCACATTACGAAATCGATATCGATAACCTCAACTCCGAAGAAGATGCCCTCGACGCCTTGTGCCGAGTGCTTTTTGACTGGGTTCCCGGCTTGCAAGCTGAGCATCTGCCGGGCCCTGTGCAGGGCGCCGCAGCCGGGGCGGTATTCGCGGGTTCAGGGGAGAGCCAGCAGCCTGGCGTCGCGCAGCCTGTTTCGGACAGGCTGAACCAAGCCCTCCAGCAGTATCGCACCATGGACCCGAAAAAAAGCCGACGCGAGGAACTGCAGCGTTTCGTCGAGCGCTGCGTTTCGGTAGATGCTGTGGATAAACGTTGAGGTATGATAAAGCCTGTGCCGCCTGCACGCGGACTCCAGGACAGCGGTTCATGCAGGCCACCGCCTGAAACACAGTCATTCGACGGTTAAGCGTTAGGCTTCGACGTCTTCGCCCTCGCCCAAAAGGCGCGTGTTGTGTCGGCACTCATCATTGCGACTAAGACCCACGAATTGATGGGCTTGCTTCTTGCCGAAATGAAGGTTGTCATGCCACCGGCAGACAGCGAACAACTCAGCCTGGAGTATTTACCCGTAATATTGCTGTTTGTTTTGATTGCGCTCTTGCTCTTTCTGATGCGGCGCTGATTTCCGAGGCTGGACGGCCGACCGCGAGCGAGCCGCCCCACGGCGCAGGTGAACGAGCGTCCGGCCTCATTACGCCGCGACGTGGTAGAGCCGGGCAAAACTATTGCGCCACCGTGAGAAGCTTTCGCTTGTCGCATCCGTCCGATTTTTGCGCATCCACCGGAGTCCGCGGTCACATTTCGGGTGTATTTCGCTGTGACACTCAATATATGCGGGTAGCTTTGAGACCGAAATCGAGATCGCAATCCGGTGCAATGGCTGTCCGGAGAACACAGCCGCGGCTTTCGACAGGATGAGGCTTTGGACAACTACCAGACGGCATTCGCGTTGCAAGAGCTGGGCAGCGTTCTGGCGCTCAGGGCCTTGATAAAGCGTGAAGGTGATCGCGGAACGCTTGAGCGTTTCTGGATCTCGTTCGAAGGGCGAGAAGGTACGAAAACAGTCGTGTTCGAGCGTCTGGATCTGACGCGAACCTTGCATGGGCGTGTGGTCGAGGCGTTGGGGCAGGTCGCTCAACAGCTGGCCGAAGATCTCGAGAACCGCGGCGGCATCTCGATTGATTTGTCACATCTTCTCGAAAAGAATTAGATTGTTTGGATTGCCTGGCCGGAATGGCCAAAGGCCGTAGGGGCAAACTCCCGCAGGGATCCCGGTAGGATCGCCAGGAGGCCAACTCAGTGATTGAAAAAGCTTGGCTGGGGAACCTGGATTCGAACCAGGACCGACGGAGTCAGAGTCCGCTGTTCTACCGTTAAACTATTCCCCAAGATAAGCGGGCGGGGCGGCCGAGCCCTGCTCAAACCGCCTAACGAGACGCTCTACAGACTAGTGAGGCGAGGGCCGGGACGCAAGAGGTTGAAAGGCCGGCCCGCGCACGCACGACGAAGGCCGCGAGGCCTGCAAGCATCTGGTTCCACGGGATCGGTGATCATTGGCTGCCGTCGCGGCGAAACAGGCGCCTGCCGAGCTGAACCACCAACCAAATGGGCACCACGACGATCGCCCCGATCAAGAGCCGGACGCCCAGCCACTCCAGCGCATCGAGCCCCGTTTCCGAGATATAGCGGATCAACGCCCGCAGATTTTCGACGAGGTCCAGCGGATCGAGATTGAGCGCGCGCAGCACGATCCCGACAACGATCGATATGATCACCAGGCGCAGCACGACACCCGCCGCGTGGCTGCCGGTCCATCTTGCCATGTCTGCGTGCTCCCTCGTCCGCTCAGGCGTCGCGCTCAATTCCCGAGAATCTGGCTGAGGAACAGCTTGGTGCGGTCGCTGCGTGGATTGTTGAAGAAGCCCTCGGGCGGCTGCACCTCGACGATCTGGCCGAAATCCATGAACACGATGCGGTCGGCGACCTTGCGGG
>CAYFTI010000201.1:0-4149 GCA_964346065.1 uncultured Hyphomicrobiaceae bacterium
TGACCGTCGTCATCCCCTGCTACAACGCCGAGCGTTTCGTCGCCCAGGCGATCCAAAGCGCGCTCGACCAGGGCCCCAACGTCGAAGTCATCGTCGTCGACGACGGCTCGCGCGAACCGAACCGCAATCGGGAGTTCGAGCGGTCGCTCTTGACCAGGGCAGCGCAGAACGGCATGGAAATCCACCTGGGTCATACGGTGGCCAGACATTTCGATTTGCCGGTCGATGCTCGACCAACACCTTCCGCGCAATCGGCATAGGTCTTGTGGAATTGTCCGGCTTAGTATCGGTGATTATTCCGACCTATAATCGGTGCCAAATGCTTCCAGACTCCATGGAGTCCGTATTCCAACAGACCCACCGCCCCATCGAGCTGATTGTCATCGACGACGGCTCGACCGATGGTACCGCCGAATTGGTTCAGACCTGGGTCAGCGACAGAACGCATGAGGATGAATTTACGGTTCTCTATGTCCGTCAGGAGAAGGCGGGTGCGTCCACCGCGCGGAACCTCGGCTTTAGGCGGTCGGCTGGCCAGTATATCCAATACCTGGATTCCGACGACCTCCTCCATCCCGAGAAGATTGCGACCGCCATTCAAATTATGGCGCGAAATCCGTCCGTCGGACTGGTTTATCCGCTGATGCAGGTCGTTGACCTCCGAACAGGTGCAAGGCGGCTCTTCGAGGGCGCCGACCTCGAGGCGCGGCCCACGCCGAGTGAGATCGCGCTCCGGATGTCACAAACGATGCTTCCGCTTTTCCGACGGCGTGTCATCGAGGCCGCTGGAGGATGGGATGAGAACCTTCTGGCGCTTCAAGACTGGGAATTTTTTGCCCGAGCCATGCTCCACGTTGACAAGGCGGTTCATATTCCCCTTGCCCAATGCACGATGCAGGTTCACGCTGGCGAACGGGTGTCGCGCTCCAGCGTAAAGGTATTGAAACAGGAGCGATCGCGACTCCGTGCCATTCGCTCGGTCATGACGACGGTCAAATCTAGCGACAACCCAGAACCTGCGGCGAAGCGTCGATTGATTAGGCTCTATGCGGCATGCGGCCTTGCGATATGCGGGCTGGATTCGGGCGCGGGAGCACGGGCAGCGCTGAGGCACGATCCTCCGCGAGGAGTACGAGAATTGGGGCTGTGGATGATCCGAGCAGCGCTCCTCAGCGCGAGCTTCCTTCCCAAACCTGCCATAACCAAGCTTCGTTCGGGTTTCCGTCTACTGCGCGCCAGGGCAAAATCCGCCGGTCATGAGCGTGAGCGCGAACAACAACCATCTGTGTGATTCGGAATAGATTAGGGCCTTGTCCAGGTGTGTCGTCCTTGCTTACGACTACCCGCCAAACGACGGCGGTATAAGTCGGCTTAGTTCGGGCATAGTTGCGGGCCTGCGGCGCAAGGGCCACGAACCAGAAGTCGTCACCCTTGATTCGGCCCAGATGAGCGGACCGAAAAGGCCGAGTTGCCCACACTGCGAAGTCAGCCGCCGACGTGGCATCCGGGAGGTACAGACGCTCACTCGGCTGCTGCGGACACCCCGCGCGCTTCCGGTGATCGCCACGATTTGGAACCCCGAGGGGACCTTGGCCACCCTGGCCTGCTGCACCCACCTCACCATACTCGCCCACGGCAACGAGTTGATGGACTACTCTGGTTCGAGCGTGAAGGCCCGCTTGCGCCGTTATGTGCTGGGCCATGCGCGATGGGTCGTCTGCAACAGTGCCTACACTGAGGGTCTCGTACGGAGGATTGCGCCGTCCGCGCGCACAGCCGTCCTCAAGCCCGCGGTCGATGCCGAACGCTTCGTCTACCCCGACGGCCGGGACAAAGCGCGCGAGCGGCTCGACCTGCCATCCGACAAACGCATTGTGCTCAGTGTCTCGAGGCTCGATGCCATGAAAGGGCATGAGACGGTGCTACAGGCGCTCGCCGCTCTCACCCCCGCACGGCGCGACCATATCCTCTATGTTATCGCCGGCCGGGGACAGCATGCTGCAGCGCTCAGGGAATGCGCCAGCCAACTCAACCTTGCCGCGCAAACGCGCTTCGTCGGGTTCGTTCCCGATGAAGACCTGCCCGCGTGGTACGCCGCTGCGGATCTCTTCACCCTTTGCAGCATCGAGGATCGGACGCGTCGAGCAGTCGAAGGCTTCGGCATGGTGTTCACCGAAGCCCAAGCTGCCGGTCTCGCCGTCATCGGCACCCGCTCCGGCGGCATTCCCGACGCTGTCCGCGAAGGCGACGGCGGCTGGCTGATCGCCGAGCGGGATTCCGAGGCGCTGCGGCGCTACTTTGAGAGATTGGCCGACGATCCATCGCTTTTCCACGCCGAGGGTCGACGCGGTCAGGCCCGGGTGCGACGCCAGCATCGCTGGGACACCTACGTCCATAACTTGGCGGCACTCATATGAGCTTGCCGTTTTCCGTCTTTGGCCAAACTACGAGGCGTCCTCATCCACAGCGCGCGCCATGCATCCGCTCGTAATCCCCTACGCCCTCATCGCGATGATGCTGTTGTTCGGGATTGCGGGCCGCAGCGGATTGAATCACGCGGTCGTCAGGGTCGCAGCATGGTTGGCGTTGCTCGTCGTTCTCTGGGGAGTCGTCTTTCGAACGGTCGGCGGTGACACCGCCCGATACTATGCGTCGTTCGTGGAAATCCGTGAGCTGTCGTTCAGCGACATGCTGGTTGCTCGTTCAGACAACATTCTTTTTCAGTCGTTCATCTGGCTCGTTGGCCAAATCGGCATCGACGTCCGTTTCCTCACCGCTTCAGTCGTGCTGTTCGTTATTTCCATGCTGGTCTACGCGCTCCGACGCATACTGACGCCCTACGAGACGGCCATGATGCTCTTCATCTATTCAGCCTATCCGTACCTTATCCTCTATGTCGCAAGCGGCCTGAAGACCGCCATCGCCCTCGCCTTCCTGCTCGTCGCCTTCGCTCTCCTCTATAAGGGCCGCCGAATAGCTTGGGTGTGGCTCCTTATTGCGCCTTTCTGGCATTCGGGTGCTTGGCTCGTGATTCCCTTCCTCGCCCTGCATCTCACCGTGTTCAACCAGCGCTTCGGCTACCGTCGCGGCTTGATCGTCGTCCTCGCCGCCCTGAGCGCCGCGACCGCCCTGTCCATCACCGGCCTGAATGCGACCTTGATGAGCCCGCTCCAGAACATGCTAGACCTCTCCGCCCGCTACGACATCTACTTCATGGATGCGGAGCAGTTCGATTATGACGCCGGCTTTCGCTGGGACTTCACGCTGTTCTCCTTGACACCGATCTTCACCTTGCTCTATTTGAAAGCCGCGGGTTCTTCCCTGCCAATGCCCAAGACGGCACCCGTGGCGTCATCCCGACATCCGACGGTCGATCAGCCTCTCTGGGACTCGTCTGCTCCACGCTCCGAACGCCCGAATACGCCATTCAACCCGTCAATGTTGGAGCCAGCTCGACCCGCTCTTTGGCGCGATGACGCCGCGGCGGACGATGGTCACCACGCTGCGTCCGCTTTGCGGCCGCTGTCGGCCGGGGTGTCAGCCACAAGTCTCGGGACGACCGCCCTGCGTGGTCCCGATGATCTGGCGGCTGACGGTGGCGCGAGCCTGCCGGGGTCCTTCTGGTGGCTCTCTCTTTACCTCTCCCTCAACATCATCTACCAGCTTTTCGCCTTTGCCCCTTTCGCCGATCGCTTCGCCGCCTTCTCCTGGTTCATCATGCCGATTGTCATTTTCTTGCAGTTCCAGGAAGCGCGATCATCACAGCTCATCTCGCAGTTGATCTTTGGCTTCGTTTTGGCCAATATCCTCCTCCTCCAATTCTACACTGGCAACTGGATCCGGCTGGACTGACCCAATGCTTGACGATCGCGAGAGTTCCGAGCCACTGCTCACCATCCTGACGCCCACCTACAACCGCCGGCACCTTTTGCCGCGGCTGTACGACTCGATCATCCGTCAGCGTGTTCCCGACCGCACCTTCGAGTGGCTGGTGATCGACGACGGCTCGACCGACGGCACGAGCGCCTACCTCGATGGGCTCTCGGCAAGACATCCCGGAATGGTCCGCTTCGCGACGCAACCGAACGGCGGCAAGCACCGGGCGCTCAATGCAGGCGTGAAGTTTGCCCGCGGCGAGTGGGTGATGGT
>CAYFTI010000202.1:0-4146 GCA_964346065.1 uncultured Hyphomicrobiaceae bacterium
TCCCTCGCCGTGCGCGTGCTTCTCCCCGTGATCGTGCCCGTGCTCATGGCCATGTCCATGTCCCTCGCCGTGCGCGTGCTGTTCGCCGTGGTCATGCGCATGCGCCTCCCAGTCGCCGCCCTCTCGCACCTCCAGCAGCGTCACCTCAGGCGCTTCGGCCAGCGGCACCAGCCTTGCACGACCCGCCAGCGCCTCCAGCGGCCTGGTCATGAAAGTTTCCATGTCCTCACCGACCCAGAAGACGAAATCCGCATTTTCCAGCGCCTGCGCGTCCGAGGGCCTGAGGGAGTAGGTATGCGGGCTTGCGCTGCCGGGTATGAGCAGATACGGCTCTGTCACCCCGCGCGCCACGCTCGCGACGAGCGAATGAACCGGCTTGATCGAAACCGCGATGTCGGGTTTCGCCTGAGCTTGGGGCGCGCCAACGAAGGCGACAACAGCGGACAGCGCGGCGGCGAAAGCGGTTGGCTTCAACATGATCGCTCCCTCGTTCATGTATGATATGTTCCTTTATAACGTAAAGCATATTGACTCAGAGCGCGCAATCCATGGGATTACCCGGATCCACCCATGCTCAACCTGCTGACAAGAACGGCGAAAGCGCCTCACGATCGGCGCAACCGAAACGCCAAGTCTGGCGAGACGGGAACGCCGCTGGTCAAGGCCCAAGGCCTGTCCGTCTGCCGAAACGGGCGTTGGCTGATCCGCGATGTCGATTTAGCTGTCGCACGCGGCGAGATCGTCACGCTGATCGGCCCGAACGGCGGCGGGAAGTCCACGACCGCCAAGGCGATCCTCGGCCTCATGAAGGCTGATCGGGGGAGCGTTTGGCGCGCGCGTGCGTTGCGCATCGGTTACGTGCCGCAGCAACTCAGCATTGACTGGACGTTTCCCCTGAGCGTGCGGCGCCTGATGACGCTTACCGCGCCACAGCCCGACACCGCGATCCGCGACGCGCTGGCCGAGGTCGAGATTGCCCATCTGATCGACGCCCCCGTGCAATCCCTCTCGGGCGGCGAATTTCAGCGCGCGCTGCTTGCCCGCGCCATCATCCGCGAACCGGACCTGCTGGTGCTGGACGAGCCCGTGCGTGGTATCGACTTCAACGGCGAAATCGCGATGTACGACCTGATCGCGCAAGTGCGCGGGCGGCTCAATTGCGGCGTGCTGCTGATCTCGCATGACCTCCATGTCGTGATGGCGGAAAGCGACACGGTGCTCTGCCTCAACCAGCATGTCTGCTGCTCGGGCACGCCGGAGCATGTCGCGTCGCATTCGTCCTATCGCCAACTCCTGGGACCGCGCGCGGCGGAGACGCTCGCGATTTACCGCCACCACCACGACCATGCCCACGCGCCGGATGGCACGGTCGTGCCGTTGTCACGGGAGACGCAGGAGGCCGGCGATGCTGGATGATTTCTTCATGCGCGCTCTGATCGCCGGGTCGGGCGTGGCGCTCGCCGCCGGGCCGCTGGGCTGCTTTATCGTCTGGCGGCGCATGGCGTATTTCGGGGATACGGTTTCCCATTCCGCTCTGCTCGGCGTGACGCTGGGTTTCCTTTTGAACGTGAACCTGACGCTGGCGGTGTTCCTTGTTGCCGGCCTTGTCGCCGTTGGGCTCATGGTCATGCAGCGGGTGAACACCCTGTCGAGTGACGCGATCCTCGGCATCCTGTCTCATTCGACGCTGGCAGTCGGGCTCGTCATCGTGGCCTTCATGACATGGCTGCGTATCGACCTGATGGCCTACCTGTTCGGCGACATCCTGGCCGTAACGACGCAGGACATCCTCATCATCTACACCAGCGGAGCCGCGGCGCTCGCGGTACTGGCTGGGATCTGGACGCGGCTGCTGGCGGACACGGTCAGCTTCGATCTGGCGCGCGCGGAAGGCTTGCGCCCCGAAGCGGCACGTTTCATCTTCATGCTGTTGGTCGCCGCTGTTGTGGCGATGACGATGAAGGTGGTGGGAATCTTGCTCATAACCGCGTTGTTGATCATTCCTGGCGCTGCGGCGCGCAATTTCGCCGGCACGCCCGAAGCCATGGCCGTGATCGCCGCGGGCGTCGGCGTTCTCGGCGTCGTCGGGGGCCTGCATGGCTCGCTTTATTTCGACACGCCGGCTGGGCCGACAATCGTGGTCGCGGCGCTCGGGCTCTTCCTCGCCAGCATGGCGACGCGCGGCGTGATGCAATGGCGGGCGAGCCAAATGACAGAGGATCACCATGCCGTCTGAGACACCGAGGCTCACGAAAAACCAAGCCGTGGTGCTCGACGCCCTGAAAGGCGGCGACAAGCCGATGACCGCTTATGAAATCCTCGGCCTGGCGTCCGTGCGCGAAGCGGGGCTGAAGGCGCCGCTGACGATCTATCGGGCGCTCGACAAGCTGATCGAGGCGGGCCTTGTGCATCGTATCGAGAGCATAAGCGCGTTCGTGGCCTGCGAGCGGTGTCCGCATCCCGGCCCAGCCGGTTTCGCGATTTGCGACAAATGCCGCAAGACGGTCGAGTTGACGCTGACCGACTGCGAAACCCATTTGACCGAGAATGCGCGCCGTGCGGGCTTCAAGGTCGACGAGATGCATGTCGAAATGCGCGGGCGCTGCGCGGATTGCCTGTCTTCATAAACAACCCGGCGGGGCTCGGCGCTTGCCGCCGAAGGATTATCCGATGAGCGACAAGCCGGTGATCGCGGCGCGCGATCTGGTCAAGCGATTCGGCGCGGTCGAAGCGGTGCGCGGCATCTCGTTCGAGGTCGAGCAGGGGCGCTGCGTGGGTCTGCTCGGGCCGAACGGCGCCGGCAAGACGACAACGATGCGCATGATCGTCGGCCAGTCCACCGTTACCGCCGGCGAACTCAACGTGTTCGGCGAGCCGCCCTATCGCCTCAGCCGCGAAACCAAGGCGCGCATCGGGCTGGTGCCGCAGGCCGACAACCTCGACCCGGACGTTTCCGTTCAGGAAAACCTGGAGATCTACGGCCGTTACTTCGGCCTGTCAGAAGACACCATAGACCAGCGCGTGCCCGACCTGCTGGAATTCATGCGGCTGGAGGAGAAGACCGATGCGCGCGTCTCGCAGCTTTCAGGCGGCATGAAGCGGCGGCTGGTGATCGCCCGCGCGCTGATCGCCGAGCCGGAGGTGGTGATCCTCGACGAGCCGACCACCGGCCTCGACCCGCAGGCGCGGGTGATGATCTGGAAGCAGCTTCAAGCGCTCAAGGCGCGCGGCAAGACCATGCTGCTGACCACGCACTACATGGACGAGGCGCAGCGGTTGTGTGACCGGATCATCATCATCGACAACGGCGAAATCCTGGACGAAGGCACGCCGGACGAACTGATCAGCCGGCACGTGAAGGGGCATGTGTACGAGGTCGACAAGCCTGTTCCGGCGCCGCTCGCCAATGGCCGATGGGACAGCGAGGACATCGGGGATTCCGTGCTGATCTATGTCCAGCAGCAGGAGGACATCCGCCCGATCCTGACCCAAGACATCAGCTATTATCACCGCCCCGCCAATCTTGAGGACGTGTTCCTCCGCCTCACGGGGCGCCAGCTTCGGGAGAGATGATGGAGGCGATCCGAAGTCTTCACGCCGGAAGCATTCTCGCCATCACGCATCGCCAGTTCATCGTCTGGCGCAAGCTGATCTGGTCCGCGCTGGCGACGAACGTGGCGAACCCGCTGTTGTTCCTGTTTGCCTTTGGGCTGGGGCTCGGGCGTTTCGTCGAGGAGATGGGCGACGTGCCCTATCTCGCTTTCGTCGTTCCCGGTATCATGGCTTATGCCGCGATGTTCGCCGCCAGTTTCGAGACGACGATCGGCGCCTACACGCGATACCAGCAGCAGGGCAACTGGGACGCGATCATGGCCACGCCCGTGAGCCTGGCGGAACTGCTGCTGGGCGAGGTGCTGTGGGCGGCGATGAAAGCCATGCTCTCGGCGGTCTGCGTGCTGGCGGTCGGCTGGGTCTGGGGCGGCATCATGTCGTTGCCGGGCGCGCTGATGGCCTTGCCGCTGGTGTTCGCCGCCTCGCTGGGATTCGCCTGTTTCGGTCTGGTGGCCACGGCCTATGCGCGCGGTTATGAGTATTTCAGCTATTTCTTCAGCTTCTGGATCACGCCGATGTTCGTGTTCTGCGGCG
>CAYFTI010000203.1:0-4137 GCA_964346065.1 uncultured Hyphomicrobiaceae bacterium
GCGGCTATGACCTGTTTTTGCGCGTGCGCCCGCGATTGCAGCGGTTCGTCGCCCGGCGCGTCTGAGGTGTGCCAAACTGCCGCAGGTCCAGGTGCCGCAGCCGCTCGTTCCCCGCGTGCCGCAAAAAACACGGGACAAACGACATGGACGTCCTCGCCGTCACAATCCTCCTGCTCATTATCGCGCCCGGTATCATCTACGCGATCGCCTATGTCGTGAACGCGCTGTTCGAGAGCCGCAAACGCCGGGACTAACGCTTCCGCTCAAAACCGCCGCCTAAACGCTCGTCCCGCCGGACGAGGGTTGCAGACAAGATGTTCGGCGTTGTCCCCGAAAGTCACACGGGCTTTCCACACCGCCGCGCGCTCGCGCGAATCACCCCATCATCGCCGCGTCCGCCAATGGCTCGTGAGCGCCGATGAAATTCCCGCCGCACATCCTCGATGAAATCCGCGCGCGCCTGCCCGTCTCCGCCGTTGTCGCGCGGCGCGTCCGGCTCAAGCGGCAGGGGCGCGAGTTCGTCGGGCTGTCCCCGTTCAAGGACGAGAAGACGCCGTCCTTCACGGTCAACGATCAGAAGGGCTTCTATCACTGCTTCGCGACGGGCGAGCACGGCGACATATTCAAGTTCCTGATGGAGACGGAGGGGCTGTCCTTCCCCGAGGCCGTCCAGCAGCTTGCCGGCGAGGCGGGCGTCGACCTGCCCAAGCCCACCGCGCAGGACGAAGCGCGCGAGGCCGAACGCGACCGGCTGCTGCGCCTGACCGAAGCCGCCTGCGCATGGTTCGAGGCCCAGCTACACGGCAACGCGGGCGCTGAGGCGCGGGAGTATCTTCACGGCCGCGGGCTGGACGCCGAGACGACCGCCGCCTTCCGCATCGGCTATGCGCCGGCCTCGCGCACCGCGCTCAAGTCACATCTCGCCGCGCAGGGCTTCAGCGTGGAAGACATGGCGGCGGCGGGCATGGTCATCGCTGGCGAGGACATCGCCACACCTTATGACCGCTTCCGCCACCGCATCATCTTCCCGATCACCGATCTGCGCGGGCGGGTCATCGCGTTTGGCGGCCGGGCGCTCGACCCCGACCAGCCGGCGAAATACCTGAACTCACCGGAGACGCCGCTGTTCCACAAGGGCGCGACGCTGTTCAACGCCGCGAACGCCCGCAAGCCGGCGCATGAGCGCGGCGAGGTGATCGTCGCGGAAGGCTACATGGACGTCATCGCGCTGGCGGCCGCCGGCTTCCCGCAAGCCGTGGCGCCGCTCGGGACGGCGCTGACGGATCAGCAACTCAAGCTGCTCTGGCGCATCACCGACGAGCCGGTCTTGTGCTTCGACGGCGACGAGGCGGGCGGGCGCGCGGCCTATCGCGCGGCGGAAGCTGCGCTGGCGTTGCTCGCACCGGGTAAGAGCTTGCGCTTTGCCTACCTGCCGCAGGGCCTCGACCCGGACGACGTGATCCGGCGCGAGGGGGCGGTTTCGATGCGATCCGTTCTGGACCAGGCGAAGCCGCTGATCGACGTGATCTGGCAGCGCGAGACCAGCGCAGGCGACTGGTCCACGCCGGAGCGGCGCGCGGCGCTGGAGGCGCGGCTGCGCGCGCTTGCCCAGACCATCGCGGAGCCGACTGTGCGCAATTACTATGCGCGGGCGTTCAAGGATCGGCTGTTTCAGATGTTCCGCTCGGTCCAACCTAATCACGGTTATTCCAAGCGTCGCCGCCAGCCCCGCGGGCGCCAGTCCTTGTCCGGCCATGCCGAGCGCGCGGGCCCCAGCGAGGCGCTCGCCAACAGCGCCCTGGTACGCCGTCACGAGGGCGGTGCCCCGGTCCGCGAAGCGGCAATCGTCCAGACTCTCGTCCGCCACCCTTGGCTACTGGATACCAATGCCGAGGACCTCGCCAGCTTGCCGCTTGAGACGGAGCCGGCGCGCCGGCTTCTCGACGGCTTGGTTGCTGCACATGTTACGATAAATCAACTTGACATCGACTCCCTCCGTCATCACCTCCACGAAAGAGGGTTGGCGGGCATGTTACAGGAAACAGAGAGCATTACGGCGTGTCAGCTTGGTGCCCACCTGCGCGAAGATGCGCCGCGTGAAGACGTGCAGTCAGCTTGGCAGCACATCACGTCATTGCACCGGCAGGCGTCCGCGCTAAGACAAGAGCTGGCCGCGGCGGAACAGGCCTTCGCAGAAGACCAATCAGAAGAAAACTTTAACCGTTTGCGCGCCCTGAGCGAGGAACTGGCGAACCTTGACCACGGGCCTGATGTGCCGGACACGTGACAGAGGCGTGATGTCGTCGTGAGGGGACGACGGACTTGTGTGGTGGTAATGCCACGCACACGTCCCGCGAATATCGTGAACAAAGCTTGATGGGATTGGTTAAGGGCTGATTAGTATGGACGCCTTAAGCAAAGGACTCGAGAGCTATCAGGTGTCGGACTGTCCGAGCGGCGCAAAATACCCCGATCCACGATGTCGGGCGCACACGGGATGCCAGCCGGTAGCACGCCGCCACGTGCGGCGCTTCGGTACGTAACAATCCAGAAGCGGTCAAACCATTTGCGCCTCAAGGCGGCGCAATCGGCATCGTTTGGAGTAACTCATGGCGACGAGCACAGCGAAGAACAAGGATCAGGAGCCGGCTCCACCAGAGGGGCAGGACAGCCCGCTGCTTGATATGTCGGATCAATCCGTCAAACGGATGATCAAGACAGCGAAGGCGCGCGGCTACGTCACTTATGACGAGCTGAACGAGGTTCTGCCATCGGAAGAAGTGTCCTCCGAAAAGATCGAGGACACCATGGCCATGCTCGCGGACATGGGCATCAACGTCGTCGAGGCCGAAGAGATCGAGGAGCAAGCCGAGGCCACGAGCAGCGAACTCACGGATGAGCGGGCCGCCCCGGCCAAGACCGAGCGCGCCTCCGAGCCAACCGCCGAGCGCACCGACGATCCGGTGCGCATGTACCTGCGCGAAATGGGCTCGGTGGAACTGCTGTCGCGCGAGGGCGAGATTGCGATTGCCAAGCGCATCGAGGCCGGTCGCGAGGCGATGATCGCCGGGCTATGCGAAAGCCCGCTCACCTTCCAAGCCATCATCATCTGGCGCGATGAGTTGAACGAGGGCAAGATCCTCCTGCGCGACATCATCGACCTGGAAGCCACCTATGCGGGGCCGTTCGCGGGCGGCACTGAAACGGCATCGCAGAGCGGCGAGCAGGCCGTCGGGAGCTCCCGGGAGGACACCGCGGCGAAAAACGCGAGCAGCGCGAATGGCAGCACCCCGCCGGCGGGCGAGGCCGCAACGGTCGCGGACAATGACAACGCGACCGAGGACGCGGAAACGGCAGAGATCGCCACCGAGGACGACGACGAGGAAGACTACGACAACAGCATCTCCATGGCGGCGATGGAGGCGGAACTCAAGCCGAAGGTGCTGGAGACATTCGACCGCATCGCCGAAGACTACAAGAAGCTGCGCAAGCTGCAGGACCAGCTCGTCGAGAAGAAGATGGCGAACGAGAGCCTCAGCCCGCAGCAGCAGCGCCGTTACAAGAAGCTGCAAGAACAGATCATCGCCAACGTCAAGAGCCTGTCGCTCAACAATAATCGCATCGAATCCCTGCTCGAACAGCTTTATGACATCAACAAGCGGCTGATGGGGTATGAGGGCCGTCTGCTGCGACTGGCGGAATCCCACGGCGTCAAGCGCGACGAGTTTCTCCGCGAATATTACGGCAGCGAGCTTGATCCGAATTGGCTGGATCGGGTCGGCGGTCTCAAGGGGCGCGGCTGGCAGAAATTTGTTGAACGCGAGCGCGAGAAGACCGAGGACATTCGCGAACAGATCCAGCTGCTCGCCTCGGAAACCGGGCTGGATATCGGCGACTTCCGCCGGATCGTGAAGATCGTCCAGAAGGGCGAGAAGGAAGCCAGCGTCGCGAAGAAGGAGATGGTCGAGGCGAACCTGCGCCTCGTGATCTCGATCGCGAAGAAGTACACCAACCGCGGGCTGCAATTCCTCGACCTTATCCAGGAAGGCAACATCGGCCTGATGAAGGCGGTCGACAAGTTTGAGTACCGCCGCGGCTACAAGTTCTCGACCTATGCGACGTGGTGGATCCGCCAGG
>CAYFTI010000204.1:0-4123 GCA_964346065.1 uncultured Hyphomicrobiaceae bacterium
AAGAACTCGATGCCCTTGCCGAGCGCGCCGTAAACCGCATAGGCTCCAACAACGACGGCGAGGACCAGAGCGATCGTTGTGCCGGGGCGCTTCGCGGATGCGCGTAACACACCGATGTACCATCCTGTGACCCCGCCGATCTCGCTCAGGTCTCCGCCTTCGGCGGCCGCCATGACCTGTGTATCCCCGGCCCGGCGTCCACCGCCCAAAACCGTTCCGATAACCGGGATGAACACCAGCGCCATGGCAAGCGACGCGACCAGCGTGACGATGACCGTGATCGGCAGATACCCCATGAACTGACCGACGACGCCTGGCCAGAACAGCAGTGGAAAAAACACGGCCAACGTGGTGGCGATGCCCGCCGTGATCGGCCAGAACATCCGCTTGGCCGCCCCGGCGAAGGCGGTCGCGCGCGGCTCCCCCTCGTCCATCTTGCGGTCGGCCAGTTCAACGACGACGATTGCGCCGTCCACCAGCATCCCGACCACCATGATCAGGCTGAACAGCACGACGATATTGAGCGTGAAGCCCATCGCGTCGATGACGAGGATGCCGGAAAGAAATGCGCCAGGTATGGCGAGCCCGACGAGCAGGGCGGACCGGGGTCCCAAAGCGGCGATGACCACGATCATGACCAGCACGATCGCGGTGATGACATTGTTCTGCAGGTCGCCGAGCATGGTCCGCACGGTTTCCGACTTGTCCTGCAGATACGCAACCTCGACGCCGGCGGGCCAGCCCTGGCGCATCTGCTCGATCACCGCGCGCGATTGCGCGATGGTCTCGATGATGTTCGCGCCAACGCGCTTCTTGATCTCCAGCGCCAGCGCGGGCTGTCCGCCGACGCGCGCGAAGCCTTCCGGGTCCTTGTAGGTGCGGCGCACGACGCCGACATCGCCGACGGTGACGACCCGCTCGCCATCGACCTTGATCGGCATCTTGCGCACTTCATCGAAGGTCTCGACAACGCCCGGCACCTTCAGCGCGATCCGCCCCGCGCCCGTGTCGAGCGTACCCGCGGCCACGAGTTGGTTATTGTTGGAGATGCGCTGGAGCACCTCCTCGTAGGAGAGGCCGTAGGTCTGCATCGTCGTTGGGTCGAGTTCGACATTGACGACGTCCTCGCGGCTGCCGCCGATATCGACCTCAAGCACGCCCGGCAGCGCTTCCAGCCGGTCCTTAACCTCGCGCGACAGCTCGACCAGCTTGCGCTCCGGCACATTGCCCGACAGCACCGCCGTCAGAACGGGGAACAGCGCGACATTGACCTCCTGAACACGCGGCTCCTCGGCGTCGGCCGGCAGCTCGGACTTGGCGATATCCACTTTCTCGCGCACGTCCTGCAGCGCCCGGTCGCTGTCGAAGCCGGCCTCGAATTCCAGCGTGATCGTCGCGTAGTTCTGTGTGGCGTTCGCCTTCATCTCGTCCAGCCCCTCGATGGACTGGAGTTCTTTCTCGAGCGGGCGCACAAGCAGGCGCTCGGAGTCCTCCGGCGAAATGCCGTCCTGATAAACGGAGATATACATGGTCGGGATCGTGACGTCCGGCTCGGCCTCTTTCGGAATCGAGACATAGGCCAGCGCGCCCGTGACCATCAGCGTCAGGAAGATGAGGATGACTGTCCGGGAACGGTCGAACGCGGCATCGAGCAGACTGGTCATCGTTGTATCCCTTACCCCGCGCGGCCCCGGCTCGCGACGTCGCCCGCCGCGGGCGAGCCTTCCCGTGTCGCCGGCGCCTGCCGGTCCGCCGCGTCCTCGGGTACAGGCGTCACGGTCTCTCCGGCGCGGACAAAACCTTGTCCGACCGTGATGACGCGCGCCATCTCCGGCAGGCCTGCGACCCAGACACCCTCCGGCGTCGCCTGAATGGTATCGACGGTGTGGAAGACGACCGTGTTCTCCGCGTTGACCGTCTTGACGCCCAGCCGTCCTTCGGTGTCGAGGCTGAAAATGGCGGGCGAGACGAACTGCGCCCGAACCGTGTCGGTCGGGATGCGCAGCGTCGCGCTCATGCCAGCGCGGAAGCCGTGGTCGTTGTTTTGGACATCCACCTCGACGCGGTAGGTTCGGGTCGACTCCGCGGCGACGGAGGCCAAAAGCGTTACGGTGCCTGTTGCCGTCTGACCCGTGATGAACTCGATATCGGCCTCGGTGCCCTCGGTAATCCGGTTCACTTTCTGCTGCGGCACATGGGCGATGATCTTGAGGGTATCGTCGTCAACCACCGTCGCCACATTGTCTCCAATCGAGACATAATCACCGATCTCGACCGGGCGGGTTTCGAGGACCCCATCGAACGGTGCGCTGATCCGGACATCGGTGATTTCTTCGCGAATGGACGCCAGCCGCGCCTTGGCCGCGTCGAGGGCCGCCTTGGCCTCCTTTACGCGGTTTTTTGCCTGGTAGCCCTTTTCGCCCAGCCGCTGCGCGGCCTCGTACTCGCTGTCGCGCTGCGCCACGAGGCTCTTCGCCTCTTCAAGCCGTGCCTCGCGGTCGTTCATAGCCAGCACGGCCAGTTCGTCACCTTCTGCGACGCGGGTGCCACGATTGCCGGGCAGTTGCACCACCCGACCGGATGTCTCCGCGCGCACCGTGGCCACCCGGTCAGCCTCGGCCTGACCCTGCAGTTCCACGAAGCGGGTGACGGCTTCGGCCTCCATCTCGCGGACCTGCACTTCCGTCAGGGCGCGCTCTGCGGTCGCCTGATCGGCCGGTTCCGCGGTTTCGGCCGTGTCACGACCACTGATCATGCCGCTGGCCATCCACGCGACGAACACGGCTACGATAGCGATCGTGATCCACTGCGACTTGAGTAACCGCAAAACTTTCATGTTCATGACTCCGGACCGCCAAAACGGCCATGAAAACCTGCTGACGCTCTACGATGAGAGCGTGGTGAAAACCGTGCCCCTCATCTCTGCGTTCCCGTCGGCGCGCTCTGGTCGTCGAAGCGGGCCACGAGATCCTCGAAACTCTCCGAAAGTGCCTCGTAAAACTTGCCCAGTTCTTCCAGCCTGCGCAGGCACGCCTCGTCTTGGGGGGGCAACTCCGCCTTGGCGTCCGCAACCACGCTTTGCGCCTTCTTGATGCGCGCCACCGACCCTTCCAACAGCCGCGCATAGGGCGCCCTGGCAAGTTGAAAATAATCCTGGCGTTCGCCCTTGACCGCAACCCGTTCGATCACGCCGATCCGCTCGAGGAACCGCGTGTTCGTGCTTACACTTGCCCTGCTGATCGCCAGGCGTTCCGCGATCTGCGCAAAACTCAGCGGCCCGCCCTCGACAACCATGAGGCCCATGATCCGGCCGGCTATGCGCGAAAGTCCGTCAGCTTCCGCGACAAGGCCCATGCGGTCGATGAACGTGTCGAGCTTGTTCTTTGGTGCTGTCATCGAACCTCAGAAATGGGACCATCATGCTATTCAGTCAAGATTGAACGGATTAAACGAAAGCGGCTTTGCTGGACAGATCGCTGCATAGCTGGCGGGGTGGTACGTTGACCAGAGACGTAGGGGGAAAGCCTTGATTGCACCTTAAGGTCAACGCATTTAATCATTGGCGGATTTCCCGGTATCGGTCACTGCTGCCGGGCTGGCAGGGCTCGACGGCTGGAATGGCTGCCGGCGACTGGCCATCGTGTCGCAGCATGAATTATCTGGAAGGTCAGACGCGAAATGCGACAGACAATACATGATCTGTACGTCGCAGTCGTGATCGCGACGCTGATCTTCCAGGGTGTGATTGGCAGCGCCCACCTCGCTTTCGCAGCCGCGGCCCTGGAGGGGGGTCCCAGCCCGTTTATCTGTTCTGTTCATGCCAGCCCGTCTGACCCTGGCATCCCCGGGGACGCGCCCGAAGAGCCGGACCCTCAGGGCCAGCGGAATTGTCCTGTCTGCGCCAGCAATCATCAGGCCGCCGGATCGCTCCTGCTGCCGGTGGCGACGGTCGGCCGTCCGCTTCTGCGCCAAATCCGGCATTTCTACCGGGCCCACGACCAGTGGCCGGCGGATCGCCAGCCGCAATTCGCCAACAGCCGCGCCCCGCCTCGGCCTGTCTGACTGAGCAACCGACGCATGTCCCACACGGCACGTTCTGGTGCCGCGTCCGGGCGCATGTGGA
>CAYFTI010000205.1:0-4063 GCA_964346065.1 uncultured Hyphomicrobiaceae bacterium
TTCACCGAGGATACGCCACCCCCGCGCTCATCCACCAACTTCGATCATAGCCCGGGGACCCACGATCTTCGTGCACTATGGTGATGTAATCGGTGTCTCTAACCTCATTCGGGTCGTCCCACTGGTACAGTTGACCCAGATCTGAAGTCTTGCCACGCCGAGCCGCGTCCGCGTGAGCCTCGAAACGCCAGAATGCACCGGCAACGCCGCCGGGCTACGGTTGACCTATGTTTGGTATCTTATAAACGAGACCTATGTGCGCCGCTGGATCCACCCGCCCATCATGACCCGGGAACAACGTCGATGATTAAAGCAGTCGGTGACGGCGCCCTCCTCGACCTTGCAAGGTCCAAGTCGGCCGCGACGGACGGGGGGACGCACCTCCGGCGACGCTATCTCGTCGCCATGGCCTTCCACCGCGATGCATTCCAGTTGCCGGGGGCACTCGCCGAAGCCGACGTGCTCGCCGGCGTCGCAACGGACTACTACCTCCCGGATATCCTGGCCCGCTGGCTTGGCCCAGACCACTCGCTGGTGCGAAAGTGGCACGATCCCAAGTTGCCGTCGGCGCTTGTTCGGCCGAGCCTGCGGGCGGCTTGGCTCGGGATCCGGAAGCGCATCTTCAAGGAAAACGAGACCCGGGCGAACCCGCGAATCGATCGCGAGATCTCGCGCCAGCTCGCTCGCTTGGCTCGGCGTCAGCCAGAGGCAGGTCTGCTTTCCTACAACAACTACACGACCCAGGCGTTTAGGCAGCTCGCGAACCGACCCCGCATCATCTTCCAGTACCATCCCCACCCCGACTACGTACGCGAAGTGCTGACCGAAGACTACGCGCGCTTTCCGGAGATACGCTGGTCGTTCGAGAACGCGGCCGATTCCCAGCCGCGCTCGGCGAACGATCCGGAGAAGCTTGAGGAGTGGCGCCACGCCGACGCGTTTCTGTGCGCGAGCAGCATGACGCTCCGCTCACTGCGCTATATCGGCTCTACGGCCCCGATCGAGGTCGTGCCCTACGGCGTCAAGGCAGGCTACGCTCAAAACGACCGCATCGATCTGAAGGAACGTGAGGCCTGCACGTTCTTGTTCGTCGGACAAGGCGTGCAGCGCAAGGGTCTGCACCATCTTCTACACGCATGGCGACAGGCAGGTCTCCAGCGCTCGCAACTGGTCGTGGTATCGGGGCGGCTGGATCCCGGCATCACTCCACTTTTAGATCAACCACGTGTAGTCCACCGGAGCTGGCTCAGCGACGCCGAGCTGCGCGACGCTTTCGCTCGCGCGAATGTCTTCGTAATGCCGTCTCTGGTCGAGGGCTTCGGCCTCGTCTATCTAGAGGCGCTCGCCGCCGGCTGCTTTTGCATCGGCACCACCAACACCGGCCTGCCAGACCTCCACCTGCCAAGCTCGGCCGTTGATTACGCCGAGCCGGGCATGCTCGATACTCTCGTCGGTGCCCTCGCCGATGCCGAACGCCGATGGTGTGAGGGGGAACTTGATCCCCGCGCGATCGCCGAGCTCGCACGCACGTTTACGATGGACGGCTTCCGCCGAGGAGTCCGCGAAGGCGTCGCCAAGATTGAGTATGAGACCAACTGTGATACATAAACTGGTCACATCTCCGAACCGCCCGCAACCCGCGTTCGCATGACACTAGCACTTGTCGGTTCTTGCCGAGGAGGATGCTGATGGCAACCTTACGTGACTCCGACCGCCGGCATCGCGATACCTCGTCCATCGACGCCGGTGGGCGCGCCTGGTGGCCCGGCTGCGTCAGGCCTTCGCCCCGGGTTGCGCTGGTTTCCGGCTTCTGGGGGCAGAACATCGGCAACGCCTTCTTCAACGTCGGCGGCATATGGATCTTGGAGCAGCTCCTCCCCGATCTCGGCATCGCCTTCATCCAAGACCAGCCCGGCTACCGAACCTTCCACGACCAATCAAAGGGAAACCCCGAGAACGATTTTGTCTTTTTGAAAGAACTTGACATCGATTATATCGTTCTCCAGGGGCCGTTGCTGACCAATAACTATGGAAAACTCTGGGAAGAGACCTTTCGCGCGCTGACTCAGCGCGGTACCCAAATCATTTTGATGGGTGCGGCCTTCTTCAAGTACACCGACGAGGAAAAGACGGCGGCGAAGGCCTTTGTCGAACGTTACCCGCCGGTGCTGATCTCAACCCGCGATCCGCGCACCTACGAGGTCGTGAAGGACTGGGGAATTCCGGCTTATAACGGTCTCGACAGCGCGTTCTTCGCGCCCAAGGTCTACGCGCCATTGAGCGCCGCGAAACACGACTTCATCACTTTCAATTTCGATCGTTTCCCGGAACCGACGATCACCGTCCATCCCCGCGGCTCGGCACCGATCGGCGCCAATTTCGAGGAGTTCGACCACGCTTGGTTCCTGAAGACGGCAAGCGTGCAGCAGTGGTGGTCGATGAAGGGCAAAGCCATGGCCTACGTCGGCCACCTCCTGGATCGCCGCAAGCTGCCCGAGGAAATCCTTGGCTTGCGGATCGTTCGGCCCGAACACCGCTCCAATCCCCACATGACCTACAAAGTCTACCAGCACAAGAACGCCGTGGCCTCCGACGAGCCGTACACTTATTTCACGCTCTACGCGAATACACGGCTGACGCTCGCCGACCGCGTGCACGCCTGCGTCGCGACTCTCGCCTATGGCAACCCGGCGATGTTGTTCACGCCCTCGCCGCGGTCGGCGCTGTTCGAGCGGGTCGGCCTGCCCGAGATCCGCAATCGGCCTTGCCGTCTCGACATGGATTGGCTTGAGGAGGAACGGCAGAAACAGCTCGCCTTCTGCCAGGACGTCCTCCACTAAGCCCGTTCTCTACCATTCTGCATTCCACTTTAAAAGTGTAGACCGACGGATGTCCTCCCAGATTACCAACAAATTCAGCGTACTCGTGGCCGGCCCGCTGCCACCACCCTTGACCGGTATGATCCTCGTAACGCAGGCGGTCCTGGAGCAACTCAGCGAACACTACCCGACCATGGTTCACAACGTCGCTGCGGGCAAGATCTACAGTCGTTTCCGGCCCGCGGGCGTGCTCGTGAAGCTCTGGCGATTCTTCGTGCTATGGGCCAAGCTGCCGTGGCTTCGCACGCAGGGCTGCCGGGTGCTCTACATTCCGCTCGATTCTGGGCCGGGGCTATTGTTCAACCTGATAACATTGCTGTTCGTCCGTTTGCTCGGGCAGCGGGCGATCCTGCATCACCATGTCGTCAACTATCTGACCGAGCGCAGCGTGTTGATGGCGGCGACGAACCGTCTGACCACCCAGCGAGATCTGCAAATCTTCAACTGCGATATTTCGGTCGCGGCGTTCGCAGCGATCTATGCGAAGCGCTCCCCGCTCCTCGCCGTTTCGAACTCGGTATTCATCGATCTCGACGTCAAGACGGAACCGGCCCTGCCGCGCACCGACCGCACCCTGCGCATCGGGCACATGAGCGTGCTGACGATCGAGAAGGGCATCCTGGTCGTCGTCCGCCTCCTTGAGACGCTGCTCGACCGCGGGATGAACGTCTCGCTGGTCATCGCGGGCCCAGCCCACCAGGCGGCCGCGGCAGAGGCGCTCGCCCGCGCCCGTGAGCGGTTTGCCGACCGGATCGACTATCGCGGTCCGGTCGGGGGCGAAACCAAAGAACGGTTCTTTGACGACATTGACGTGTTCGTTTTCCCGACTGCCTATAGAAAGGAGTCCGAACCGCTCGTGCTGGTCGAATCGCTCGCCTCGGGGGTGCCGGTGATCTCCTATCGACGGGGCTGCATCGAGGAGATCGTCGACGTCAGCGGCGGTCTGGTGGTCGATGTCGATGGCGACTTCATCGAGCAGGCGGCGGCGCTCTGTGCGCTCTACGCCGAAGACCCCGAGACGCTCACCCGGGCTAAGGAGTCTGCGCTCGCGCGGGCGCGGACCCGCCTGACATCGGCGTTGATCGCCCGTGACGAGCTGATCCGCCGCTGCGCGCCCCACGCCGCTTGATCGTAACCCTCCGGCGAGGGCCGTCTTGTTGGGGTGAGCGCGGGATAAGAGCCTG
>CAYFTI010000206.1:0-4060 GCA_964346065.1 uncultured Hyphomicrobiaceae bacterium
CTGATCAACCGAGAAATCCCCCGCCCGCGCGCGCAGCCGTTCCGGATCGAAGGGGCGGTCCAGCGCAGCGAGGATCTGCGCGGCCAGGTCCTCGGGGTCACCGACCCGAGCGAGCAGCCCGATCTCGGGGTTGCCGATCACCTCGGCGGGGCCTGTCGGGCAATCGGTGGCCACGACGGGGCAGCCATGGGCCAAAGCCTCGATCAGCACGTTCGGGAACCCTTCGTGCCGCGACGACAGGACCGCCAGACCCGCACGGGCATACAGCGGGGCGAGGTCAGTAACGTGGCCGATGAACTGGACGGCATCAGCCACCCCGAGCGTTCCGGCCAGCGCCTCGAGCGTGGCGCGCTCGCGGCCCTCGCCGGCCAGCACCAGTCGGCAGTCCCGCACCAGCCGCACCCGTGCGAGGGCATGCAGAAGAGTCGCATGGTCCTTCTGCGGCGCCAGACGGGCCACGCAAAGCACCATTGGCGGTTCCTCGGGCGACCGCAAGGGCGGGTGTTCGGGCACCGCCACACCGTTGGGAATATAGTGAATGCGATCTGCCGGAACATGCCAGACCTGCTGCAATTCCTGCTCCATCGCGCGGGTGAGGGCGATCACCCGGTCCGCGCGCGGCAGCACGCGGGCGAAGGTGCGGCGCTTGAACCAGCGCAGAAGCGGGGCATAGCGAGCCTGCATGCCCGCGGGCGAATTCGCTACCCGCAGCACCACCTCGCCGCGAAACCCGGCGGCCCGGGCCGCCAGCGTGAAGGGCAGCATGTTGGACGGGCCGATCACCATGGCGCGCGTCGGCGCAAGGCGGCGCGTCTGGCGGATCAGCCCGGGCAAGGCCAGTGCGTTGCGGCTTGCGCCCAGGCGGTGCAGCGCCACGCGGGGATCGAGGCCGCGCTCCAGGCCTTGGCCGTTGGTCTTGCCACAGACGAGTGCAACCCGGCGACCATCTGCCGCAAGGATATTGGCATAGAGCACCGCATTGCGCCCTGCGCCCCCCGCGAGCGACAGAAGGTAGATCAGCAAGAGGCCCGCCTTGCCCGTCTGCAAATCAGGGGCGGGACTGGGCGCGTCCAAGCTCATGCATCACCTTGAAGAAACATAGCGTATAATGCAGCGCCATGGTGCCGCTGAACAGCAGAACGAACTGCAGCGGCGAGAGTTCTGCTGCCAGCGTGGTGCCGAAAACCAGCGCCATCAATCCCAGCCGCAGCAAATTTAGTTGCAGATAGGCGGCCTCGCGGCCCCGAATAGTCAGCACGTCCATTACCGGCACGGCGGCGAACTGAAACGCCAGGTAGAGGGCGAGCGTCGCCGCAAACCGCCCGGATTCGGTCCAATCCGGCCCGAAGACGGCAGGAAACAGCGGCGGAGCCGCGACCACCAGCGCAAGCGCAATGCCCGCGCCGATACCGCCCATCACCGCCGTGACCCGCAGCGCCGCGCCGCGCAGCGCCGCCGGGTCGCTGCGGCCCAGATGTGCGGCCTCGCCGAAGAAGGCCTTGCCCATGTTGCGCCCGATCAGGTTCATGGGCATCGACAGCGCCATCATCGCCAGCCCGAACAGACCCGCCGTCGCCGGGCCATAGACCGCCGCGATGAACAGCGCAGGCATCTGCGCCGAGCTCAGCAGGATCAGTTGCGAGGGCGTTCGGTAGAGCGGGAAGCTGCGATAGCGCCGCGCGACCGCGCGCATACGCGCAACGCGCACATGGGACCGCAGGCGCAGGAACTCGGCCCGGAACCGCGCGAACAGCCACAGCACCGCCCCACCCTGCGCGATTACATGTCCCACTACGAGCCCGTACGGTGCGGGCAGGACAAAGGCAAGCCCGATCTTGGCGCCATTGCCGGCCACGCTTTGCCCGACCGCGGCGCTGGCCAGAGCACGGTAGGCCCGCCGACGCGTGGCCCAGAGTTCCAGGCTGAGGGCAGCAGACAGAACCGCGGTGCCCAGCGGCAACAACCACCAGATGGGGGCAAGCGCCTCCATCGACAAAAGGCGCAGCACAATCGGCCCGGCAGCCCAGAGGCCGAGCCAGAGCAGTGCGGACAGGCCGACGATCAGGGCGAGCGCGACCGCCAGCAGATTGGCCGCTGCCGCATCGCCACGCGGCACGGGTAGCGCGCGATGATACTGCAGGGTCAGTGTCGGCACCAGCAGCATCAGAAGGGCGGCGAACACCGCCAGCGCCCCTATATCAGCAGGTGCATAGAGCCGGGTGATGACCGGGAGGCTAGCCAGGGCGATCAGCTTCGACGCGCCGGACCCACTTGCCAGCATCGCCATGGCCTTCAAGGCAGAGCGCACGAAAGAACGCTGTTGCTTGCGGGCCGTCCCCGTATGGCGCTGTTCTATAGTCGTGTTCATGTGCCCGCGTCCACACGGAAAGCGAACACCATATCACCGCGCCGGGAGACTTCGAAGCCGGCTTCTTTTAGCGTGGTGATCACTTCATGCGACGTGTTTTGCCCCTGACGCTCGGGCCCTGCATCGACAGCGATCTTACGCGTGATACCCAGCGTTCTTGTCGCCCCCGCAAGGATCTCTGGCTCCCAACCTTCTGCTTCAATTTTCAAAAAATCGACGCGCTCGATGCCTTGCTCTTCGATCAGCTTATCCAAGCGCACGGCCTGGACCGTGACAGTTTCCGAAAATTGTGTCGGCTGGAGAAGTGAGGAGTCCGCATTCTTGGTACTGAGATAGAATTCAACTTCGGAATCCGCCTCGGACATGGCGCGCTGCATTACTGCGACGTTGAAAAAGCCGTTGAGGTTGCGTGACAGGGCTTCGTAGACATACGGATCCGGTTCTATCGCGATCAGACGGCTTGCGCGGTCAACGACGGAGCGGGAAAATTCGCCGATATTCGCGCCGATATCGATGACGATGTCCCCGTCCACTACAGCCACCGCGTCGCTTGCATACTTCGATTCGATGCTGGCAAGCCGACCCTTCACCCCTTTAGGATAGTGATACAGCCGCATCCGTGTTCTTTCGCAAAAAAATAAGCTGGTGCCATCCGGATCACTGGCTTGATACAGCCGTGACCCAACAACATCGAAACCGGTTCGAGACCCTCGGCGCTTGCTGTTTCTAACCAAGTAAAATGAACGAAAGACAGTGAAATAGGCCTTGTCCGACAAAATCGAGTCACCAAACGTCTTTACCGCAGAACACACTTTTTTAAACAGGCTCACCTGACTTCCTTTCGCACTTGATCCATGCTGTTCAACGATAATCCATGCTGGCTTTATCTGCCGTAAATGCCGCTTCCATTGCTGCGCGTTGTTCTGCTGACACTGGCTGCCGATTAAAGGGTCGCTGGTTATACTTTGTAAGGCCAGTCCTTCTCAGGACACCTAGGGAATGTTTTAAGGAAGCGCCAGCCTTCAGGACCCGCGCCAGAACCAGCGAACGGGCCTCTCGCGCTTCGTTGCGGGCGGGGAAGTTTGTTCGGCCATCGTCCGGAAGGCCGAGAAAATCCAGCACCGACAGATAGGCGGCGCCGGAATCGACGCGCAGTTCTTCCAGCGGCAGCACCAGCAGGCGCTCGGCCTCAATGCGGCGGCGCAGGCGTGCCAGAAGCGGCTCGACGTTGCAGGCATCGCGGTACTGCAGGAAGGCGGGCTCCTCGCAGTCGGGCGGCAGATCCTCGCCCCGCGCTCGGCGCGCTTGCGCGGCCCAGGCGGCCTCCATCGTCCCGAGCGGTTCGTGAAGCTTTAACCGGTTGTGGTGGAAGAGCGAGATTGCCATTTCGACCGGATCCCGCGTCATGGCGATGAAGCGGGCGTCAGGATGGGCGCACAGGATGTTGGGCACGGCTGCGTCGGAATAGAGATACCAAGTCGAGGCCTCGGCCAGCACCTGCGTCCCGTGCGGGGCGTCGGCGAACAGGGCGTCATAGTCGGCCTGTCGCGTGACCGTGCGGTTTTTCATGTCGGTGTTGAAGAAATGTGGCTCCTTTATCCGGCTCATGTGGACCGCCGGATGCTCTGCCAGCCAGTGGGCCAGCGATGTGGTGCCGCATTTCGGGGCGCCAAGGATGAAAAGGCGTTGCAT
>CAYFTI010000207.1:0-4052 GCA_964346065.1 uncultured Hyphomicrobiaceae bacterium
CCTGCACGGCAGACTTCCGGGCCTGGATTTCGGTATCGGGCAGGAAGCGATCCTCGCTCAAGCGCAATGCCTCGTCGCGCAGCCGCATCGCCTCGTCGAACGACGCCCGCGCCTCGGCCACCGCCGCTTCGGCCTGGGCTAGCTGCAGCTCGGCCAGCCGGTCGTCCAGCCGCACGATCACGTCGCCGGCCGCGACTTCATCGCCGGCGTCGATATCGATCGTCTCGACCAGGCCTGAAAGCCGCGGCGAAAGCTGCGCCGCGCGCCGGGCCGTGAACGAGCCCGTCAACTCGACGCGCTCCACCGCCGGGCGTACTTCCGGCTGCGCCACGGCCACCGGGGCCGGTTCCTGGGCTGCTGCCCTAACGGCAAGTACGACACCCACCAGCGCCGAAAGCCACCAGCGTTTATTTCGAACCATAAGATTCACTTGCCCGATGATATCGGACAGCGGATCAACAAAATAACTCGAGCAAACGCAACAGTTTGCGGCGCTTTGGAATGGAATGAACCAGAATTGATCAACATCATATAAAATAGTAACCATTCGCATTAGCATTTAATTTTATATTGATCGGAGCCATGACTATGCGTATTCAGACAGTGATACTCGCCGCGATCGCGACTGGAGCCGTTCTTTCCATGCCCGCCGCGGCCCTCGACTCAGGCACCGATACCCCTGCCGGCACCAGCCCGCCCGAGACCCGCCAGGCGAACTCTGAGGACGGTCAATCCGGCGATCCCGAGCCGACATCCAGGAAGCGAGAGGACCAAATAGAACCACCCAGCGAACTGGCGACGGTTCGGGTCCTCGGCCGCCCGAACACCCTGCTGGTTCCGGACGCAGTCACCCGCCGAATCGGCAGAATCGATGAAAATCCGCGCGGTATCTCGGTCATCCCGGAGTCTTTCGTCGAGGCCCGCCAACCTCGCCGAACCTACGACATCGTGACGTCCAACGCCAGCGTCCAGCCAGGCGACGATTTCTTTGCGACTTTCTCAGTGCGTGGCTTTGAAGCCACGCGTTCGACCAATGGCATTGCCGAGCCTCCGTTTGCCAATAACGCAAGCTTCAACGAAACCGCGCACTTGCAGCGCATCGAGGTAATCAAGGGGCCGACAGCCATCGTGCTGGGGTCGGTTGCGCCCGGCGGCACGATCAACCGGGTAACGTACAAGCCCACGCCGATGCGCGGTGCAAGCATCGAGGTCGCTGGAGGCAACCGCGACTTTTTCGAAGCCGAGGCCGACTTCCACGGCGCGCTGGATGCAGGCGGGAACGTGGCTGGACGCCTGATTGTCGCCTACCGCCAACAGGACGATTTTCGTCAGTTCGTCGACAGTGATCGAGCTTTTCTCGCGCCCTCGATGAAGTTCGCACTTTCGGACCGTACCGAGCTGCTGATCAGCGGCTTCTGGCGAGACGAAGACAATTTTCTCGATGACGGCCTCCCGGTGCTTGCCGACGGGTCCCTGGCGGGGGTGGGCCTCGATCGCAACTTTCAGGAGCCGGACGACGGCATCGGTTATACGAGTTACGGTACGACGCTGGCACTCGACCATCAATTCTCCGCCAATGTGGACGGTGCAGTATCGATCTACTGGCAAGAAGACGAAGAAGACCGCTCGTCGACGCGTTTCCTGGGCGATGCAGCGCCGGACGGTACCGTCGAGCGCTTCTTCCTGGATCAATTGCAGGTCTACGACAATATCGGCGTACAAGCCGATCTGCGTGCGCGCTTATTCATGGGAGCCATTCGGCATGAATGGCAGATTGGCTTCGATTTCAACGAAACCGGCAGCGATCGCGAAGCGCTGGTTGATTTTGCCGCACCCATAAACATCTTCGATCCGGTCTTTGGCCAACCCAGGTTCGGGCTGGATCTTCCCGACGCGCTGGACCGCGACGTTACGACGCTTGGCGGCTTCGTCCAGGACCGGATGTTTCTGTTCGATGATCGGCTGGTGATCAACGCCGCTCTGCGTTTCGACAGTGTGGACTTGGAAGCCAACCAGTCCGGCGCTTTCGGCGATGCCGACTACGACTTTACGCGTGACGAAGTATCACCAAGCATCGGCGCCATATGGCGAGCAAGAACCGGCACCGACTACTATGCAAGCTACCTCCAGTCTTTCGAAGCGCCAGACCCGGCCGGCGGGTTCATCAACCCAGACGAGTTCCCGGATCCCCAACAAGGTGAACAATGGGAGATCGGCGTGCGCCAAGCGCTTTTCGACGACAGCGTCTATGCAACCCTTGCGCTTTTCGACCTGACCAAGGAAAACGTCGTCACCGCCGATCCGGAGGATCCGCTGCGTTCCGTTCAGATCGGCGAGCAGGAAAGCCGCGGTGTCGAGTTCGAGCTGCAGGGAGAACCGATAAACCGGCTGCTCGTCCTGGCATCGGCCTCGATCCTCGATACGGAGGTCACGCGCGACTTCACCGGACTGAAGGGTAACGAACTGGCCAACGTCCCCGAAACCTCGCTGAGTGCCGGCGTCATTTACCGTTTCGCCGGACCGCCGCTACTTCAGGGTCTGCGCATCGGTGTTAACGGAACTTTCCGCGGCGAGCGCTTCAGCGATATCGGCAACGATACCGAACTTGCCTCATACGCTCGATTCGATGCATTCGCCTCCTGGAAGATAGAACGCTGGAAAATTTCCCTCCATGTGGAAAACGCTTTCGACCGAGAATATATCCAGACCAATACGATCCCCGGTGACCGGCGCACCGTGATTGGGCGCATCGGGTTCGAACTGTAGACAGGTCGGACTTCGTCCGATCAGAGCACTTGCCAATGCGCCGACTCTGGGTTCGCGTTCATCTCTGGCTAGGTCTGATTGCCGGCAGCATTCTTGCGCTGATTTCATTGACCGGCTGCCTGCTGGTTTTCCACTACGAAATCGACGCGGCACTCAATCCGGGCCTGATGCGAGCATCTCAGGGCACCGAACGCGTCGGACCGGCCACAGCGCTGGCGGCTGCACGCCAGGAAGTCGGCTCCATTTCGGTCCTGCACATGCCGCATCCGGATCGACCCGTATATGTCGCCGAATACGAGCGTGACGATCATACCCACGAGATATTTATCGACCCGGCAAGCGGAGATATCCGCGGTCAGCGAAATCCCGCCCGCAGCATCTTAGGCATTGTCTACGACCTGCACAACGCGCTGCTGCTGGGTAGCAAAGGAGAGGTGATCGTCGGATTCGTCGGAGTGGGCGCGCTTGCCTCGCTGGCCACGGGGTTATATCTCTGGTGGCCGCGCAAGCGAAAGTTCCGGCAGGCATTGACGCTGAAACGGCGTGCCGGGCCGGTTCGCCGCAACTATGACTGGCACCGCGTACTAGGTATGTATTCTTTGCCCGTTCTCATCGTACTGTTCTTCTCGGGCGTCTATCTTGCGTTTCCGAACACTATTTCGGGGCTGGTCAACGCCTTCTCGCCTGTCACCCCAACGACCTCGCCGCCAGCATCGGGCAAGCAGGAAGGCCGCGACGACATTGGCGTCGATGGCGCCATGGCTGCCGCGCAGGCGCACTGGCCTGACGCCACGATAAGCGCGATCTATCCACCGACCGGGGGACCGGACGCATGGTTGCTCACTTTGCAACGGCCCGGGGACCCCCGCCTGCACGGCGCATCGAGCGGCCTAGCGGTCAATCGCTACTCGGGTGATATTCTTTTATCCGTAGACCCGCTGCGCGACACGGCAGGCGACATCTTCATCCATTGGCAGTACCCGCTGCACACCGGCGAAGCATTCGGGATGCCTGGACGCGTTCTCGTACTGGTATTCGGCCTGCTTCCGACGTTGATGTTGCTCACTGGCTACCGAATCTGGCGCGCCAAGGCATCAAACCGTTTCAGGGACGCGCGTCCTTGACTGAATCCAGGCGTTGCCGCCTGACCTATGCCGGCACTGACAGCGCATCGGCGACGGCCTTGTACATGCGACCACTCAGGATAATTCCGCCATTGTTCGATCCAGCCCGCGCGCGAGCTTGCCGACCAGCTCGTCGATGCCGGCCTCGTCGATGATCAGCGG
>CAYFTI010000208.1:0-4036 GCA_964346065.1 uncultured Hyphomicrobiaceae bacterium
AGGTCGCGGGTTCGAATCCCGTCGGGGCTACCATCCTTCTCGCGGATCCGCCGCCTGTCCCGCACCCCACGCCGACGCCGGCCGCCGCCGAGCCGACGCCCCCGACGGACGGGCGCGCCGGCGAAGCAGATCAGCTCTACTTTCGCCCCTACGGCCCAGGCCTGCATTGCGCCATGAAGAGCCATGACACTGGCTCACCGGTTTGGGCGAGATCGGCATAAAAGCTGCCTCGGCGGCTTCGGTTGGCGTTGCCGCAATTTGAGAAAACCCAGTCCTTAAATGTACTCACTAGCAACGGCGCAGACCAACCCTTAGCAGCCATGTGCACGGCGCGGTAGAGCTACAGCTTGGTCCCGGTGCTAGATGCGAAGGTGACACTTCCGCTGGTCAGCTTCCCACTCTCGGTTTTGATGCCGCCAGCTATGCGCAACCATGCCTTTAGATGCGACAATCGCCGAATAGCATTATCGCCAACGCATCAGGAGTACGTCTTTCGTTTAATAAAAATTCAAAGCGGTCCGTGTTACCTATCTGGCCCGTGTCTTGGTCTTCGTACGTGATGGTCCATTAAACAGTCATTTTGAGGTGATGGCATTGGCTGGAGCGCAACTCAAGCGGGTCCGCCGCGCAGCTCGTTTAGCGTTAAACAGAATCAATTTGGCGCGCACTGGTGGACTCTTTCGCATCGTTCAGATCGAAACCCAAAACCGATGCACGCGAAGCTGCTGGTTCTGCAAGTTCGGGCAAGCGAGAAAGGACTCCATCGATTTAGGTCTGCCTACATCCGTTTTCGAACGGATCGTCAGCGAACTTGGAAAGGTCGATTTTTCCGGCCGTATTTCCATTTATGGCATCAACGAGCCACTCCTCGACGATCGAATAGCTGACTTCGTTGCCGACCTGCGCGGCGCATGTCCGCGCGCCTTTCTATCCCTCGATACTAACGGAGATCTTCTGGATGGGACGATGCTCGATCGTCTCAGTTACGCTGGTGCCGACGCCGTTATCGCCAATGCCTACGACCGGACGGCGCTGCGCAGACTGGCCGCTCTCGCCGATGAAAGGTCGCTTATCCTTAAAGATTTCCGTGATGCCGCCGCGCGGGTCGAGAACCGCGGTGGCAACGTTCGGCTTCCACGGACGATCCTCGACAGCGCGAAATGGATCGATCGATCTTGCTTGCGCCCATCGACAACGCTTCAGATCAGGGCCAACGGCGATGCCGTGCTCTGTTGCGGCGATATGTACGGCGACGTCGTCTTTGGCAACGTTGCGGAGCAGTCGCTCGTGAACATTTGGAATTCGCCCGATATGCGCCTGACACGTCGCCGATTGCGCAGGGGAGAGCGACGCGATCTTCTGCTGTGCGCTTCCTGTTCGCATGATGGAACGGCGTCGTTCCGCGTCCCGATGGCCGTGCGCACCGCGCGTCTGCGGAGGCTGCCAAAGCTCTGGCGCGAATGGAGCTCGGCATCGCCCACCAGCGGTACGGCGAAGAACGGGCGTTGCTCGTGAAACGTAAGCACATTGCGGCCGTGCTGCGCGGAGCGACGCCGCGAAGGCTTGGCAACCTGTTGCTCTGCGAGGCCGAGCGCCTTGCCGGCCGGACGCACCCAGTCGCGCTACCCTACATTGCCACCATCGACCTGTCGAGTGGCTGCAGCCTTCATTGCCCCGGGTGTCCAACAGGAAATGGGACGCGGGGACGCCGGGGCGCTTTGCTCAAGCCTGAAGTCCTGACGACCTTTCTAGATGAAGTCGGGCATTCCTTGCTGATCGCGCATCTCTACAATTGGGGCGAACCGCTGCTGAACGCCAAAGCCGCGGATTGCGTTTCTCTTCTCTCGCGGCATCGAATCTACACAAGCCTCAGCACGCATCTATCTTTTCACGACCCCGCGCGCCTGCGCGCCTGCTTTGATGCCGGCCTAGATCATCTGATCGTAAGCGTGGACGGCGCGAGTCCCGAAACCTACGAACGTTACCGTCGCGGGGGGGACTTCCGCTTGGTTCTGAGAAACCTCAGGCAAGTGGTGGCTTGGAAACGCGCGCAAAAGAGCATCGGCACCAGGATCGAATGGCAGTTCATCGTCTTTGACCACAACAAGCACGAGCTCAAACACGCGCGATGGCTAGCGCACGAAATCGGCGTAGACCATTTCAGTTCGATGCGACCGTATGGTACCATCGCGTCCCGACCGACGGGGCCCTGTACGTCGTTGTGGAGGAACGTCGTGCTACAATCCGATGGCGGCCTTTCGGCATGCTGCAAGACCTTTCTGAAAACGGATGACTTTGGCGATCTTAAAGAAGGGCTTCAGGCATTTCGACACGGGAGCCGGTCCATTCAGGCGCGCGAGGTCCATCTCGGTATCGTCGATCGCCAGAAGGTCCCTGCACAGCATCCTTGCTTGCGCTGCCCGGTTACGGCGGCGCAACTGGGGCACAATTTGTCGGACGCGCCAATCGATTGCGTGGAAGGGTTCAAGGTAATGGGGCTGCCACGCCTCAGGCGTCGAGAAGAACTGTGATATTATGACTCGCAGGATCCGGGGGGGCAAGTCGATAACCGGCGGCCCGTCGAGAAAACACTTCATGGCCCTTCTGCGCCATTCAACGCTGGGCAAGCTAGCGAATCTCGCGAGATGCGAGACGGAGCGATTGACCGGGAAGATCAGACCCGCCTCGCAGCCCTACATCCTCAAGCTCGAGCTCGCCAACGCCTGCAATCTGAGATGCCCAGGGTGTCCGACGGGCTTGCGTATGCCGGGTCGCGAGAGGCAGACCGTGAGTCCTGAGATGGTGCGCAACCTTATCGGCGACATCGGTCGCAATCTCTACATTGCGCATCTCTACAACTGGGGTGAGCCGATGCTTCATCCCCGCGCTAGCGAAATCGTCGCGATGATCGCGGAGGCCAATGTCTATACCAGCATGAGCAGTCATCTAAGCCTCCGCGACTTCGACCGTATCGAGTCGATCTGCCGGGCCGGGCTATCGCATCTGATAGTCAGCATCGATGGGATCACGCAAGAGAGCTATGCGCGCTACCGTAAAGGCGGCGATCTCGACCTTGTGCTGTCCAACCTGAGACGTCTTGTCCGTCTGCGCACTGTCCGAAGCGACGTGAGAACGACAATAGAATGGCAGATGCTCTCGCTTCGGTCGTCTGAGGCGGAACTCGATGCCGCCTTCGCGCTCGCCCGAGAGATCGGCGTCGACTGGTTCCGGACGCGGGCGCCGATCGCCCCCGCGACGGTACAGCCGACCGACGCGGCCCGGCGGGGCCATCACCACGGGCACGGCGCGGCGTGCGCGATGCCGTGGCGCTACATTGCTGTACAGAGTGACGGGGCGGTTTCCGCTTGCTGTAACACTTTCTTCCCCGAGGACGATTTCGGTCGGTTGCGATCCGGGAACCTCCGTGACTTGAAGAACAGTGCCAGATTCGAGCAAGCTCGGCGGCTGGCTACCCGGCGCCGCTGGGTAGGTTCGGACATCGATCCCGAGCATCCGTGCCTGCGTTGTCCTGTGCTACATCGTTCGCCGATGGCGCCCGAGATCCTCGCGCGCTTTCCGGAGGCTCAGTGCGAGACAGGGTTCATGGCTGTTCTGGACAGCCAAAGGCTCAAAGACGGCGTCGCTTGGGGCGCGGGTTCGCCGCCTTTCGGCTCGCAGTGAATGCGGATCAGTCAGCCCTTTCGGATGCGCACATTATCCACGTTAGGCCAACAGACCAGTCAATGGATATCTATTTTCCATTTCTAAATCCGGACGCGATCTTTCAAAAGCAGAGCGGAGCCTGCCGTCATGCGCGCTTCGAGTAGAAACAGATCTTTCGGCCGCCCTGCGAACGGCGACTTCGTCCGCATTCTGGAGTGGCGCGGTCGTGACACACGCGTGCGCAGCGTTGTCTACTTCTGCCGAAGCTTGAGCCGTAGCCGGCAGGAACCGCTTGGACCGCTCTACGTCGTCGAGCTGCTGCGAGCGAGACAAAGTGTTACGACCGCTTCGGGCCGAAGAGCGCCATGACGCA
>CAYFTI010000209.1:0-4016 GCA_964346065.1 uncultured Hyphomicrobiaceae bacterium
GGCGAGGCCGACGCTCGCCGCCAAGGAACCTTCCAAGCGCCAGCTTGACCCGCAACCTGAACCTCACACAGGAAGCGGCACTGTCAGGCGACTACCCTCGCTGTACACCAATCGCACGACTCTCCGTCTTGTTTATTCCGTTGGCAGTCAACCGCCGATAGCATTGTTTTCGACATGACAATGAGGGAAGGGACAGCGACATGAAAGTCTGTCGCTTGATTATCGCGAATTTCCGCGGTGTAAAAGTAGCGAGTATACTACTTCCAAAACACGCCGTGCTCATTGGCGACAATAATACTGGAAAGACAACGCTCCTTGAGGCCCTTGATCTCGTCCTAGGACCTGACCGTCTGAAGCGCCAACCACCAATTGATGAGCATGATTTCTTCCAGGGCGAGTACCATTCCGAGGCGGCTGATGGAGGGGGTGAGGTTGCAGCGGACGAGGGGGCTGAAGCGCAGACTGACGTTGCCCAGTCGGATGCAGCCGCTGCAGTTGGCGCTGTTGATGCCGCGGCGGCCACATCTCTCGCAAATGCGCCGCGAATAGAGATTGAGGTCGCAATTGCCGATTTGACCGAGGAGCAGAAGGCCAAGTTCGGGGACTACACCGAGTTTTGGGATGCAGCGACAGACACCTTCTATGACGAGGCGAACCCGGCAGGCGTCGATGCGGCGCATATCACCGAGGCGCTCCGCGTCACCTTCCACGGCTGGTACGACCCGGAGGAGGACGACTTCGAGGGTAGGACTTACTTCACCCGAAGCCTTACCGAGAGCGACACCCCCGTACAGTTCTCCAAAAAGGACAAGCAGGTCTGCGGCTTCCTGTACCTCCGCTCGCTGCGTACGGGCTCCCGCGCCCTGAGTTTGGAACGGGGCAGCTTGCTGGACATCATCCTGCGCCTAAAGGAGGTCAGGCCGCAGATGTGGGAGGACACGATCACCACGCTTGCCGATTACTCGGTTGCCAGCGACCCGGAGCTTGGCATCTCCGGCATCCTGGAGAGCATAAACACCGCGCTGAAGAAGTACGTCCCGAAAGAGTGGGGTATCGAGCCTCACCTAAAGGTATCTAATCTCAGCCGAGAGCACCTGCGGAAGGTCATCACCGCGTTCATCGCCACGGGCGAAGGCAGCCACGCAGCGCCATTCTATCGGCAGGGCACTGGCACCATCAACATGCTCATGCTGGCCATGCTGTCTCAGATCGCTGAGGACAAGCAGAACGTCATCTTCGCGATGGAGGAGCCTGAGACCGCCATCCCGCCTTACGCCCAGAAGCGGATCGTCCACGAGATCCGCAAGCTGGCGTCCCAAACCATTTGCACCTCGCATTCGCCCTATGTGCTGGAGGAATTCGCGCTAGACGAGACCGTCGTGTTGGCGCGGGACGACAAGGGAGTACTCGCCAAGCGCGCCATCGCCTTGCCCGATAGCGTCAAGCCCAAACGCTATCGTCAGGAGTTTCGCACCCGCTTCTGCGAAGGGTTGCTCGCGCGTCGCGTTCTGGTCGCCGAAGGGGCAACCGAGGCGGCGGCGTTTCCGGCGGTGTGCCGTCGGTTGTCGGAACTGAAGCCTGACACCTACTCGTCGCTAGAGGCACTCGGCATCTGCACTATCGATGCCGGCAGCCAGAACAGTATCCCGGCTATGGCCAAGCTCTACCGTGAGCTGGGGAAGCGTGTCTTCGCCATATGCGACAATCAGGACGCGGCGAACCAAGCGCTCATCGAGGCCCAGGTCGAACTGCTGTTGATGCATGACGAGAAAGGCATTGAGGACCTCGTCCTGAAGAACACGACCGGGGAAGCCCTCAAGCGGTTCGCCAAGCTCGTCGACTGGCCGCCGCACCTCACGGCCAAGTACCCCGACGTGGAGGCGTCGGCCTCTGACGCAATCAGCGACTACTTCGGCTGGACGAAGGCCAACTGGGGCATCGCCGACTTCCTCGCCCAATGCAGCGAGGCCGAGATACCTGCCTGGCTTCGTCAGGCATGTATCGCTGTCCAGGACACCTGTGCGCCCGCTTCTGCCGATGGTGGCGGTGAAGCGCCGGTCGAGCCGGGAGCCGGTGCGGATGCGGCTAACTGAGAAGCAGCTTGAGATCATGGCGGCCGAGGGCCACCTCCTCGTCACTGGAGGGCCGGGCTCGGGCAAGACCACGGTTTCCATTCTCAAGGCCGCGCAAATTGCCGAGCAGCATTTGCGGCCGGGGCAGAAGATATTGTTCCTCAGCTTCGCCCGCGCGACCGTCTCCCGTGTCGTCGAGGCCATCGAGTACGAACAGCAAATACCCCGCGAGCAGAAGCGGCTGATCGAAGTCGAGACCTACCATTCCTTTTTCTGGCGCATCCTGAAGGCGCACGGCTACTTGGTCGGCCTGCCACGGCGTATCGATATTCTGACACCTCCGACCGAGGCGATCGCCCTGTCGGACATCCGCAGCGGGTATGCTGCTGCGTCGAAGCTGACCGAGGCCGAGAAGGTCGAAAAAGCGGCCGCGGAAGAGGCCGAGCGCTTACGTCTGGCCCGCGAAGACGGCGTCGTTTGCTTCGATCTTTTTGCCCTGTATGTCGGGGACATCCTTCATGGCAGCGAGCGCATCCGCAGGCTGCTGGCCACGATGTACCCCATCATCATCTTCGACGAGTTTCAGGATACCAACGCGGAGCAATGGCGTGTCGTCCGTGCACTCGGAGAGTTCACCACGCTTATTGCGCTCGCCGACCCTGAGCAGCGCATTTACGACTGGATTGGCGCCGATCCGGAGCGCCTTGACCACTTCAGGGCGACGTTTGCGCCAGCCGAAGTGGACCTCAGCACCGACAACCATCGCAGCGCGGGCAATGACATCGGGGTCTTCGGCAATGACATTCTCAAGGGTGAGTTCCGCGACGAGCCGTATGTGGGCGTGCAAATCTGCGCGTATCCGCCCAATACCGATCAAGCCTTCGCCGGGCTTGTAACTACGACGTACAAGGCGCGGAAGCGGCTTATTGATGCCGGTATGAAGGAATGGTCGCTGGCCATCCTCGTACCGACGAAGAAGATGACCCGCTTGGTATCAGACGCCTTCCGATCGCCGCCGGGCGGGATGACCGAGATTCCGCATTCGGCGGTTATCGAATTAGAGGCGGCCATCCTCGGCGCTGAGGTTATCGCTTTGCTCATGCAGCCGGATACCGATGGCTCTCACTTTGGGCGGTTCATCGCCCTGATACGCAACTACTTCCATGGCAAGGGCGGCGACACGCCGACCAAAGGCGCTCTGAAGGAGGCTGCCAGTATCCAGAAAGCCTACGAAGAACACATTGCCTGCCTCGCCACCGACAAAGCGCTCCGAAAGAACAGCATCCTGGTCGCCATGCTCGCCGTCTATGGTCAGGCACGACAAGTCGCGCTTACCGGTGATCCGGACAAGGACTGGCGAACCCTGCGGCGCCTTCTGGAGAATGGCGCCTGTCCACGGTTGAAAGAGATCGCTCAGGAGGTGCGGAACATCCGCGTGTTGGAGCGGGGCACCCAACTGCGTCAGGCGCTCTCGCAAGACTGGCGGCATAACGGCGCCTATCGCAACGCGCTGGCGATCATTCGGCAGGCGTTTGTCCAGGAGCATTTTTCGACCAACACCAAACCCGAGACCGGTGTCGTTGTGATGAATATGCACAAGGCCAAGGGTAAGCAGTTCGACGAAGTGATTATCTTCGAAGGTTGGCCGATTAAGCGAAAAGGTCAGCCACCCTACAACGCCGACCGTATCGTGCGCTTCAATTCCCGCGACGAGATCGATGACCAGTCTCGACAGAATCTTCGTGTTAGTGTGACGCGAGGCAAGCGGTATACGACGATTTTGACACCGAAGAGCGATCCCTGCGTTCTGCTATTGGGTGATTATTAGGGTGGACCGCAGGGCCACGCCACCCGGAAGTGCAGGTCGAGCAGCGTGCGGTGGAAGCGCTCGACGATGCCGGTGGGAGGCAACTTCCGCGTTCGCATCAAAAGCGGGCCGTCGAA
>CAYFTI010000210.1:0-3991 GCA_964346065.1 uncultured Hyphomicrobiaceae bacterium
CAGGTCAGTCCACCTTCGTGGCGTGGACCACCCCGTCGATAATATTCTCGGAATGAAGCAGGCGTTCATCCGGCCTCCACCCGCTTTTGACGTCGGAGATCGTGTTGCGCAATCGGTTGAACGTGGCGTCTGCCCGAGAGCGTGCCTCCGCGGCTTCGGCGATGGTCACGGTCTGGAAGCCAATCCGGTCGCCGGGGCGCAAGCGTCCGAGCCCCGGCAGGTCGGTGGAAATCACGGTGGCGATTTTCGGATAGCCGCCTGTCGTCTGTCGGTCCGCCAGCAGGATGACCGGCTGGGCATCGCCAGGCACCTGTATCGCGCCCGGCGCGATCGCGTCGGAAACGATGTTGAACTGATCGCGGTGCGCGAGCGGCGGGCCATCGAGGCGCATCCCCATCCTGTCGGCCGCTCGGGTCACGCAGAAGGTTCCTTCGCGCAGTGCGGCGATGCCCTCGGTGGTGAAGAAGTCGTCCTGCGGACCAAGTATGACACGCAGTAGGCCGGGTCGTGGCAAGCCAGCTTGCGCGAGCTGCCGTTCAGGCCGCGCCGACGCTTCCGCCTTGCGCAGAGCCAGCACATCATCCGCGGCCAGCGCGCGGCCCTTGTGCCCGCCGAACCTGCCACGCGCATAGGTGGAGCGGCTGCCCAGGACCTCTGGAACCTGGAAACCACCCTCCACCGCGAGATACGCGGTAGCCGAGTCGCCGGTTGCGTTCACGCGGACCTGGTCGCCGCGCTGCAGCCTGACACTGCGAAAACCCGGCAGGCGCGCGCCCTGCCCCGGGATTTCGATAGCGGCGCTGCCCCCTGCCAGCGCGACACGCACGGAATCGCCACACACCTCCAGCGTCGGCCCCAGATGCATGATTTCCAGCGCTACCTCTCCTTCGGCGTTCCCGGCTAGCAGATTGGCGAGGCGCAGAGCTTCCGTGTCCAGCGCGCCGGACACCGGCACGCCCAGGTGCTGGACGCCGATGCGGCCGAGATCCTGAAGGCTTGTGTGCATGCCGGGCGCAACGACGCGCAGCGATGCGGTCATGCCGCCACCTCCTCGGGCGTCAGCGTGAATCGTCCGGCCCTGACCTGCTCATGTATCCGTTCGAATGCCTCGCGCGATACCGGCTCGAAGACAACGCGATCGCCAGGGCTCAGGAGGGCGGGAGGCTGGTCATTAACGCTGAAGAAGCTCACGGGCGTTTGCCCCAGGATACGCCACCCGCCCGGGCTTTCCAGCGTGTAAACCGCCGTCATGCTGGTCGCAATCGCGATCGAACCTTGCGGAACATGTGTGCGCGGCGTTTCCAGCCGTGGGAGGGTGATCGCGTCCGACAAGTCGCCCATGTAGGCGAAGCCCGGGAGAAATCCCATCATGTAGACGACATACGCGCGGGAGCTATGACACGCGATAACCTGGTCAACGGATAGGCCGGCCTGTTCGCCCACGGCCTCCAAGTCAGGACCGAATTCGGCGTCATAGCAGCCGGGAATACGCCACAGCCGGGCCGGCGCGTCCTCTACGTCTGCGTTTGCGGCGAGTGCGGTAAGCCGCTCACCCAGCGCCTCGAAGCTGATCGTGTCGGGATCGTAATGAACCGCAAGGGATCGGAAAGTCGGCACGGTCTCGATGACGCCGGCGGGCGGATCGCGCCACAGTTGTCTTGCAAGCGCGGTCACGCGGCGGCTGATGCGCCAGTCAATCCTGTCTCCGAATTCCACGACCAGGACCGTATCCCCGCTGGCCAGCAGGCGGGTTTCAGCCATGAGCCCCTCTCGAACCTCTGAAATGCGGCGCGCGCGAGCGCACATTCTAACCTGGTTAGGCTATGAGTCACCACACAGGTGGCGTGTCCGACGGTTTCGCTCACACGCCGCCGGGCGCCGCTGCGCGCCTGTCTGCGACGGGTTACGAATCCGGAGCGCAACCACAGGTCGGCGGCAGAAGCCGATGCACCATGACGAGCAGTTCGTTCTGCGATTTGGCGCTCGTCTTCGACATCATGCTGCGCATCTGATTGCGCACGGTATTATACGACACACGTGCCTCGCGCGCGCACTCCGACAGGGTATTACCGGCGATGAGCCTGCTCAGAAGGCGCCCCTCGGCTTCGGTGATATCCAGCAGGTCACGCAACACGGCGGCCGGTATCTGTTGCGGCTTACTCGTCATCACCATGACGAGAGCAGCGGCGCGTCCAACCGGGTCAACCGCGCCTGTTACCGGCGTGACCCATGCGGCGGTGAGGCCAGTGTCATGGTCCACGCTGGCGGCCTGAAGGCCGTGCGATTGCGGGGCATTGTTGACCGCATCATGCAACGCACGATCGAATTTACTGTTACCTGAGCGCAACTCCCCGTTGCCATCAAGGTGCAATACGCCAGTTTCGGTCAGTTGCCGCCTCGCGGCAGAATTCATGAACAGCGGCATCCGGGCTTTGTCCAGCAGGATGACTCCGCATCTGAAATTTTCCAGGATTACCGCTTCGGCGTCCACTTTCTCCAATGTCCGGTCAATAGATTTACGCTGGTCTGATTGAGTATACTTGCTTTTCCAGCTGCTACAACAAGAGATATCACAGCTCAAATCAAATGGTATCGCAATATTTGTTGGATATCGTGAAATAAAGTCTGGTTGGCGCCTCTGACGAGAATCGCCGCGAACCACAAGCCGTTGAGGCCGCTTCATTTTGGCTGGCACACAGCCCGTCTGGCGCCGTTGGCCACGGCCGAATGGCACATCGCGCTGCCTCCGGCGCGCCAGGCATCAAGCTGTTGCTTTTCTGCATCGGCGAAGGTCTTTCGCTCCAGCATGGGACATATGGATCATGCGCGGGGAAAGAGGCGATGACATTTTCGCGGTAACGGTGAGATGCGCGGTGGGGCGCATCGCCGGCTGGGCACAAAGAAAGCAACTGTCTGAAAAAGGCCGGGCGCGGCGGCGGGATGCCGGTCGCGGTCGGGCTGGCGCTGTCGGAGGCAGCGCGATGTCCTCATAGAGCTTGACGTGCATCAGCCCGTAATCCTCCAGCGCCTTGCGAAGCTGGCGGACCAGCGCGAGTTCGGCCTGAAAGTCCACGTAATGCGGCAGCTTGAGATGCTCGGCGAAGCCAGTCGCTTGCACATTGTCAGCGTGGCTGAGGACGAATTCGGCGTCCTGCGCCGGCGCAATTCACGCGCGGCTACGGCCTGGCCTTCGGACACAGCGAGCGCAAGGCGATGTCGATGGCGATGGTCGACCGCGCGCTGCGCGCCGAGGAGCTTGGCGAGCCGGGCGATGCCCTGGATCCATTCCTTGGATGCGGCGTTGAGACCGCCCTCCCCCTGCACCGGCTCGAAGATGAAGGCCGCCGGGGCGTCGATGCCGCTGGAGGGGTTGTCCAGCATCATCTCGATCTGCTTGAGGATGTCGATGTCGTCGCCGAACGCGCCATCGTAGGGCATCCGGGAAACCCCGCACAGAGGGCCGAGGACAGCGAGCCATTCACCGGAATTTACGAGTGACCCCAATACTGCCGGCCTGAGCCAGGGCCCGGTGGGTTAGTTCGTCTTCACACGCACGAAGCATGTAAACATCTTAGGTGAGCACAATACGTGGAACATTAGCAGAGTAATCAAGTCAACCCGGCGATTGCCAAGCCTTTCGCGGATGCTGCGCCAGGGAACGAAAGCGGCAGTGCCCGACTGTTTACCGTGTCTGGTGCGTGGCCCAATCCGAAAGCTCTATAGAATCAGCCCGCTGCCGCGTGACGGCATGTCGGGCGCCTATGCGATATAGCTTGCCCCTGGTGAGTAGCGAACGGTGGAGGGGCCAATCCTTCAAGTGGCGTGTTGAGCGGCTGGCGGTCGACTTGAAGCCTCGTTCATCGCACGCATACCGCTCGGCCGGAGAAATCCCATTGCAGCATGGGTGTGAAAACGATTTCAGGGTGGGTTTTGGGTGTTTCCCGAATATTTCAGCAAAAGCAATGACTAAAATCGGCATGGCGGAGAGGAT
>CAYFTI010000211.1:0-3956 GCA_964346065.1 uncultured Hyphomicrobiaceae bacterium
GGGGCGTAAGGGTGACCCGCGGGTATTGGCGAGATCGGCCTTAATGAGAAATGAGGCGCCGGCTCAGGCGCGACCGATGACCCCCGGTTAGCGGACACACGTTTGACCGAGTTCAATCGTTTGTCGCATAAATGTTAAACGCTTACGTGTGAAAGAGCGGGACGCTGATGCCACTACATGATCCATGACCGATGAACGAGCAAGTGGAGCTGAAAGACATCGCGCCCAAGGCCGCTGTTAGGATCCCAACGGCAGCGCAGATGTCGGGCGGCATTCCAGTGCCGCCGGTCCGCCTGTTACAGGTCATGTCGGCAGATGATTGGGAAAATTTCACCGAGGAATGGCTGTCATTTCACAAATCACAGGGCACTTATCAGCAGATCAAGCGCTACGCCGGATCTGGCGACCTCGGTCTTGACATCATCGCCTTTACGGTATCCGCGGGATTTAATGCGCTATGGGACAGCTTCCAGTGCAAACAATATGATCATGCCTTGCAGCCGAGCGACATCTACGGCGAAATCGGCAAGATCATCTACCATTCTTTTTACCGCACACCGCCCTTTAACCAGACACACCGCGTGCCGCGCCGCCATGTCTTTGTCTGCCCGCACGGCGTCGGCATCACCGTCGGGCGGTGGCTGAAAGACCCGGCGCGGTTCAAAGAGGCCATCCGTGAGAAATGGGAGAGTCATTGCGTGCCGCCGATCGGCAAGGGCATCATGGCTCCCCTGACCGGCGCGCTGCTTGCCTATTTTGACGAGTTCGATTTCTCCATCTTTGAAGATCGGACTGCCGTAGAGCTGATCGCCGAGCACGCCCAGACCGTGTTCTACGCGCCGCGGTTCGGCGGCGGACTGCCGCCGCGCGATCAGCCCGAGACGCCGCCCGCCGAGCCGGCTGGGATGGAAAGCCCGTACCTGCGCAAACTGCTGGACGCCTATGGCGACCATCTGAGGCAGCCGCTCAGTGTCCGCGACGAACTGGAGCCGCATCCCGATCTCGCGACCCACTACAACCGGCAGCGGGTTCTCTTCTACAGCGCCGAGTCTTTGCGGAATTTCGCCCGCGACCGGACGCCGTACGGGACCTTCAACGCCCTTCAGGACGACATCTACAACGGCGTCGTCGATACTTGCGAATCTGATCACGCGGACGGACTCGCGTGCCTGCGGACCACAGTCACGACCGCCGGGCAGATCGATGTCGGCGGCAGCGCGCTGGTCGGCGTGACCACCGTGGCCGACAAGCAGGGCGTATGCCATCACCTCGCCAACAACGGCCGTCTCACGTGGGTGAAGAGTGATGAGTGAGCGCGGCACCAGCCCGTTCAACAGCGCTCTGGAGACAGGGGTGCGCTCGCTCGCCGTTCTTGTCGCGTCCTATCCGCGGACGCATGATCTCGGCACGCTGGTGCAGTACGACTACCTCACCGTTCACTCCGCCGACGCCGACGGTCCTACCAGCCTGCACCCGCCGCTGCCGCTGCGCTCAGGCGAGTTGCTGGTCCGGCGCGGGCTGATCGAGTCCGGCCTGCGCCTGATGATGAGCCGGTCGCTGGTGCAGCGGCATTTTCACCCCGCCGGTCTGCACTACGGCGCGGACGAGGCCGCGGGCGCCTTTCTCGACAATCTGCGCTCGTCATACATCGTGGCGCTGCGCGACCGCGCAGATTGGGTTGCGCAGACTTTTGATGCTTTGAGCGCCGAGGAACTAGACGCCGTTATCAAGCGCTTCTTCAAGACCTGGACGACCGAATTCCATCCGGTCGAGCGGGGCACGCAGGGAGCGCTGTTCTCATGAGCGGGATTCTGTTGCGCTATCTTGCCTATTTTGGTCCTGACAAGTCACCTGCCGACCTCGCGTTCGCGCCGGGACTCAACGTCATTTGCGGCGCGTCCGAGACCGGCAAATCCTTCATTGTCGAGAGCATCGATTTCATGCTCGGTCAGGAAGACCCAGTTCGGGATGTGCCCGAACGGAACGGTTATGACCGCATCCGTCTTGCCATCGAAAGCGCCGGCTATCCTCCGTTGACGCTGGATCGGAGCGTCGAGGGCGGTCATTTCAGCGCCTATGAGGAGATACTGACCGACGGGGCGCCGGGCGGTGAAGCCAGGATCCTGCGATGGAAGCATGCCGCCGCGCGTGATGACACCCTGTCATTTGCCTTGCTTGAACGCAGCGGCCTGACCGGCAAGGTGCTACGCCAGAACGCCCGCGGGCGGACCCGGTCACTCAGTTTCCGCGATCTGGCGCGCCTCTGTGTTGTCAACGAAGAGGAGATTCAGGGGCGCGGCTCTCCGCTGCTGTCCGGCCAGTTCACGACGGCGACCGCCGAGTATGCCGCCTTCAAACTGCTGCTGACTGGCGTTGATGACAGGGCGCTTGTGTCCGCCGCAGAAGCCACCGGGCGCCGCGATCAGGCGGGCGCCAAAATCGAATTGCTCGATCAGATGATCGAGGACTTGCAGACCGAGCTTGACGAGGAGGGGAGCGACGAAGCCGAGCTTACCGATCAGTTTCAACGCCTTGAGGCATCGATCCGTGCGCAGAACGACGCCCTGTCAGAGGTTCAGGCTGCCCTTGACCAGGTTCTTGAAAACCGCGCCGCCGCAGCTCGCGAACTGCGCAACCGCCGCGCCCGCCTCGCCGAGATCGACGAGCTTGTGGGCCGCTTCAATCTGCTCGATAGCCATTACCAGACCGACCTTGAACGGCTGACTGCCATCCACGAGTCCGGCTCGCTGTTCGTGCATCTTGAGCAAAAGCCCTGCCCGCTCTGCGGCGCGCTGCCGGGCGACCAGCACCTCGACGCAGATTGCGAAGGCAATACCGAGGCGGTCGTTCAGGCCGCCGATGCGGAAATGACAAAGATCGCGCGGCTGCGGCGCGAGCTTAAGGAGACGGTCGCCTCTCTGACCGTCGAGCGCGCTGATCTTGATAATTCTCTGACGGCGTTTGAGCAGCGGTATACGGCATCCGACAATGAGCTGAATGAGATCGCCTCGCCCGCGGTCGCCGCGGAACGGGCGTCCTACAATGAGCTAGTATCCGCGCGTGCTGATGTCCGGATCGCGCTGGACAAAATCCGCCGTCTCAAAAGAATGACAGAACAGCGAGCGGAGCTTAAGGCCGATGAGGGTGAAAAGGACACCGGCGCAACAGAGACCCACACACAGATTTCCAAGAACACGCTCGACGAATTTGCCAAGACGGTTGAGACGATCCTGAAAGAGTGGCATTTCCCGCATGCCGATCGCGTTTTTTTTGAAGAAAGCAAGAGAGACTTCCAGATCGCCGGGAAGGAACGCGGCAGCACCGGAAAGGGGCTGAGGGCAATCACCCACGCTGCGGTCAAGGTCGGTCTTATGGAGTTCTGCTGCGAGCGCGAACTGCCGCATCCGGGGTTTGTCGTTCTCGACTCTCCGCTGCTGGCGTACTGGAAACCCGAGGGCGATGAGGACGATTTGAGCGGCACCGACCTGAAGGAGATGTTTTACCGATACCTGCTGGGCCTGCGAAAGGACAACCAGGTCATCATTATTGAAAACGAGCGCCCGCCGGATTTCGTTGCTGACGACGGCAACGTGGTTGTTTTCACCAAAAACCCGCATCAGGGACGTTACGGGTTTTTTCCGATAGGTTAGAGTCCCCGATCGTCTTTGACTGGACTTAATGCTATCGGCTGTGACCTTCCCCGCGGATCAGGGCCGGAGGGAAATGGAATTATCCGGTTGCGGGTGGGCGATGAGCGCGGTCTCTAAGAAGGATTTCCTTGTTTGACAGGCGTGCCCCGCGCCAGCAGCCTGGCGTTTCGGGCCGTACGAAAGAGTCGAGCAATAAACCCTTCTTTTCACACCGCTTTTGCCCCCTCTCCACCGACCAGCGGGCGAACGCGGCACCCATCTCCATTTCCGCTCCCCGTCCATTGCTGCCGCGCTGACGGCAAGGTG